>CAVGTO010000023.1:0-23229 GCA_963631865.1 Eggerthellaceae bacterium
GACTCGAGTTTTTTGCGCCAAACGAGCGAAAAACGGGTCTTGTCGCACTGCGAACGTGGCGACCACATGGCTGGACCCTTGCTCATGTTGAGCATGCGGAACTGGATTGAAGTCTCGTCGGTGACCTTACCCATCATGCCGCCGAGCGCGTCAATCTCGCGCACGATTTGTCCTTTGGCAATTCCACCAACCGCGGGATTGCAACTCATCATGGCGACCTTGGTGAGGTCGAGGGTAATGAGGAGGGTTCTCATCCCCATCCGGGCAGCTGCCGTGGCTGCCTCACAACCGGCATGGCCAGCGCCCACTACAATTATATCGTATTCGAAAAGCATATTTTCAGTTAACAGTGCACAGGGCACAGTTCACAGTTTGCGTTAGTATTTTAAACGACTAAGTTTGACAATAACTATCCTCGACAATTCTCGACAAATGAGACAATCTTAGACAATTAGGAAAATCTATGACAACCGAGACAATCCTTGACAATTAAGACAATTCATTGTCTTGCAAACAAAAAAAGAAAAACGCCCAAGGGAAAGTATCCTTTGGGCGTATATAATATCTTGTTGGTCAATATAATTTGGCGAATTAAGCGAAGCATTTCGCCCCTACCCTATTACTTCGCCTGCTGAGCCTTCTTTGCCAATCTCTTCTCTTCCTTCTCGGCAATAAGGTCGCGGAGCATAGCCAGGGCTTTCTCCTCGGCGGCGCGCATCTTCTTCTCGTCCTCAGGAGCCTTGTCCTTGAGACCGCAGAGATGGAGGACTCCGTGGATGATGACGCGGTTCATCTCGTCCTCAAAAGAGGGGGCGAACTGCTCGGCGTTTGTGCGAACAGTATCAACGGAGATGAACATATCACCACTTACCACGCCGTTCTCGTCATAGTCGAATGTTATGACGTCGGTGTAATAGTCGTGCTGGAGATATTGGCGGTTTACCTCGATAATCTTGTCGTCGGAGCAGAAAATGTAGGTAAGGTCGCCCGTCTTAAAGCCGTAGCTATCAACTACTTTCTTAATCCATTGCTTGAGGAGGAGTGTTCCTTTCGGGCGGAAATCCGTGTCCTCAGATTCAAAGCTAATCACTGCTGCAGGTTGAAAATCATCGTGACGGTGCGACCACCGTCATCGAACTTTAGTTCGTCGGTAAGATTGCGCATAAGGAAAATGCCTCGTCCGCACTCCTTGGTAATATTCTCCTCGACAGTTGGGTCGGGCAGTGAGTCGGGGTCGAAACCCTCTCCCTCGTCCTTTACGGTCACCTCAATGCGCTCGTTTGTTATATGGAAATGGACATGGACCTTTTTGTTTGGGTCCTGTTTATTGCCGTGGACTATAGCGTTGTTTACGCACTCGACTACAGAGACCATATACCGACCATAGACATCATCGTCTATACTCAGTATCTGCAATTGACTATCTACAGTCTTCTCGACCTTGCTAATGCTGTCCATTTCGGACACAAGGTCGAGGGTCTCATCCAAATTAATCGTATTCATTTACCTGCGTGAATGCGTTTGCGAATCTTTTAAATACTTAATAAGTGTGTGCTTATACGGCGTTACCGGTATTTTGTTTGCATCAGGCTGCAAACGTTGATACGCGAATATACCGAATAATGTTGATAGTTGTTTCTAGTACGTTCTGTTCGTATAGTCCGTTCCGCCTCCTACTGCTTACGGAGCCAGAGTTCGGGGTCCTGCTTGACCTCACCCTTCCAGAGCTCGAAATGGAGAATGTTGGAGTTGATGCCGTCGCCCGTGTATATGCGGCCGAGGTTGGTATAAACGTCAACGTCCTGGTCCTTCTTGACGAAGACCTCGGAGAGGTTGGAATAGACTGTTAGGATGTCGCCGTGGCGGACGATGATTGTGGCGCAGCCGCCAGGGATGATGATTATGCGACTGACTTTACCCTTGTGGACGGGGTGAATATCCTTGCTGCCAAGGATGTCGAGATCCACGCCGTTGTTGCTGATACGGATTTGCGGGACAAGGGGATGATCGTGCTCACCGAAGGTGCTGGTGACGACAAAGCTGCGGACAGGCCACGGGAGGCGACCCTTGTTGTCGTCCATCCGGTCGGAAAGGGGCTCAGAGACCTCTTTTTTGACCTTTTCGGGCTTGGATGTAGAAGTAGTCGCCTTTTTCTTTTTAGCCTCCTCCTCGGCCTTTCTGCGGGCCTCCTCGGCCTCTCGGCGCGCACGCTCGGCCTCCTCACGGATTACGGCCACGATCATATCCTCCACCTTTCGGCTTTGGGCCTGCGCCTTTTGGATTTGCTTCTCGAGGTCGCCTTGGCTCTTGTTGATCTGGTTAACGTTGTTCTGTCGCGCAGCCAACTCGACGTTTAGGGCCGAGGTCTCAGTCTGAATCTTGCCGAGGACGGCATTGATGGACTGGAGTTTGTCGGAGACGTTAGTCTTGAGTTGCGCTAGCTCCGTCTTGCTCTGCTCCAGGCGTTCAAACTGGGCACGGCGGTAGTCGGAATATTGCCTCATAAAGAGGTAGCGACGGTAGCTCTGGTTGAAGCTCTTGCTGGAGAGAATGAGGGCGAGGGGGGAGTAGCTGCTGCCGTGGCTCTGGATAGAGCGGAGGATCTCGGCATAGTCCTCTTTCTGTCGCTTGATGACTTTGGTTACGGAGTCGATCTGCGTGTTGAGGGTGCGGATCTGGGCGTTGTATGTGTCAATCTCGCTGTTATAGAGCTCGATGAGCTGACGGCGTTTGCTTATCTTAGTGTCCACCATCGATATGCGCATCATCTCATTGTTCTTGCGGGTCTTATATTCGTCCATCATCTTGTTGTTCTGCTCGATGAGGGACTGCAGACGGGCCTTCTCGCGGTTGAGGTCTTCCAGGGATTTCTTCTCTGTCTGAGCCTCGGCCACGAAGGGAACGAAGAGGAGGGCAAGTATCAGTTTACAGTTCACAATGCACAGTTAACAGTTAACAGTTAACGAGTAACAGCTAACGGGTTGCAGGTTGCAATATTGGTGGTTAGGTTGGGGGGATGCCGGATTGCCTTATAAGAATTCCTTTAAACAAAAAAATTCTACGAGACACCCCCGAGACTGGGATTTAGTTGGATATGATCCGAAGACAATATCCAACTATTTGGAGAGCAAAGTTACATCCGAAATTTGGATTTCGAGTTTGCCAGAGGGTTGCTTTGCGTTCTCTTTTGCCGATTTGATGGTCACGTTGAACGCCGAGGGGAGGAGTTTGCCGCTGAAACGCTCATACGCTGTGGCTTCGAGGGAAATGTCGTAGCCGCCATAGACGATGCGGAGGTAGCTGAGCGTGTGGTCAGAGCCGTTGACGCCCATGCGGACAGATATGCCTTGCTCGGCACGGGAGAGCTCATATACGTCGCCCGAAGAAAGGGAGATATTGAAGTTCGAGAAGTCTTTGTCGCCAAAATAGCCGTATATTTTGGGTACGTTGCCGAGGAGGGCTGCCTGGACGTAGGAGTTGAAGCCATCGGGCACCGTGATGGAGGGAATCTTGTCGAGATATTTGCTCGTGACGGCTATTTTACGGCCGTTAATCTCCACTTTGCCTACACTTACAGGGGGAAAGACTAATCGGGCCGTAATGGTGGTCGTTTGGCCCTCGGTGAAGGTAACGTTGGATCGTACGCTTACGTTGGTGGTGCCGTAGGTAACGGCTGCCTTGGCGTTCTTTGTCTCGTAACTAGTGGCCTCGACTCGGCTCTCGGCCACAGAAAGGAAGTCCAGGACTTCGCTCTTCTTGGTCGTGAGGGCGGAATTGCTGCTCTCGGACTCGATGCGCGCGGAGCGGCAGCCTGAGAGAGAGAGGACTATAATCAGCAGGAGAAACCTTGTCAATTGACAATGGGATGGTATTTTGGGGAGGTTCATGAGGAAGTAATTTCAGTTCTCAGTGCACAGTTAACAGTTCACAGTTACTATGTTTTGGGGCCGTGGGGTAAATTGGTGATTTCTTGCGTGTAGATCCCCGGGATAAGCCCGGGGAGATAACGGTAGAAAAAATACCCAGCATCGCACGATTTACGGTCACCCCGCAGACGAATTCCCGCCTTTGTCAATTGTAAGGCGTTGTCAATTGTTATTGATTTTCGACTGTATCTCCTGGTTGTCGGGGTCGAGTTCGAGTGCCTTTTTCCATTTATCGATGGCCTCGGAGCGGCGGCCGTTGGCGTTGAGAATGTCGCCATAGTGGTCGAGCATCTCGGCGGAGACGTCTGAGCCCGTGGCGTCGGCGCAACGTTCCATAACGAAGAGGGCTTCGACATAGCGGCCCTGGCGGAAGAGGATATACGCGTAGGTGTCCAAGTAAGTTCCGTTGAGGGGCTCACTCTTGAGGGAGCGCTGGCTCATCTTCTCGGCGCGGTCGAGACTTAAGTCCATCTGAGCCAGTTTGTAGGCGTAGTTGTTGAGGGCCACGGCGTCGTTGGGGTCCTCGGAGAGGAGTTGCTCGTAGACGGCAAAGGCCTCGGCGGTGCTGTCGAGTTGCGAATAGCATTGCGCCATACCGTGGAGGCAGAGGGTTCGCTGGCTGTCGGTCTCCTTGGAGCGATTATTGTCGTAGGTGGAGAAGGCTTCGCCGTAGCGTTTTAGGGCGTCAGAATAGCGTGAGGACATCTGGAGCGACTGAGCGTTGATGAGGACGTAGAAGGGGTCCGTCGGGATGTCCTGGCAAGCGCGGCATGAGTAGCTGACGAGGGAGTCGAGAGATGCGCTGTCGCCATTGCTGGTCTGGATGCGGAAGAGGATATTGCGCCAGATATAATCGTTGCCGGCGTTGCGATCGACGTAGGATGTCAGGAGACGGAAACCCTTGTCGTCTCGACCCGTGGTTGAATAATAATTCTGCGCCATGGAGACAACGGTCTCATCATCGGGATAGAGTCCGAGCAGCGAAGAGAAAACACGGTCGTAATGACCGCGCCAATTCGCGCTTGTCATCATCTGATCGGGGCGGTTGAGGACATCGAAAAGTCGCTGAGTCTTGCTCTCTACGGCAATATTGGGATTGGCAAAGGCATTGAGGTCGGTCTGAGCGAAAAGGCTGTCCATCTTGAGGCCAAGATAGATATCGGCAAGGACGAAGTTATACATCTCGCCATCGGGCAACTGAGTGGCGCGGCGGCAATACTCGATGGAGTTGTCGTAGTCCTTGATGTTGTAGAAATACCTTGAGTACTCAAAATTGAGCTTGGCGTTCTGCGGGTATTTGGCGATGAGGGACTTGAAGATCTTCTTTTCCTGCTTGGTCTTGCCGAGGGCGCGGTATCCCGTGGCGCGGGATATGCCGGCGTCGATGAGGAAGGACTGGTCTTCGGTGTGGATGGCGTCGAGGGTCTTGAGGCTCTCCTGGACCCTGCCAGCCGCTTGCTGTACGGCGGCCTTCATGAGGATATTGCGGTTGGCGTCGTTGGGTTTGCGGACTATGAGGGTGTCGTAGAGAGGTATGGCGTCGGAGAGTTGGTTGGCCGCAATGAGGTAGGATATGGCGGTCTCGACGTATTGGCAGTTGCTCGTGGTGTCTACCTTAACGGCCTCCTGGGCATATTGGGCGGCGTATTCGAAGTTGCGCGCGCCGGCTAGGATTTGCGCCATTTCATAGTAGATGGCGGGGTTGTTGGGGTCTAATTTGCGGCACGCCTTGAGCATGTCGATCGCAGTGTTGTAGTCGCCTTCGAGCTTGGCCTGAATGGCATTGAGGTAATAGGTGTCGAAGAGTTCGCGGTCCATTGAGCGCGGGTCGCTCAAGTCGGACTGGAATCTCTGAGAGCCGCCATTACCATATGATATTTGGGCCTCGGCGGGGTATATGGTTGCCGCCGAGAGGGTTATCAGGGTAAGTATGAGGGATTTGTATTTCATCGAGAGGAAATGTTATTTGATTCCGCTATGGCCGAAGCCGCCATTGCCGCGCTCAGTTTCGTCGAGAACTTCAACGGGCTCAATCTCGGCTTGCTCCACTCGGGCAATGACCATTTGGCAGACGCGGTCGCCGGAATGGATGGTAAAGGGTTCGCGGGAGAGGTTGACGAGGATGGCGCATATCTCGCCACGGTAGTCGGAGTCGATGGTGCCAGGCGAGTTGAGTACCGTAATGCCGTTCTTGGCTGCCAAGCCGCTGCGGGGGCGGATTTGCGCCTCGTAGCCCTCGGGGAGCTGGATGTAGATGCCAGTGGGGACAATGGCGCGGTCGAGGGGTTCGAGGGTGACATTGCCGCTGATGTTGGCACGGAGGTCGAGACCCGCGGAGCCTGGGGTGGCGTAGGCGGGCATGGGGTTCGTGCTCTTGTTTATTATCTTCAGGCGCATAAGGCTTAGGGAATTTGCTATTAAACGCTGCATAGGGCTCGCACCCTATGATAACTTATCTCGCCCCTTCGGGGCTAAAGAAACCCCCGCTATCGTTTTTTTAAGACAACAGTAGACAGGGAATGTATATTTACTTTCTGCGTAAAATCTTGTTTATCATTGGCATAACCTCCTTGCGCTCCACGAGGCCGATAAAGCCGACGACGGCCAAGCCCGCCACAATGGAGACGACGGGCCAGACGGCGCCAAGAGACTCGAGAGTCATCGACACACCCATGACGAAGATTATAACGACGAGTCCCACGAAGATGAGGCGACGCACAGGATACTCGACAGGGAAGAAGTGCTGACCGAGGATATAAGTGACCATCATCATGACGGCATAGCCTGCGAAAGTGCTCCACGCCGCGCCAATATAGCCCATTCGGGGAATGAGTATGAAGTTCATCGCCGTGTTGACAGCCAAACCTATGGCGCTCATTATGATGCCCCAATAGGTGCGATCCGTAAGCTTATACCACAACGAGAGGGAGTAGTAGACACCGAAAAAGAGCTGGCCGATAAGTATCCAGGGGATGATGACCGTGCCGCCATAGTAATCCTCGGGCAGGATATGCTTGAGGATAGGCATGAAGAGCATGACGCCCGCGAAGATGAGCAAGCCGAAGTAGACGAACCACTTGAGGGCGGGGCCGTAGATATCCGTCTTGGCGCGGTCCTTATTCTCCTTGAAGAAGAAGGGCTCGAAGGCCATGCGGAAACTCTGAGTGAAGATGCTCATAAGTACGCCAATCTTGTAGCAAGCAGCATATACGCCGAGCGACGCCAAGGGGTCAGCCGAAGGGTCGAGATGCTTAATGAGGATCTTCTCGATATTGGTATTCGCCTGACCAAAGAAGCCCATACCGACGAGCGGAAGGCTGTATATGAGAGCCTTGCGGAGGAGGTCACGATCCGTGAAGGGCGTAACGGCCACAATGCGCGGTATGAACCACAGTGTGCTGAAGAGCGAACCGGCGAGGTTGGCGAGCATCATATACGTGATGTCGTCGACTGTCGAGAAGAAGCCATCGACATGACGAAGGTAGAGCAGGAAGAAGACCGTAAGGAGGACGTTTATGACCACCTGTACGAGGCGCAGGAGGGCATACGTGAGCGACTTACGGAGGTAACGCAGTTCGGCGAAGAAAATGGCGTTGTAGGAGTCCAAGAGGACTATGATGGCCATTATGATGAGATACGTGCCGCTGGAGGCACCGAAATCGAAGTCGAGGAGACCGCATACGCCCGATGGGAAGAAGCAGCAGGCGAGGACCACCACGAGGCCGAAGAGAAAGACGTTCTTGCTGAGAGTTCCGAGGAGGCGGTCGCGATTGTTGTCCGTAGCGAAGCGGAAATAGCCTGTCTCGAAGCCGAGGGTCACGACCACGAGGAGGATGGCAATCCAGCTGTAGACGTAGGAGAAAGTGCCGTAGACGGATTGGGAGACGATGCGGACGTAGAGGGGCATCATGAGCCATCCGATGAGGCGGCTGAGGATTGTGCTAAGGCCGTAGACGACAGTGTCGCTGGCCAGGGATTTAAGTTTTCCCATTACTTTGCTTTGTTGACTACTATTCAGTTCACAGTGCTCAGTCTTAAAACAGTTCACAGTGCACTGCTAACAGTTGACGATATTTTGAGACGAAAAACCCCAAGTTATTGCAGACCGAAAATCATCGCTAACTGATCACTGGATTAACTGTAAACTGCTAATTGCTAACGTTAACTGTTAACTGATTGGTCGTAGTTAAAGAGGTTTGGCCCGTCGTCGCGGTAACCTGTGCGGCCTGTGTGCTCGTAGGCGAGACGGGTAACGACACGGCCGCGGGGCGTGCGCTTGATGAAGCCGCTCTGGATGAGGTAGGGCTCATAGACGTCCTCGATGGTGCCGGGGTCCTCGCCGACGGCCGTGGCAATGGTGGATACGCCCACGGGGCCGCCGCCGAACTTGTCGATGATGGTGAGGAGGATCTTGATGTCCTGGTCGTCGAGACCGAACTCATCGATATTGAGGGCGTTGAGGCTTCGCTCCGTGATGGTCTTCTCGATGTGGCCGTCGCCTATCACCTGCGCGAAGTCGCGGACACGGCGGAGGAGGGAGTTGGCGATACGTGGCGTGCCGCGGCTGCGGAGGGCTATGGCGTGGCAACTGTCCTCGTCGATAGTAACCTTGAGGATGGAGGCGGCGCGGCGTACGATCTTGGCAATGGTGTCCACATCATAATACTCGAGGTGGCACTTGATGCCGAATCGGGCGCGGAGAGGGCTAGTAAGCAGACCGCTACGCGTGGTGGCGCCGACGAGTGTGAAGGGGTTGAGGTCGATTTGGATGGTGCGCGCGCCAGGGCCTTTGTCGATGATGATATCTATCTTGAAGTCCTCCATGGCGGAGTAGAGATACTCCTCGACGACAGGGCTGAGGCGATGTATCTCATCGATAAAGAGCACATCGTTGGGCTCGAGGCTCGTAAGGAGGCCGGCTAGATCGCCAGGCTTGTCGATGACGGGGCCCGAGGTTGTCTTCATGGAGACGCCCAACTGGTTGGCAATGATGGCGGAGAGAGTTGTCTTGCCGAGGCCCGGGGGGCCGTAGAGAAGGGTATGGTCGAGGGGCTCGCCGCGCATCTTGGCGGCAGCCACGAAGATGCGCAGGTTGTCCACGACGGCGCTCTGACCCGTGAAGTCGTCGAAGGTCAGGGGTCGGAGCTTACGGTCGAGCTCCTGGTCGGGTATCTCGTTCTCTTTCCTTATGTCCAAGGCGTAGTGATATTATTGGAGTCGCGGAATTCTAAAATGAAACCGATGCAAGTCACCCACCCCGTCAGTCGATAGAGAGACCGAAGTGGGAGAGCTCGATGCGGAAGACGTCGATATCGAAGGGCTTGGTCATATAAGAGTCCATGCCGGCTTCGATGCATTTTTTCCTTTCGCTGTCGTAGACGTTGCCAGTGAGGCCGATGATTATGGACTTGTGGCCGGATGTGGCTTCGTGCTCACGGATCCGGGCCGTGGCGTCGTAGCCGTCGATACCGGGCATCATAATGTCCATGAGGATGACGTCGTAGTTGCCTTCTGTGGCCATGCGCACGGCCTCGAAGCCATCGGTGGCGAGGTCGGATGTCAGTCCGACGTGGCGGAAGGTGTAGTACATCATCTTCTGGGATATCTCATTGTCCTCAACAAGTAGAATTTTAATCATAGGCGGGAGGGATAAAATATTTTGATGGGTAAAATTTATCTACTTGGCGAAGCTACGGGAGAGCTCGAGCATGGCGTCGATGGGTCGGCGTGCCTTGCGGGCCACTTCGGGATCGACTGTCACCTCGGGCCACTCGTACTTGAGTGTGAGGTAAATCTTCTCGAGGGTATTGAGCTTCATATAGTTGCAGTTGTTGCAGCCGCAGGTGGAGTCCATAGGCGGGGCTGGGATGAGCTCCTTGTCGGGGTAGCTCTTCTGCATCTGATGGAGGATGCCGCTCTCGGTGGCCACGATGAAGCGCTTGGCGGAGCTCTTGCCGATATAGCTGAGGAGGGCTGCCGTGGAGCCGACGTAGTCGGCCAGGACGACGATCTGGTGCTTGCACTCGGGGTGCGCGATGAGCTGCGCGTCGGGGAACTGGCGCTTGATTTCGAGGATCTTCTCGAGCGAGAACTGCTCGTGGACGTGGCAGGCGCCATCCCAGAGGAGCATATGGCGGCCGGTCTGCGCGTTGATGTAGGAGCCGAGGTTGCGGTCGGGGCCGAAAATGAGCTTGGCGTCCTGAGGGAAGCTGCTGACGATCTTGAGGGCGTTGGTGCTGGTGACGACGACGTCGGTCATGGCCTTGATCTCGGCCGAGGTGTTGACGTAGCTTATGACCTTATGGTCGGGGTGCTCGGCGAGGAACTGGGCGAAGTCGGCGGGTTGGCAGCTGTCCGCGAGGGAGCAGCCAGCGTTGAAGTCGGGTATGAGGACTTTCTTGTCGGGGTTGAGGATCTTGACGGTCTCGCCCATGAAGTGGACCCCGGCGAGGAGGATGATGTCGTTCTTTACTCCTACGGCTTTTTGCGCGAGAGCAAGGCTGTCGCCTATGATGTCGGCGATGTCCTGAATCTCGCCCACTTGGTAGTAGTGTGCCATGAGGAGCGCGCCTTTCTCATCCTTGAGGCGACGTATTTCGGCCACGAGGTCCGTGCCCTCGGGTATGGGCTCTGAGACGTAGCCCTTCTGGAGCCATTCTTGCTTTGTCATTGTCGTTGTCTGAGGTCGTTTTTGGGGCGCCTTGGCGCCCTTGTGAGGGGAGATATGGATTTTAGGGTACAAACTTAGTAAAAATCGCTGTCAAATGGCAACCCTTAATCAGTTCACAGTTCACAGTGCGCAGTTAACAGTTTATGGAGTTTTGAGATACGACAATTCTTGACAATGGGGACAATTTTCGACAACTCTTACCTTTATCCTCCCCAGGGCTAATGCCCGGGCTGCACATACCGCGCCTAGCTCCGCATCGCACGGTTCTAAGCTGACCGCTAATAACTCTAATCGCCTGCCGGGTTAACATAGCGCCTCGAACCGGGATTTGGGACAAATTTAATATCAAATTACGGTCTGCGGGGTAACGAAGCCCCAACGCGGGCGTGGTAAGTTAGCCCGGGTGCGAGCCCCGGGTGTTAAATTAAATGTTGGAAAAAACATAAAAAATGTTTGAGAGAAATCACATCCCAAAATACCATTAACTGTGAACTGATAACTGAGAACTGTTGAGGCGCCGTCTATTATATTATTAATCTATTAAATACTTTAGAGATAAATAATGATAATGATAGTCTGTTGGTGGTGTTGGTAAAGGTGGTTTGTGGCGGGGAGGGCGTTTGGGTCTACTGACAGGGGCTGGTGGGGTTATTGACATGGGTGAGTTTCGGGGCGGCAGGGATGTGGGGTGAGTTTCAGTGAGTTGACAGATGGGTTGTCAGTTGTTGATAATGTTACTGACAGGTTGTCGGCGTGGATTGTCGGTGTTGATAAGTGGGGTATTTGGTGGCGATAACTTTATGATAAGAGGCGCGGTTACTGACAGGGGTCTGAGTGGGGAGGAGTTATCGACGGGTGTTGACAGGTGGGCTGACAGGTTACGCACAGGTTTTTGGGCGATTACTGACATGGGTGTTGATAATTGTGGAACTTATGTGGCGAAAAGGGGCGTTTATTGACAAAAGGGTAATCCGTATGTTGGTAAATCGGGGCTAAGTGCTTATTTTTCAATATGTTCCACGTGAAACAAAATCAGTTCACAGTGCTCAATCTTAAATCAGTTCACAGTGCACAGTTAACAGTTCACAGTTGACGGGAGGTTTTGAGGTTACGACAATTACGACAATTCTTGACAATTCAGACAATCCTCGACAAAGAAAATAATTCTCGACAATTTCTGACGATTGTGACAAACGATATGCCCGGGCCGGGCGTCTTTCCTCGAAGCTATGCGTCGCGCAAGTTCTAAGCTAATCGCTAAGAACTCGTATTGCGCTTAGGGATTTCCACACCCCGCAGACGAGATATGAGAAATTTCATCTCAAACTACAGTCTGCGCGGTAACGAAGTCCCAATGCGGGCGCAGTAAGCTAGCCCGTGGTGCGAGTCCCGGGCGTTAAATAAGCACGAACATTTTCCTAGGGGCTGAAGCCAGTGGCAGCACTTAACACGCCGCCCTCCGCATTGCGCTGTTCTAAGGCTGCACCAAAAACACGTAGCGCCTTCCAGGGACTACAGTTACCCCAGTCTGCCGCTAGTTTAAGATGTGATTTCTAATGGAATATACTCTCGGAGAGTAAGATGCGTGGTGGCCACCACGCGTCGGGGTGTCTTAATCCTTGTTCTAATGGAATATACTCTCGGAGGCGCACGGCTCTTGCGATATTCAGAGCAACTAAGTCTTAATCCTTGTTCTAATGGAATATACTCTCGGAGACACGCAGTCGTTCAACCTCGACTAGCGGGCTAGCGTCTTAATCCTTGTTCTAATGGAATATACTCTCGGAGCTTGACGCCCGCACCCCCCACAAAGCTTCCGCTCTGTCTTAATCCTTGTTCTAATGGAATATACTCTCGGAGAGCAGAAATTGCAACATAGGGTATATCAATGGGTTGCAATTTCAAAAAGACTGTTCTTGGCAAAAAGGGTCTGAAAAAATGACCTCTTTTTTGATGCCGCGAAATTACTGCCGCTGTTTGGACTGTGCAAGTGGGTAAATGTTAAATATTTGAGGATGATAAGCTCGCACAATTATGGAACGTTGCTAAATATTAATACAATTGCACGTCTTCCTTCTACGCTTGCTATGTGCATTATGCCGCCATCTTGAGGGTGTATACGACACTGGCTACTGGTTCCAAAAGTTCGCCAAAAGTTCGCAAACTTTTGATATACCATATTTTCTCTCGAATACGGATACCCTTTCTGTTCACGGTGCTCAGTTCACAGTTGGACTGGTATTTCGAGATGCATGTTGTCTGAAGCCACGTCAACTGCTACCTGCTACTGACACCCTATTATATTATTTATTTATTAATTACTTTAGAGATAAATGATAATAATGATAGTCTGTCAGTATTGTCAGTAATGGTCTGTTTGCAAGTGCGCCCAACCCCGCTCCGCTGACAGGCGCGTGGCGTGTTATTGACAATAGGCTCTTTGCGAGTATGTTTATCTCTCAATGAGTTAACAGACGGGCTGTCAGTTGTCAGTAAGTTTATTGACATGGTTGACATCGTCAGTTAGCCTGTTTGTAAGTGTCGGTTTCTTTGTGGATAAACTTTCGATAAGGTTGTCGGTTACTGACAGGGTCCGGATGAGTGTCTTTTTACTGACGGCGGCTGACAGCCAGACTGACAGTTTACGCGCAGATTTTTGGCAGTTACTGACAGGTCTGTTAGTTTCGCGGGGGTCGGATTCCGTTTTTTACCTTTTCCGCCAACAGCCTCTTGCCGAGTGACGGGCGGGGTAGCGGTAGTTGATTTTATAATGTATTGATTATTAATATATTAAGATATAAATAAAATCGTTTTGGCTGCCAGACGAGTTATTGACAAAGATGTTGATAACTCGTTGATGAAGCGGCCTTAAACACTGAAAATCAAAATGTTTCACGTGGAACATAGCAACTTCGGAGTATATATTCACGTACCTTTCTGCGTCTCGAAATGCGGCTACTGCGACTTCTGCCGAGTGACCGATCTCGGCCTTCGCGATGCCTATCTCGATACGCTCGAAAAAGAGATTGCGGCAAGCGAGATTGTCGGTATGAGCCCACGCACGGTATACGTCGGCGGCGGCACCCCCTCCTGCCTCGGCGTGGCGGGTGTCGGCAGACTGCTCGGGATTGTCAATAACTTTCTGAAAACGGACGGCGTGGAGGAATGGACTGTCGAATGCAACCCCGAGGATGTCAATATCGAACTCGCGCGGGCTCTGCGCTCGGCGGGCGTGAACCGTGTGAGTATGGGCGCACAAAGCCTCTTCGACCCGATGCTCAAGTATATTGGGCGGCGGCATAACGAACGTCGCGTCTACGATGCCATAGATGCGTTGCGAACTGCGGGAATCGATAATATAAGTGTCGACTGCATTTATGGTCTGCCCGTCGTGGACGGATACCGTGCCGAGGACGACTTCCGGCGTTTCGCGGCCCTCGGCGTGGAGCACCTCTCGGCCTACTCGCTGCAATATGAGGAGGGCAGCCGCTTCTCCCAAATGGCGGACGACGGTCGCCTTACGCCCACGGACGACGACGAGGTGGCGGACCAGTATGACACGCTGACAGCCATCCTCCGCGGGGCGGGATACCTCCACTACGAGATATCGAACTACGCACGCCCCGGCCGCGAAGCCCGCCACAACTCATCTTATTGGAATCGCACGGACTACTACGGCTTCGGCCCCGCCGCGGCTTCCTTCGCCGGCGGCGTGCGCACCACCAATACCCGCGACGTGCTGGAGTACATCGCCTCCGCCGCCTCGGCCCGCGACCTCGTCGAGACCCTCACCACGGAGGACGTTTTCTGCGAAGTTGTGATGCTCGGGCTGCGCACAAGCCGCGGAATGGCGGTGGCGGACGTGCCCGAGGAATATCTGCCCGCCTTCCTCCGTGCGGCGGACTCGCAACGACAATTGGGAAACATCATCGACCTGCCCGGCGGGCGGCTGCGAATTCCCGAGAACCGCTGGATGGTCTCCGATAGCATAATACGGCAGTTGACAGTTAACAGCTAACAGTTAGCAGCTGACAACTTTTGGCGGCGGCCGTTACGACAATTCCCGGCAATGCCGGCAATTACGACAATTCTTGACAATAACGACAATATCCGACAAATACGACAATAGTCTCCAAACCCAGTTGGCGGGGCAACGTATGTAGTGCCTGAAAGGCACGCGTTTTCGTGACCTAGGGGAGCAAGCCTGAGCAGCAGGCGTTCCCTAGGTTGTGCCGACAATTGTCTCCAAACTCCGGTCTGCGGGGATGCGGTAGCCCCGAATGCTACGAATTCTTGCGCAGCTTAGGATCGTGTGAAGCAAAGCAGGGACGTGGCTTGTGCAGCCCACGGGCTTCAGTCCGGGGGGCTGCATACAGAAAACCATATCTCGAAACTCGCATATCCAACTCCCTCTCTAACTGTGAACTGAGCACTGTGAACTGTGAACTGATAAAAGGCTGTGAACTGAAAAAATCGTCAATTGTCATTTGCCAATTGTCAATTGTGATATTCGCCCTCGCCTACTTCGTCTGCCAACTCTCTGGTCGGTGGGCGGCGGTGGCGGAGGCGGCTGTCCGTGTTGTGGGACGACCGTGGGTGGTGGCTCTTGAGGTGCTGCTTATGGCTGTCGTGGTAGTTGTCGAGACAGTGAGGTGGAGTCTTATGAGGCGGGCCTTCGTCTCGGGCGGGAGCTTCGGGCGGGACTTCGTGGCCAGCCTTCGCGGCACTGCCCTTGGCAACTCTACGCCCGGCGGCGTGGGTGAGCACGTGGGGCGCGCCTCGGCATACGGTGGAGAGCGGATGGCGAGTGGCTGGGCAAGCTTGTGCTCCAGTGCGGCGCAGACGATGGCCATAGCCTTTGCGGGTGTTGCCGGCGCAGTATGGCTCTGTGTGGCGGGCGTCGGTTTCCCGAAGGCGGCCATCGTGTGGGGACTGGTGGCAATGGGCATTGTGGGCGTGGCGGCGGCCGTGGCTTGCCTCGTGTTCCGCAGGCGCATTGGACGTGTGGCGCGGTTTGTGGCGGGGCGGCGCCTCGGATGGGCTTATGTGCTCTCGTCGGGCGCGGTGGCGGTACTCAAGGTGTGCCTCTTCTCGTTTCAGTTGTGGGTGCTTATCGTGGCGTGCGGCGGCGTGGGCACGGCCGATCTTTATGCCGCCGTGCTTGTCTATTACCTGTGCGTGACCCTTACGCCTCGGCTCTCGATTGTCGATGTGGGCGTCAAGGGGGCTTGGTCGTTGGCCGTGCTGGGTGGCTTTGCGGGAGCTGAGACCGTGAGCGCAGCGGTGATATTGCTGTGGGGGCTCAATATAGTGTTGCCGTCGGTCGTGGGATATGTGGCGTTTTCAGTTAAGAGTTAACAGTTTCAAATCAGAGCTCAGTTCACGGTTATACAGTATTTTGAAGCGTGATTTGCCCAAAAAATTATGGTAATCGAGGTTGCTGTAGCCCCCGGATGCTAGGAATTCTTGGCGCAGCCTTAGAATCGTGTATAGCGAAGCAGGGGCGCGGTATGTTATCCCGGGCTTCAGCCGGGGAAAAACCCACCAAAGAATCCCCAAATCTACATTCATCTCAAAACTCCCGAACCTGTGAACTGCTAACTGTGCACTGCTAACTGAAAAAACTTTCCCCGCCAACGGCACAAAAAACCGCTGGCGGGGAAAAATATTTACTGCTACAGCACACTGCCAACTGGTGTGGACAACCGTCAACTATGAACTGTGCACTGAGAACCGTGAACTGCGAACTGACGCAACTGTTAACTGTTACTTGAACAAAGAGCCGAGCACAGATCCCAGTCCGCCCTCTTCCTTCTTAGAGGAAGAAGAGGAAGAGTTGCCACCGAGGACGTTGCCCAGGATGCTGGCGCCCGCCGAGAGGATGCTGCCCTTGTCGCCACCCATGGCGCCGATGATGTCGGAGATGCTCTTGACGTTGGTGGCAGCCGTCTTCTCGGTGCTGTCCGAGCTGCCCTTGTACTGGTTGTAGAGCGTCAGGAGCTGCTTGGCGATGGCCACGTAGTCGATGGAGCCGTTGGAGTTGGAAGAGCTGCTGCTCTTGCTCTGCATGCCGCTGATGGCGCTGGTTACAACGCTCTTGGCGATGTCCGAGAGGGAGGATTGGCTGATGCCCGTTGAGCCTGCTGCGGCGGTTGCTGTCTTGACTGTGTTCCAGATAGATGAGAGGTCGAGGTTTGCCATGGGTATAAAGTTTTTTTGTTTATGTTCTTATTTCTGCATATTTTTACGGAGTATGCATATCAGAATGTTTCATTCTAAATATGCATATCCCCAAAGACCTCCATCTCGTATAAACATACAATGAATGCGCGCGCTGGGCGGCACGAGCTCACCACTCGTACCCGTTCCACAATATTCCCATTCCCCCATTCCCTTCCCCACCCTCCCCGCACGGTCATTCATCGATAAAAAACGAACCGAACCAAATGAAGCTAAAGCTCAAGCCCATACTGACGGCAGCGGCCATAGCGGCACTGTCGGCCGTAGCCTTCCCGTCTTGCAAAACGGACGACGACCTGCGCCCGTGCCCCTACGACAAGTTCTACGCCGAGGCCCTGCAAGGCAGCGAGGCTGAGCTATACGAGGCGGCCTACGCCACGCTGCGCACCACCGACACCCATATCCACCACACGCCCACCACACAGGCCGGTTGCAACATTCGCGGCACCGACGGCACCATGAGCGACTTCGTCCGCAGCCTCTTCAACATCGAGGAACTCGCCTCCGACGAGGCCATCTGCGCATGGGACGATAGCGGAGTCTACCGCTACATGACCAGCCAGCCGCAACGCGTCAGCCCCAGCACCGCCGGCTTCTTCCTCCGCGCCCTCTCCGGCATCCGCATTGCCGACACGTACATCAATAAATACGGCCGCCACAACGTCCGCACAGGCGAGATCCGCGCCATCCGCGCCCTCCTCCACCTCTACATCCTGGACATCTTCGGCGACTGCGGCGCCGCCATCGGCCTCCCGGAAGGAATGTCCGCCGCCAACTACATCGAGCGTGAGACCCTCAAGGCTCTCGACCTCCTCCGCGAGCCCCGCCGAGTAACAGAGAGCGACCCCGACTACGGCCTCATGAACCGAGGCGTGGCACGCGCCATCCTCATGCGCCTCTACCTCAACTCCGAAGTCTATACCGGCCAGAAACGCTACGCCGAAGCCCTCCAGACTGCCCAGCAGATCATAGACTGCGGCGTCTACAACCTCTCGACCCGCCCCTCCGTCATCCTCGCTGGCGACACCCTCTTATCCTGGACCGGCTACCAGAAACTCTTTATGGCGGACAACGGCCGCAACGGCGCGCAAGTAGAGGCCATCCTCCCCCTCCGCTTCGACAAGGACACCATTGCCACATACCACGCCACGAGCTTCCTCACCGGCTCCACCTTCGACGACAAGATGTACCTCGTCTCACCCACCGACACCCTCGGCCAGACCAACGGCACCACCCTCACGTGGGCAGGCAACCGTTGCCGCCCCGAGCTCATAAGCCGCTTCTCGGCCGGCCCCGTGGATAATGCCGACACCCGCACCTTCCAAAAAGCCGTGGGCGACGACCGCGCCCTCTTCTTCTCCAAAGGCCGCAATATGGAGGTCACTGACTACCGCGTCTTCACCGACGGCTACGCCACCACCAAGTTCAACGCCCTCTTCGCCGAAGGCTCCGGCCCCGCCATGACGGGCTTCTTCTCCAGCTCCGACTTCTTCCTTATCCGCCTAGCCGAGGTTTACCTTACGGCTGCCGAAGCCGCCTGGCGACTCAAGGACCGCACTGCCGCCGCCTCCTACATCAACATCCTGCGCCAGCGAGCCCACGCCACGCCCGTCTCCCCCGCCTCCATCAACGACCAGTTCATCCTCGACGAGTGGAGCCGCGAATTCTACTTCGAGGGCCGCCGCCGCACGGATATGATACGCTTTGGCGAATACTATGGTCGAAACGCCCGCCGCTGGTCCTGGAAAGGCGGCGTGCGCCGCGGTTGCGACCTCCCGGCGTCGCTCTGCAACTTCATTGCACCCGACACGGCCACTGTGGGGGCCCGCGCCCTCGAGCTCTATCGCCACGACGAGTATAAGAAACCCGCCGACATCTATTACGTGGCCGGCAGCGGCGTAGTCGAGAACCAATGGGACATCAAAGGCGGCGACAACTTCGGCATCGGCCTCATACCCTTTGCCAAGACCGACTCCGACATTGTATACATCGACTACTTCACCACCCAGATGCACTTCAAGCTCGTAGGCAAGATAGGCACATGGGAAGAGCAATTCGGCTCAGGCGACTACGGCACTTTCCTCCACAACGAACTAAATTCCGAACCCATCTGCGTCCCCTGCGACGGCGTATACCGCGTCAGGATAGACAAGCGCGAGGCCAAGGTCACCGTACTCCGCTATTTCGGCCCATCGACCGTCCGCCAACGCGTCAACCTCGCACTGCCAAACGGCGGCGTTATCCACTTCCGGCGCTGCAACCGCGCCAACATCAACGGACATAGCTGGATGGCGGACCTCGACTCCGACGACCAGGGCCGCGTGACGCCCTTCCGCATCATGGCGGACGGCACGCCTGTTGGCAAACTCGACCTCACGTATGGTCTCGATGCCTATTACGACGAAGATGGCAATATCAGCCTGCCGCCCGTATTGCCCGGCAGCCGCATCCGCATTATCTTCAACGACATCATGCGCAGCTGCTATTTCTACGTCATCACCCCGGACTCCGAGAATGCTGATGATGGTGATTTTTAGCTAACTTCGCGCTCCGAAAAAACAACTCAACAAAGAGAGAGAGATGCAAAACGTTAAGCCGAAGAAGCAACTCGGCCAGCACTTCCTGACAAGTCAGCAGATAGCTCGCGACATAGTAGACGCCCTCACCACGCCCGGCAACGCCATAGAGATAGGCCCCGGCATGGGCGTCCTCAGCCAATACCTTTTCCAACGCACCGAGCTCAACATGAAGCTCATCGAGGTGGACGGCGAGAGCGTGGACTACCTCAAGGCCAACTACCCCGACAAGGCCGATACCGTGGTCTTCGGCGACTTCCTGCGCCTCGATGCCGACTCCTTCTTCGGACCCGGCCAGCAGTTCTCCGTTATCGGCAATTTCCCCTACAACATATCTAGCCAGATCTTTTTCCGCATCCTCGAGTACAAGGACCGCGTCCCGATGATCGTCGGCATGCTCCAGCGCGAGGTGGCTCAACGACTGGCGTCGGGCCCCGGCACACGCGACTATGGCATCCTCTCCGTCTTCCTCCAGGCATATTACGACATCGAATACCTCTTCACCGTCCACGAGGACGTCTTTAACCCGCCCCCAAAGGTCAAGAGTGGCGTCATCCGACTCACACGCAACGACGTGGCGAAGCTCGATTGCGACGAAGCCCTCTTCCGACGTGTGGTAAAGGGCACCTTCGGCCAACGCCGCAAGACAATCTGGAACGGCCTCAAGACCCTCGGCCTCAACCTCGACGCCATAAAGGACGAGCCCGTTATGAAGAGCCGCCCCGAGCAACTCTCTGTTGCCCAATTCGTGGACCTCACCAACCTCGTGGACTCGCAAATAGCCAAGTAGCGAATTCCGCGCCGCCCCTCGTCTCCCTACCCTATTTGTGCGATGCCCAATAGCCCTGGCGGGCTATTCCGTCCCCCGGTATGCCGCCGTACCTTCGCGTGTAAGAACATCCCACATCCCTTACACGCAGCAGAATGAGCACCAAGGCACAACGCACCCCCATATTCCAAATTAATATATTGGCTCTTGCGGCCCTCGCCCTTGCGAGCCTCACAGGCTGCGGCAGCGGGCGACAGGCTAACCGTGTGGACCCCGACGGATCTCTCCATGGCCGCATATCCCTCTCGGGGGCTTTTGCAGTCTACCCGCTCGCCGTGCGCTGGAGCGAAGAGTTCCGCCGCGTCAATCCCGACGTGAGGATTGAGATAGACGCCGGCGGCGCGGGCAAGGGGATTACGGACGCCCTCACGGGTCAGGTGGAGCTCGGCATGGTGTCGCGTGAGCTCAACGAGGCCGAGATTGCCCGCGGGGCGGTGGCCATTGCCGTGGCACGGGATGCCGTGGTGCCCACCGTCAGTGCCGCCAATCCTTTCCTCAGTCAGATTATGGAGCGCGGCCTCTCGGCCGAGACAGCCAAGCGCATATGGGTCTCGGGCGAAATTCGCTCCTGGGGGGCTTTCCTTGGCCCCGATGCACCAGCCGATGCACATGTCACGCGCCTGGACCTTTTCTCGCGCTCAGACGCCTGTGGCGCGGCCGAGACGTGGGCCTGCTGGCTCGGCGTGCATCAGGAGGATTTGCGCGGCGAGGGTCTCAATGGCGACCCATCCATGGCGTCGGCCGTGGGCAAGGACTCCAAGGCCATAGGCTTCAACAACATAGGTTATGCTTTCGACAGTGAGACTCTCGCCCCGATAGAGGGCATCCGCGTTCTTCCCATCGACATCAATGGCAACGGCCATATCGACCCCGACGAGGATTTCTACCACTCCCGCGATGCGCTCGCAGCCGCCATTGCCGACGGCCGCTACCCCGCTCCCCCTGCGCGCAACCTCTACCTCGTATCCCGCGGCGAGATCTCGGACCCCGTGGTCCGCGCCTTCCTCTCCTTCATCCTCTCGCCCGCAGGCCAACGCATAAATGCCGAGGCAGGATATATTCCAGTTAACAGTTAGCAGTGCACAGTTCACAGTTGTGCGGGGTTTTAGACAAACCACAGTCACCAAACACCAGCAACTGTGAACTGAGCACTATGCACTGCGAACAGGTTTAAGCTGTGAACTGAAAATAATGTCGTAAATTGCCACCCCGAAAACATTTTTGTCTATTTGCGGCCATGGCGAACAACATAAAACTCATACCCTACGGAATATCGGACTTCTACAAAGTTCGCACGGGGAACTATTACTACGTCGACAAGACCAGCTATATACGGCATCTCGAAGAGACTAATTACGTCCTTTTCCTCCGCCCGCGCCGATTTGGCAAGAGCCTGTTTGTCAATACACTTAAGAGTTATTACGACATAAGTTACGCCGACAAGTTCGACGCCCTTTTTGGCGACCTCGCCATAGGTAAGGACCCCACGCCGATCCATAATAAGTATCTTATTCTCCCCTTCAACTTCTCTGAAGTTGATAGCAAACCCGATAACGTCCAAAAGTCGTTCAACAATACTGTTATTGCCTCTATAAGGGGCTTTATTGACAAATATCAGGCTTTAATGGCTCCGGACACCTACCAAAAAGTCATTAAAGAGACTTCGGATTGCGCCGAGGCTCTAAAAGAGCTTTCTACAGCGGTCGGCAAGGCTGGCTTAAAGATTTACGTGGCCATAGACGAGTACGACAATTTTGCCAATACGCTTATGTCTGTAGATGAGGACCGCTACCATGAGATTCTACATGCGGATGGCTTTGTTCGCTATTTCTATAATATGCTGAAGGCTACCACGACAAGTTCAAACTCCGTGATTGACAGGATTTTCATCACGGGCGTGTCCCCCCTCTGCCTGAGCGACGTCACTAGCGGTTTCAATATCGCGGCGAACCTTTCGAACCTTCACAAGCTAAACGGCATGGTGGGCTTCACGACGAATGAGGTGCGCGAGATGATTGGCTATTACCACGATGCGTATGGCACTTACAACCACTCCGTAGACGAGATTGTCGATTTCATCAAGCCCTATTACGACAACTACTGCTTCAGCAAACAAAGCGCCGAGCGGGGCGAGGAGCACCTCTTCAACTCCGACCAGACGCTCTATTTCCTCATGCAGTACAACGACTCGTTCACTATCCCCGACGAGATGATAGACGAGAACACCCGCTCGGACTACAGCAAAATGTCGGCCGTGCTGGGCAACCATGGCGACGAGGCCGAGAGGATTGAGATCCTCCAGCAGATCCTGGACGACGGCTATTATTACTGCGACCTCAAGACTCAGTTCCAGGTCTACGAGCTCGGCAATATCCGCAACCTTGTCAGCCTGCTCTACTATCTTGGCCTGCTCACCTACGGTCGCACTCCCGAGGGCGACGTGGCCTTCGTCGTGGCCAACGAGGCTATGCGCCAGCAACATAGCGACTACCTCTCCACTTGCTACGCCGTGGCACTCAACTGGCGTACGGACATCAACAAGATGGACCGTCTCTGGAGCCGCTGGGCGAGGTACGGCGAGTGGAAGCCGTTCGTGGAATACGTGCTCTCCGTGATGCACGACAACGACAGCGTCCGCGACCATGGTGACGAGGGCGAGGCCTTCGTCAAGGGTTTCCTGCTAGCCCATATATGCCACGGCAACAGTTACATTGTAAGGACAGAGGCTGAGCTCGGGCACGGCTATTCGGACATCTACATGTACCCCGTCAGCCGCTACCACCACGCCCTCCTCATTGAGCTCAAGTACCTCCACCACGGCGCCACGGACAACGCCGTGAAAAAGATATCAGCCGAGGCGCACGAGCAAATCAAAAAATACATTGCCGACAAGCGTCTGCAAGCCGAGGCCGAGGCCAAGGGTTGGACTCTCCACCCCGTAGTGGCCGTGGTCCGCGGGTGGGATGCCGAGGTCGTTGAAGAGGTGGA
>CAVGTO010000024.1:0-19982 GCA_963631865.1 Eggerthellaceae bacterium
GTAATAGTTTTCGAGGCGAACTTTCTCAAAGTTCGATATGCCGTATGGAATTCGCTTCCTGTTGTTTGCCATATGCCTGGTGTGCCTTGCCTTTTGAAAAGTGCTAATATGATGCGAATATAGTGAAATTTGCGATAAAAGGATTTTGGGCTGGCGGATGAGAGTCTCCGATTACTCCCATAAGAGAGAAACTTGACTGAGGACAGTGTGCACCTTCAAAAATGAGCCGCAAAGTAAAGATGAGTTGCCAGCGGATTGTGCCGTTACTGTGGCTTAGCAGTGCGTGCTGTTTGTTCCGAATGATTGACTTGTATCAAGGACTACTAGTAGCTAAAATAAGCCCCTCTCGGACCCACAGGTCGAGGGGGGGCTTTGTGGTATGGCGATTGGGGTGGATTACTTGACTACCGTCAGCCGCCCATTCGATATCGCTAGCCCGCGGTGGTTGTCGCGGGCTCGCTGACCTAGAATGTTGTATGTCAACCCCGACGTGGTGTCGAGCTCGACGGTATGTATGGCTGTGTCATTGTTCTCTTTATAAGTGAATGTCACTTTCAGCATCAGCTGTTTATTCTTTCCTTTGGAGTCCTCTGCGCTGGTGACGATTTTGCTGTTGTCGAAAGTGAGGCGTATTTGCTGTGTCGCCTCGAAGCCTGTAATCTCTTTCGTGACTGGTGCTTGGCCAGCCGTGCCACCGGGAAATGTTGCTACGGCGTCGGCGAGTGGAGTCGCATCGTTGTCGATGTACACGCCGGTGAGGTCTATCGATCGGTCGGCTGTCGTAGAAGCGTTGTTGCTATAGCCTTCGAGAGTTATGCCGATTATCGTGTAGCCTTTGTTGACGGTGAATATAATCTCGTCGCTGTTGCTTGTGCGGACTTTTATGTATCCGTTGCTCTCTGATGCTGTTATCTCTCCGTTTGCGCCGGCGGTGTAGCTTGTGCCGGTCACCGTGCCTTTGTCCTCGGCGGCCTCCTTTAGTGTTTCGGTCAGATCGGACGGGGTGGAGTCCTCACTTTTCTTCACTTCGGGGGCGTGGCTCTTGACGTTGGTTGTGTACGTAGCTCCGTCAATGCCGAGGTAGTCTGGCAAGTAATATCCGATGTGGGGAGGTTGGTTGTAGCTGGAGTTCTGCCATACTATGCCCATGCGGTATGTGTGGTCCTCCATAAGGCAAGGCACGCGGTAGTCTGTGGGCTCGGGAGTTGAGTATATGAGTATTTTGCACGTCGAGGCCGAGTAGTCCGATTCGTACTGATACATGATAATCTCCTCTCGCCAGTCGCCAAGGATGTCGGCTTGGAGGCAAGGTGTGGCCTTTGTGGTGTTGCACGTCATTGGGTTGCCGTAGTTGGCAAATTCCATTGTCGTGGAGATGTTGCCCGATGACGTGTTGTATGCCTTTATGCGTGGAGACGCTTTGCCTGTCGTCGCGTCATATCGTCCGTCGAAAGTCTGGTCGTATGGGTCGCCGGACCAGTAGATGCGGAAGTTGGTATCCGGTTTCTTTGCAAGTACCTGCTCGCCAGTGGCGCAGTCGTAGGTGTAGCTGTCTGCGCTGCTCCAGAATTCATATCCGCGGTTGGCGGGGACGAAGTCGGCTGCGAGGCCGCGGCCGTTATCTTCGGTGCTGGTGGCGGAGACGAGGATTTTACCCGTCGTGGCGTCATGAACGTCGTAGCCATAAGAACCTTCCTCATGGGGCATCATGATTTCGAGACCAGGACGGTCGGGACATAGGTCGGCAAGATGGATTGCGTCGCCATGACCTTTGCCTGTGGAGCAGAGAAGTGCACCATCGGAACCAATCGTGGCGCTGCCAATGACAATCTCGTCAAGTCCGTCGCTGTTGACGTCGCCCACAGATATGCCATGCACGCCCTGCCCGAAGCTCGAACTTCCACTGCCCGAGAGCAAGGTCTCGCCATGTGCGTCAACAACGGACCAACTGCCGCTGACTCCCTTGTGCAGCCAACGGGTCTTGAGGTCTGAGCCGTCCCAATCGACGGCCCAGATGTAGCAGTTCTTATAATATCCGCGCTCGAAGATAGCCGAAGGCAATTTGCTCGTCCCGTCGAGATAAGCCACGCATGCGTTATATCGCTCCGAACGGTTGCAGTTCGAGTCTCCCCAAAAGGAGTTTGCGCTGGTGGCCGCTGTCGGGAAGTCAACGCCCGAGCGGCTTGGTGAGTACCACACGGTTTTGAGTGCGGTTCCAGTCTTGCCCTCGAAGACGGTCAGAAACTCCTCACCGCCATTGACGCGGCCTTTGCTGGTTACGTATGTCTTGGTGTTGTCTGTAGCCTGGATGGCGGCGTCGCCAGCCGCTGACACGTAGTTCCCTTTGCCGTCCTTGGATCCTGCGGCAGTCTTGCACACGAGTTCCGCACGCCCGTCGCCGTCGAGGTCGTAGACGACGAATTGCATGTCGTGGTTGCCCGATCGAATGTTGAGCCCGAGGTTGATGTCCTGACTCCAAAGTGGTGTGCCATCCATTTCGTAGGCCGAGAGAATTATCGGCGACGAGTACCCATCCTTGCCACTGTCGCGGGCATTGTCCGGCAACCATTTGAGTACGAGCTCATATTCGCCGTCTCCATCGAGGTCGCCCACGCTCATGTCGTCCGGGCGGTAGCGCCCCGTGGTGTTGCCGCTCTTGATGGATGCCGGTCGTTTGACATCGAAACTTGTGTAGATGCTCCCCCATGCCTTGGCTGTGCACTCTTCACCTTCCGACGACACTATGCGATACGTGTCGCCAGCAATGCCGTCTGCGTCGAGGTGATTCGTCTTGTCGGAGACTCCTGTGGCAATCTTTGTGCCGTTGCGGTAAATGTCGAAGGTTATGTCGGTGGCGTCGCTTGTCAGTGCGCGCCATGATACGAGTACACCTTGGCTGCTCATGACGGCTACCGGTGCTCGGCCAAGTTTCTCGCTCGTCTGCTGTGCGTTGGTCGGGATGCAAAGCGACGCAATGCATGCCGATGTGGCAATAAATGTATGTAGGTTCATCCTGTGGCGTTTTCTACAAATGTATTAATATTTGCAAAGAAAAGCAAACCGCAGGGTCACGCAGCCTCGACAATCTGCGCATAACGCTCGAATGCGCACAAAACACACGTGCCGCAAGAAGACCAAAACTTCCTGCGGCACGTGTGCTTTTTCTACTATGTTGGCTGTCGCCTACTTGCTCTTGACCACCAGTTGGCCCGAGGATGTGCCAACAACAGAGACGTGCGAACCGCGAATGATGAACGAGCCGTCTGATATGGCATCGTAAATATTGCCATTGATTATAACCTTGCCGCCGGGGCGGAGATCTGTGGACGTCTCGCCCTCGCTGCCAATGAGGTTATCGAGCAGGTCTTTCTCTACGCCCACATAGCCCTTGTCGCTCTCTTGCGTGGTCTCAAGTGTAAGCTTAGAAAGCACGCTGCCACGCTTAGCCTTGAAAACTTTGCGTCCCAAGAAGAAACATATCGCCACGGAGAGCACCAGTGATATTATTACCACCCACAAAGACAATGAAATATCGGAAGTGGCAACACCTTCGAACGAGAGCCCGTCGTTGCCGATGAGGCTGAGAGTGAGACCTGCCACGGTGCACACGATTCCCGCTATGCCAGCAATGCCAAAGCCCGGTATGACGAATATCTCGGCAGCCAAGAGACCTAAGCCGAGCAAGAACAGCAGTATCTCCCAATTCGCCGCCAACCCGTCTATATAAAGCGGGGCGAAATACAATACCGCCGCGCCAATGGAGACGCAGAGCGGGAAACCTACGCCCGGCGTCTGAAGCTCAAAGTAAAGTCCACCAATGATAAGGAGGATGAGCATGCCTCGCAGAGTTGTGGAGAGCAATCCACCTTTTATATCGTCAAACGTCGAAGGCTCATATCGCTCCACAATGGCTCCTGGGGCAACGTGTTCTATCACCTCATCAAGGCTTTTCATTTGCGCCTCGCAGTAGTTCAGTTTTATGGCTTCGCGGGTTGTGAGCGTCAGCACGTGGGCCGAGTCGATTACGCCCTCAACAGCGACAGCCTCATCCACCATGGCTTCGGCGATGCGCGGGTCGCGGAGGAAGAGGCGTGTGCTGTCCTTGCCATCTTTCCATGGGTGTGCCTCGGCCGTCGAGCGCATTATGGCGCGCATGTAACTTTGATATTTGTCGGGCATCTTGGAGCCGTCCGTGCCGCTAACAACCGTGCAAGCTCCGATGCTGGCACCCGGGCTCATAAATATGGAGTCGCAAGCCGTGGCGATGAGCGAACCCGCCGATGCCGCATTTACGTCTATGAAGACATACACCGGGGTGGGGCAGGCGAGTATGGCCGAGCGTATCGAGTCGGCGTAAACCACTTCGCCGCCGTAGGTGTTCATGTTGATGACAATCAGGTCGGCTCGTGTATCGCGGGCTTGGCGTAGAGCTTCGGAGGTGTGGATCCACGCCGTGCTGGATATCTCCTCCTTGATGTCGAAAACGAGGACTTTCTTTTGCGCGTCGGCAGTGGCGTGCCCGCCGAGGAGCGATGCTATGGTGGCTATTGCCGTGAGGGCGAGTTTTGCGAGTCTCATATTTTTGTTCTCCTTGTATCTTGTTATCCCTTTTTTGGGGAGGTGTCTTTGACTACAAAGATAGCTTTTTGAATGGGATTTCAGTGATGTTTCTTTCTCCATGTTTTTCACTGTTTTTGCGCTATGCGTTTGCTTTGCCGCCCACTGATTAAGTGTTGTTCGTAATTTAACATGAAACGTATTTTTATTGCAGTGCAGCGGTACAACTTATTAATACTTTTTCTATCTTTGCCCTTGTCAAATGAAAAAGATATGCAGACAATGCGATTTTACTTCGGCTTCTATTTTTACTTCTTTGCAGACAGCAGGGGAGCAGGTGGTTGCCGCATGTAAGCGCAAGGTCCGATAACAAGATAAAGTGAGGCCCACCTGAGTATTTCAGGCGGGCCTCACATTTTTTTTACCATACAATCTATCACTGAAAAGTGGAAGCTAACGAAAGCATAAAGACAGGCATCGATATGGCCGAGGCAAATGAGCAAACTTTGAAGACCGACAAGGTCCATCGCCCCAAACGCCGTGTGGCAATCCAGGGCGTCAGCGGTGCTAACCATGAGATTGCGGCCCGTGAGTTTTTCCGCGACTACGATGTCGAGGTCGTCCCCTGCCTCACTTTCGAGGAGCTGTTCCGCCGCGTTCGCGAAGAGGAGGACCTCTACGGCATCTGCGCCATCGAGAATACCCTTGTAGGCTCCATCCAGTCCAACTACACCCTCCTCAAGGATTCCGGTCTCGAGGTTCTCGGCGAATATAAGCTTCGCATCAAGCACAATCTCATGGCTCTGCCTGGCGTCCGCATGGAGGACATACGCGAAGTCCACAGCCACCCTATGGCTCTCGCGCAGTGCAAGGCTTTCTTCAAGGACTATCCTAACATCCGCCTCATCGAGAGCGAGGATACCGCTCTCTCTGCCAAGGACGTTAAGGACAAGGGCCTCAAGGATGTGGCTGCAATTGCCCCCGCCATTGCGGCAGAGATCTATGGCCTCAATATCCTTAAGAGCGGCATCGAGACTAATAAGAAGAACTTCACCCGCTTCCTCGTAGTCAACGAGAGCGGCGTCTTCGACCGCGACGAGCTCCTCGCTCAAAATCGCATCAACCGCGCCTCTGTGGTCTTCTCTATCGCTCAGGCCGGCGAGGTCGGCAGCCTCTCGAAAGTTCTCACGGTGCTCGCTTTCTACGGCATCAATCTCACCAAGATCCAGAGCAACCCCGTTGTGGGCCACGAGTGGGAATACATCTTCTACGTCGACCTCTCGTTTACCAACTATACGCGCTACGTCCAGGCTATTGCCGCTGTGCGCCCCCTTTGCGCCACTCTCAGAATCCTCGGCGAGTATGAGACTGGTCGCCAAAGTGTTGAGGACTAAAATTTTCGGAGTCAAATAAGCAATAGAACAGCAAATCTCAATATGATTATTACACCAGCCAACCGCGCCGCTAAGGTCGAGGAGTACTACTTCTCGCGTAACAATCGTCGTCTCGATGCAATGCGCAAGAGCGGCGTGGACGTCATCAACCTCGGTATCGGTAGCCCAGACATGCCCCCGGCCCCCAATGTCGTTAAGACTCTTGCGGACTCTGCCGCTCAGCCTAATGTCCATGGATATCAGCCATACACTGGCATCCCGCAGCTCCGTCAGGGCTACGCCGAGTGGTACGCCAAATGGTATGGCGTCTCTCTCGACCCCGACCATGAGATTCTCCCGCTCATCGGCTCCAAGGAGGGTATCATGCACATTATGATGGCCTTCATTAATGAGGGTGACGGTGTTCTCGTTCCCGACCCGGGTTACCCAACCTATTCGTCGGTGGCAAAGCTTGTTGGCGCTCGCACTGTCTCATACAAGCTCTATGAGCATCTCGGTTGGCAACCCGACTTCGATGAACTCGAAAAGCTCGACCTCTCGGGTGTAAAGATCATGTGGACCAACTATTCTAATATGCCAACTGGCGCTCCCGCCACTATGGAGCTCTACGAGAAACTCGTTGACTTCGGCCGTCGCCATGGCATCCTTGTCTGCAATGACAATCCTTACAGCTTCATCCTCAACGACCATCCCATCTCTATCCTTTCCGTCCCTGGCGCCAAGAATGTCTGCATCGAGCTCAACTCTATGAGTAAGGCCCACAATATGGCGGGTTGGCGTTTTGGCATGGCTGCTTCTAACCGCGAGATTATCGAGACTGTACTTCGAGTCAAGAGCAATATGGATAGCGGCGTCTTCCGTCCCATGCAGCTTGCCGCCGTCGAGGCCCTCAAACTCGATAAGGAGTGGTTCGCCGAACTCAACAAGGAGTACCGCGAGCGTCAGAAATACGCCTTCGCTATTATGGACGCCCTCAAGTGCAAATATAATCCCAAGCAGGGCGGCCTCTTCGTCTGGGCCAAGGTCGAGGACAAATGGAAAAACGCCGAGGATCAGAGCGACGATATCCTCCATCAGACTGGCGTCTTCATCACTCCAGGCTTCATCTTTGGCAGCCAAGGCGACCGTTTCCTCCGCATCTCTCTCTGTGCCAAAATCCCCGTCTTCGAGGAGGCACTCAAGCGCATCAAGGCAATGAAGTAGGATTTCTTATTGTCCACTGGTTTCACAGATTTACTTTGAGAGTTACCAAGACTAATGTCTCAAACTTTGGTCGGTTGGGGTGACGGAGCCCCAACGCGGGCGTGGTAAGTTAGCCCAGTGGCGCGAGCCCTGGACTTCTAATTCATAGAATAACATTTATGTCTTCAATACGCTGTAAATCAGTGAAATTTGTGAATAAAAAATAATCCACAACAGACAACCAATAAGTAAAAAATAAAAAACAAGATAAGAACAATGGAAGCACAACTCGAACTCGAGTCCATCCTCCTCCCAGGTGTGGACGGCAAACGACCCCTCGTAATCGCAGGCCCTTGCAGCGCCGAGACTGAGGAGCAAGTCATGAACACGGCCCGCGAACTGGCTGCCAATGGCATCAAGATTTTCCGCGCTGGCATCTGGAAACCCCGTACGCGTCCAGGCTCCTTCGAGGGCGTTGGCTCCGTCGGTCTCCCTTGGCTTCAAAGGGTCAAGAGGGAGACGGGTATGTACACCGCCGTCGAGGTGGCTACCGCTCAGCATGTCTATGAGGCCATCAAGTACGGCATCGACATGGTTTGGGTCGGCGCACGCACCACTGCCAATCCTTTCGCTGTCCAGGAGGTTGCCGATGCCCTTCGTGGCACCGATATGCCTGTCCTTGTCAAGAACCCTGTCAACCCCGACCTCGAACTTTGGATCGGCGCTCTCGAGCGTCTCAACCGTGCTGGCATCAAGCGTCTCGGCGTCATCCACCGCGGCTTCTCTGTCTACCAGAAGATTAAGTACCGCAACGATCCCCAGTGGCAAATTGCCATCGAGCTCCATCGCCGTCTCCCAAACCTCCCCATCATCAACGACCCTAGCCACATCTCTGGCGACTCCAACCTCATCCTCGAGGTCAGCCAGCAGGCAATGGACCTCAACTTCGACGGCCTCATCATCGAGAGCCACGAGTGCCCCGCTCAGGCATGGTCCGATGCCAAGCAGCAGGTTACCCCGGCTCACCTCAAGATGATCCTGAACGACCTCGTTATCCGTGAGGCAAAGATTGGCGACAAGCCACGTACCGAGATCGATGAGCTCCGTCAGAAGATCGACCTCCTCGATAAGCAGGTTGTCGAGATGATGGCAAAGCGCATGAGCATCTCTGAGCAGATTGCCAAGTATAAGTACGACAACGGCATCACCGTACTCCAGAGCCGCCGCTACGACGAGATTCTCCAGAGCCGTCGTAAGGTTGCCGAGGAGAACGGGCTCAACCCCGACTTCGTTGTCAAGCTCTACGAGGCTATCCACGAGGAGAGCGTCAATCGCCAGACCCTCACTATGCAGAAACTTCAGAAAGAGGAGAAGAAGTAAAGTATTAACTCAACAGAAACTATGCGTATTTGCATTGTCGGCGCCGGTAAGATGGGCGGTTTCCTTGCGGACACTATGTGCCTCCTCCACGAGGTGGCGGTCTACGATGTGGACGTCAAGAAACTGCAGTATGTCTTCAATACGCGCCGACTGACTACCTACGAGGAGATTCGTGAGTTCGACCCCGAGTTGCTTATCAATGCCGTGACGCTCAAGTATACCCTCAAGACCTTCGAGGAGATTCTCCCTTACGTCTCTGAGCGTTGTATGCTTTCCGACATTGCGTCGGTCAAGACGGGTCTTCTCGATTTCTATCGCAAGAGCGGTCGCCCCTTCGTCTCCACTCACCCGATGTTCGGCCCCACCTTTGCCAACTTGCGTGAGCTGAGCCAGAACCATGCTGTCATAATCTCCGAGGGAGACCACCTCGGCCGTGTCTTCTTCAAGGATCTCTACGGCTCCCTTGGCCTCCAGCTCCACGAGTATACTTTCGAGGAGCATGATGAGATGATGACATACTCGCTCTCGATTCCTTTCGTCTCGACAATGGTGTTTGCCGCAAGTATGAAAAAGACTGATGCCCCGGGCACGACTTTCGCCAAGCATTTGGCCATAGCAAAGGGAGTCTTGTCCGAGGACGACTATCTAGTCTCCGAGATTCTTTTCAGCCCGTATACTCCCGAGAAGATTACCAATGTAATCAGTCAGATGGAGGACCTCCTCGAAATCATCAAACGCCGCGACTCGGTCGAGATGAGCAAATACCTCAATCGCCTTCGCGAGAACATCAAGCAGTAACCCTGCTACCTTTTGATTAATGCCGAACGCCATCCGAACCGGAGATGTCTTCTCCTCGTTCGGATGGCGTTCCTTGTTGTTTGTCAAATATTCATCCCTTACAGTCTGGCGTTGACCCAGTTCTCAAACTCTTGGAAGTAACCGGCGTTCTCGCTCAGCCACGTCAGCACCTCGGTGCGGTATGCCGGCTCGAAGATGAAATATATCATTGGGCGGACATATCCGCGGGCGTGGACTTCGATAAGGAAATCAGCATACTCCACTTGCCAGAAGTCCAAATTCTCCTCGCCTGTGTCGCGCATTTTGGAGAGTAGGCTGTCTGTGCGGGTAGCGATGGCCTCTATCATGTCTATGGGCTTATCGCTCGCTGGGCGGATGCTGTCGCAGAGCGTGTTGATGGTTGCCTCCATCTTTTCGCTGTATTCCTCCTCCGCCGTGCGTTTGCCGAAGAGGTCGATGCCCAGTCCTCCGCGTCGCCAGAGTCGTGTCAGTTGCTCCGAGCCTGTCTTGCGGCCCTCGTCGGAGCACGTCAGCATATATCGATAGAGGGGTAGCATGGCCTGGTATCTGTGTCCGCGGGCTGTCTCAATCTCGGATAGGAGCTCGTGGGCGGGTGTCAGCTGGCGGTTGGCCTTTATGGCCGCTTTGCATATCTCGGCCGCTTTGTCCTGGTGACCGATGGTGTGGAGATGCGAGGCGTAGTAATACATTCCCTCGGCATGCCCTTTACGAGTCAATCGGCGGTACATACGCCTGGCGGCCTCTATGAAGCCTTGCCTTTCGCGACAACGTGCCTCTATCAGTAGTGCGTCGTCCTTTAACCCGAAACTCTTGTCTTTGCCCATGGCTTTGGCGTCGCCGAGGGCGCGGACTACGTTGCCCATCTCCAGGTATGCCTGTGTGCGCTCAATGCGTGCGCGTTCTGTCGGAATCTTGGTATAGACGTTTATCGCTTCCGAGAAGTTGCCCATATCGGCATACCCGCGGGCCACGTTCATTAGGCTGTCTTCTCGTGCCAATGTGCCGCCCTCCGTGTAGTCGTTTTGCGCTGCGGATGATATGGAAATGGCGAGAGTCGCCACGAATATTATGGGTTTCATTGTCATTGTTTTTCTTCTTTAGTAATATCACTCTTTGCCTTAGAACGACTAACCATAAGCACGCCACTGAAGACTAGTGCCACGGCCACACCCTTTACCCAACCGAAGGTCGCAAGCCCCATGGCGAGCGACGCTATGGCAGACACCACGGGCTGCACGTAGTTGTACGAACTTACAACGGTCGGGCGCAACAGCCGCTGGCCTATTGGCACTAGGAAGAATGTCATTACGGTGCCAATAAAGACCACGTATGCAACTTCGCCCCAGACGCTCATTGGTACGCTCGCAAAGTCAATCTCTGCTACGCTCCAGCCTGAGAATGGTAAGGTTGCGATTGTGGCCGAGAGAAACATCCATTTCATGAGCGTCACAGGGCTATATTTCCCCATTACGCGTTTGCAAAGCACAAGGTAGAATGCGAAACTCAGTTGAGCCCCGAGGCACATGGCGTCACCCAAGGCATGACTGGCGTCGAATGTCAGTCCCTGCCCGTTGCTCATAACTAGCAATATCGCACCCGCCGTGCCAACAATCACGCCTCCAGCCTTGAGGCCTGTTATGGGTTCGCCAAGTATGACCGCCGCCAGCAACATTGTGATGATTGGCAACATCGTCGTCACCACCGATGCGTCAACAGGCGATGTGAAGGCTATGCCGCAAATAAAAAGATTCTGATTGAAAGCCACGCTCAGCAATCCGCCGAGTAATATGAGGGGCATGTCGGCTCGCTCCACTTTCTCGTGGCGCGTAAAGAGCGAGAGTAGCCAAAAGCAAGCTGTGGCTCCGATCATCCTGAATGCCGGCAATACGACGGGACTCACGCCCACCGAGGCGAAGTAATTGAGCGCCTCTTTGCTCACCGGGGCCATGAGTCCCCACATTATGTTGGCGGCCAGCACTGCCAAATGGCCCGGCATGGCACGCTTTGTCTTTTCTTCCATCTGTCTGTTGTTGTCGGCGGCTAAATTACAAAAAAATCCCCCGCCAATTCCGCCCATCGTCTAAATGGGTAAGGAACTGGCAGGGGAAATCAGTTTGGCCCTTGGCTAAGAGACTTCTTTACTTCCCCAATATCATCTTGGTGGAAGTGCTAGTACCATCAGTATAGACCGTGCGGACAATGTTGATGCCGCGGCTTGGTGCGCTGGTCTTTACACCGCCAATGGTGTAATACTCAACGGCGAGGACATTCTTGTCTGCATTGATGTAGCTGATGGCGTCGGAATCGTCATCATCATCGTCGGACTCATCGGCTATGGTGGTTGTCACGCTGATGGAGAAGTAGTTGAGAGAACCGGTTGATACTCCGTCTTTGTCAAGACCGTAAATGGTAATCTCGGTAACGCCTGCGGGCACTGTGTACCTGCCGTTTGTGGCTGTTGTGTTGCCGGATGTGGCAACCTTCTCGCCATTAATTACAAGGGTCCGGTCGCCATTCTTGCTGCCGGTATTAGCAAATGATACTGTTACTACGTCGCCTTCAGTCACAGGCACGTGGATTGTCATTGCGCCTTGTATGTAGTATTTCTTAGAGGAATCATTGCTGATCATTATACTCTTACCCTCACTGCTGCTGAAGGTGAGTCCCTCTGTTTCGCTGAGACCAAGGCTGATGGACTCGGCCGTGAGGGCGTGGGTGTAACGCTTTGTGTCGTCGCCCTTAGGTGTCCATCCGTTTTCGGTGTTCGTGATGATAGCGTTGGTCTCCGAGCTCCAAGAGGTGAATACCCACTTGGTGGTCTTGGTGTTGCTGTCGTCGTCGTCCGACGTGTCGGCTCCCGACCATGTTGGCTCATAGTCGGCATGCTTCTCGGCGTCACCACCGGTGCCGTTGAAAGTGCCGTAGTTGGTGTTCGTCACTCCATCATAGAAATCAACGAGAGATGACTTATAAGTCTTAAGCTCATCTTTGAGGGCGGTGATTACTGCATAGTTCTCGTCCTGCGTCTGGTTGTCGAACTGCCACTTGAAGTCACCATGACTCATACGTCCCGCACCGAGCCAACCTGTCACGATGCCAGGTACATTCTCGGGAGCGTCCGGGGTGTAGGCATACATGATGCTGCTGTTGGTGTCGAAGTTGTCGTAGCTCGTACCACCGGCGATGGTTGTGAATGTCGAGGGCACGGTCTCGTCACGTGTGGTTGCCTTATAAGCATCGCAGTCGTTGCTGCCCGAGTAGTAGGACACGACTTTTGCGCCCTTGATGATGTTGTTGTAGGCCTTGATGATGCCGCCGTTCTCGCCAGAGAAAGTGCCGTCGCCAGCGGCGTCAGTGCCCTGCTTCGAGCTGAGCATCGGGTATTTGCAGTTGCGGAAATAGTTGGCCTCGACAAATGCCGATGCGCCCATCGTTACGCCTACGCCATACTTCGCATTGCCGTCGAAGTAGTTGTTGTAGACGTGCACACTCATTGTGCGGATGCGCGGGTGGCGGCTGTCGGAGTGGTCGAACCAGTTGTGGTGGTATGTGATGTAGTTAGGCTGGCTCTCACTCTTCATGCCGCAGAGGCTGGTCTTTCCGCAGTCGTAGAGGTGGTTGTAGCTGACAGTGAGGTACTGTGAGTTGCCTTTGAGGTCGATTGAGCCATCGCCTTTGGCCTGGTCGCTATCGCCGCCAGTGTTGCCGTAGAAGAGGTCGATGTTGTGTACCCAAAGGTGCTCGTTCTTGGTGTCGATAGAGATGCAGTCGTCCATACAAAGCATTACCGCAAAGTTGCGGAGCTCCACGGAGCATACGTTTCGCAGCAAGAGGCCAAAGCCCCATATTGTGGCGTCGTCACCAATACCCTCGATGGTGATATTGATAGGCATGTAAGCATTGGCACCCTTGATCTGGATACCCTCAGATGAGCTGAGGAACTTGTCGCAGTCCGTGTCCGTGATGGTTCCTACGATGCGGATGCAGAGAGGACGGCTGTCCGCTCCTTTCTGATATCCGTAGATAATCTGCTGAAGGCCTGTGTATGTGACCTCTTTCTTTCCGTCGCTAATGCCGAGCGATACGGTCTTTGCCGTGTTGGCAGTCACGTAGACAACGCGTGCGTCATCTTTCAACGTTCCGTCGAGCTTATACGCGCCGAGGCCGTCATTGACGTTGAACTTAACGCCTGCCGTGTTTGTTGTGCCATTGGTCGCACTGCTGAATGCGAAGCCAGAGCGGTCATGCGCCGTGGCCGTGAGGTCGGCAGTCTCGGCAGCCTCGGCGGTGTCCTCTGTACCGTCGGCTCTTACGGGCACAACCTTGAGGGTGTAGGTGCCAGCCTTAATGCCAACGATGTCGGCGCGACCGTATGTGCTGTAGTTGCGGACGAGCTCTTTGTCAAGCTTGGTGTAGGAGGCATCGGATGTTGCCTTATAGTAGACATTGTAGGACGAGTAGGTTGTCAAATCGTTTGTCCATTTGACATAAGCCGACTCGAACCAGCCGTTGCTTTCGGTGATGTTCACCTTGGCTTCCGTCTGCGCTATGGCGAGCGAAAGTCCGCAGAGGCTAAGGATTAGGTTCTTACTGTTCATCTTTTTTGTGGTATTTGCTTTGTTGTTTCGCATCTGTTGCCAAACGTTTGCAAAAGTAAATACTTTCTGATTAACATCTGATAAAAAAAAAGACATATTTTAATAGGTTGGGGTGATTTTCTGTAGCAAACCGAGCAACTGAAATCCGCTCAATTATTGTTGCACAAAAAAATCCCAGCTCACAAAAATGTGAGCTGGGATTTATGTGCTAAAATGGTGGAGGTGAATTTCACGCAATTGTTAGTTGCTGTACGTCAATCACCAATAGCCTTGTAGTCCGATATGTTTTTGACTCCCTCAATCTTCTCGCTCTCAATATTGCGGGTGAGTAGATGATGCAGTGACGCACCTGTGCATCTATAAGTCGGGCGGAATTTATCCGATGCCGCATACGCCTCAAGGGCTCGTGCCCACTGACGGCCCTCGGGATGAGATGCCACGGCGGCAAGGTCCGTGGTGCAGACAAGTACCTTGCCCAGGCCAATCTTTACGCCAAAGACTATGCCCAGCTTATGGTTGCGGTTCACGTTGTCTATGGCTGCCACTTCAGGCCAAAGTGTTGAAGGCGTGCCGTCGAGAATTAACGGGCGACTGTGGTGCATAATGTCCCACCATTGGAAGTCCGAATGACTCTCTGTCGGGAAATTCTCGAAGAGTGCTTTGTCGGAGGCTATGATATACCCGAGCGTGCCTGCCGACACTGGTTTGCCATTGTTCTCACTTATGGTCTTGAACATAGCGTAGTTCCAGTAGTCCGGTATGAACATTCCGCCAACGCTCTGTTTCTCAATTTGCTTGAGGTCTGGCGTGAGGAGCAATGTGGCTCCCATCTCAACCCGTCTCATTATGGCATCTGTAAGGACGTTGGACTTTATGAGGTTCTTTGCGGAATTGCTTGCCACGGCTTTGTCGGGGTATACCCAGACGCTATATGTATTCTTTGCCTTGCCAATGGTCATTGCCAACGTCATCTGAGTCGGCTTGGTTATGTCGCTCAACTTGGCTACAATCCTACCCGTCGTGGATACTTGTCCTGCAGCTGCCGATGCCTTGAAACGCCCTGCGGCAACAGTCTTTTTGTCCGTCGTGGTGAGGCTCCACGACAAGGTGTCGCCTTCGATGCTCGTCTCGGAATAATTGGCAATGGCTATGTCGGCCGCGAAGTTTTCGCTCGTCGTAAAAGTATACTTGTCCATGAGGGCAAGAGGCACCATGTCCGAGCAGAAATTTCTCCATTCCGCAGGCTCTATGAGGCCTTTGCTCTCCATAAATGGATCCAGGATGCCGACAAGCGCACCGCCTTGGCCAGGATAGTCTTGCAAATCCAGCAATTGGAAACCTCCAAAACCCGGAGTGCGCAAATTCATCTCAATATCAGCCTTGTAACACAGGGTGGAGAGTGCGCCCGACGCACGGTGGAATGCCAAGGCGAGGCTGTCTGTGTTGCAGTCGGGGTAGGTGTGCGAAAGGGCTTTGCGAAAATTCTCAAGATTGAGCGGACGCAGAACCCCTTTGTATTTGCCTATCTCGGCATAATCGGGGTATATCTGATACTGTCCGGTCTCATGACCTACAATGGGCACCTTTATCTTCTCGGCCGCCTTCTCGAAAGTGTGGCGGCTGTTGGGGTATGTGCCATTGAGGATGCCAAGTTCGTCGGCATCGGCAAGAGAGAATGATGCGCGGAGGTGAGCTCCATAAGGGTCGGGACTCCACCCTGCGCGACACGACACGTAGAAATCCTCGCCACTCGTGCTGCCCATCCAGCCGAGGAAGTTGTTGCTGCCTGCCGCATAGAGATGACGCGGATCTGCTTTGCGCAGTCCGTCTATCATCTGACGCATAACAGTAGTGTCGCCGCTAAGTTCATTGCCTAAACTCATCATTACAAACGACGGGTGGTCGCCAAACTGACGTACGATGCGCAGTCCCTCGTCAAAAAGAAAGTTGTTCAGTCGGCGCGATTGCTCGTCTGTGCCGCTGGGCTTCAGCTCGCCCCAATATGGCAATTCGGGTTGTAGGTAGATGCCCACTTCGTCTGCCGCTGCGAAAGCCGCTTCGGGCGGACACCAAGAGTGGAAACGATAGTGGTTGATACCGTACTCTTTGGCAGTCTTGAATACCTTTACCCAGCTCTCTTTGTCCATTGGCGCATAACCTGTCTGCGGGAATACACATGCGTCATGTTTGCCGCGGAGGAAAGTTGTCTCGCCATTGATTGCGAATTGCGTCCCGCAGGCTTCGAATGTGCGGAAACCTATCGTCTCATGGCTCTTGTCTACGCCGTCGGGGCTGTCTAGTGTGATGTCGAGGTCGTAGAGCGATGGCTGCCATTCGCTCCAAAGGACTACTCCGTCGAGTGTGATGTCGATGGATGCTTTGTTTGAGCCTTGCTTGAGGTTGAGCTGCTCTGAGGTGGCTGTCTGTGCGATGGCGCTTGATGTCGAAATGGGGTGGGGTAGGCACTTTACGTCTATCGTCACGCGCGCATCTTTCGAGGCTACAATCTCGAGGTCGATGCGTGCGCGGGCTGTGTCTGCTATGAGTTGCCCGTCGTCGTCGCGGTGGATGGTGGTGGTGTCGATTGCCGTTGTTGCCATGACGTGGTTGATGTACGTCTTAGGCATTGATCGCAAGCATATTTGCCCCACGGCTCCATTCCAGTTGGTCTGTGTGGCTTCGGTAACGGCATGGCTTCCGCCAATAGCGGGTATCAATCCTCCTTCGCCATCCTCGTTTTGCCATGAGTTGTCTATCCTCAAGCGTATGGTGTGGCGACCTGCGCGGTAGCGGCTGAGGTCGTAAATATGCGGCGTGTGGAGGTGCGTCTGGCTGCCAAGGCTGTCGCCGTCCACCCATACGGTTGTTGGCTTAGTCTTTTCGATGAAGAGCTCGATGTGCTTGCCATCCATCGATGCGGGGATGATTATGTCGCCCGTGTAGGTCAGCGCACGGCACAGGCTGTGGCGCCGACTCAGTCGGCTGTCTTCGCTGAGGTCGCTTATCGTGTCGCCAATGCCTGCTTCGTCGGTCGTGCCTGGCAGGTGTACGTTGCCCAGTTCTGTGCGCCATTCGCCGTCGAGACTGATGGTCTGGCGCGGGTTCACTTGGCACGATGTGGCTACTACTATGAGTGCCGCTGTTGCCAATGCGCTTGTTATGATTTTGTTCATGGTGTGTGTGGATGTGTATGATGTTAGGATTTTTGCGGGCCGACGCTACAGCACTTTCTTCTTGCCGATGTATTTGGCGCGGAATTCAGTGGGCGTGAGGCCTTGCTTCTTGCGGAAAGTTCGGTTGAAGTTGGATATGTTATTAAATCCGTTCGAGAAGCATATCTCGCTTATGCTCAAGTCGGAGTCCACAATCTGACGCGCCGCGAAGCCTATGCGGATCTCGTTTAGGAAGTCGATGAAGCTCTTGCCTGTGCGCTGCTTGATGAGGCGCGTCACGGATACCGGGCTCATATTCAGTATATCGGCGGCATCGCTTAGAGTTATCTTCTCTTTGTAGTGACTTACTATATAGTCATGTACGCGCTCAATCCTGTTGTCCGTCGTGGCGGAGTTGGCGGCCTGGAAGGTGTTGCTCGCCAAGATTCGCTGGTCGGGAGACGTGGCCAGGAATTGCAGCAGTTTGATGAACTCGATGTACATGTCTATGCCCCTTGCGCGGCTAACGGCTGTGAGCATTGGCTCGGCGGCAGCTGCCGTCTGTGGACTGAAAAGCAATCCGCTTTCGCTGCGTTTGAGCATGGCGGCAATGTCTTTATAGACGTCTTTGCACATCAGTTCCTCTGGAAAGAGGTTTGCAAGAAACTGCAACGTCACCTCGCGCTTATCTGTGTCGGGTGCGCAATTGCCAACTTTCCAAGCATGATAAAGGTTGGGCCCGACAAGACAAAGCTCCTGCGGGCCGATATGCTCAACGCTGTCGCCGACAAGGCGCTCTGCCCCCTCGGCATTATACAGGTAGTTGAGCTCATATTCGGGATGGAAGTGAAGTGGGTATTTGAAGTCCTTCTTCTGCCTGTCGAATATGAGTATTGAGTCTGTCTTTTCGTTTAGTGCCGTTATCTCGCGGCTGACTGTCGTGTTCTTCATCGTGAATTGTTAATTTGTTGATGAAATTGTGACAACTCGTTTGCTTGGCTAAGATAATACTTTTTTAACATCACTGCAAAGTTTTACGCCTTCGTGGCTACTATATGAGCAAAAAAATACCACCCGCCGGGGAAACCTCTGGCGGATGGTATCTCTGCATATATTCAGCAGCCTAACCTCTTATTCCCAAGATGGAAGTTGGTCGCGGGTGATGACGTTTTCGCAGTTCATTGCGTCTTTCCACCACTCTGTGTCGGCATGCTCGTGATTGTCGAGAGTCGTCGCGTCGTACTGATACCAAGGCATTGCCCAGCTCCACTTTGCGCCTGCGGCAAATTGCTCTGAAAGTTTGCCTACGCTGCCGCACTCGGAGAGTGTTACCATCTTGTTGGGGAATGTGCTGGTTATGCCATTGAACTCGGCAAGTGACTTCTCGACTGTATAAGTGTACTCGTCTCGACCAACGATGTCCACATACTCGTCGCCAGGATACCATTCCTCGTCGGACATTACGCCTTTGCTCTCTTCCCAACCGTAACCGGTCTGCGTTGTCCATACCCAGATGAGATTGCGGATGCCCTTCTCTTTGAAGTAGTTGAACATGTCAATCCAAACTTTCTTGTAGACCTCTGCGCCTTCGCGACCCCACCAGAACCATGCCGTGCCGCCGGACAAGGTGTTGCCTGATGCCTCATGGAACGGGCGCCAGATGAGGGCGATGCCTGCCTCTTGGAGTTTGAGGATATTGTAGGCCATAATCTCGTACTCGGTGTCGCGGATACTCTTCTCCCACGTGCCGTCAATGAGGAGGTTGGAGGGCTTGAAGGATGTGGTGAGGTCGGTTACGAGTGTGCCGTCGCTTGTGGGTACAGTGCCGCTCGTTGTCGGTACCATCCAATGCCAGCTTGCAGCAACTATGCCGTTGTTAGCCACCCATTTCTGTACTTCTGTGATGTCGTCGTACTTCACTTTCCATGAGCTGTTCCAGTCGCTGCGCTGGGTGTACATATGTATGTAGTCCATTGTGGCAATGGCGGGATATTTGCCGGTTGCAGAGTAGACGAGTTCTGCCTCCTTGAAGTTCCAGTTGACATTGGCCATCGAAGCCGAGAGGGTTTTAGAACCGTAGTTCTCTAGCAAGTAGTCGTAGATCTTCTGCGCTGCGGGGAGAGGGTTTTCCGTTACGAGGCTCTTGGAGATGTTGCTCTTGTCGGCTTTTGTCGTTTCGGGAGTGGAGAAAGTTACCGAGAAGCCTGCTACTTCCGCATTGCTGCTGGCATCCGTAAAGAAGCCTGTGGGCACGGAAAGTGTGTAGCTCTTGTCGCGCTTGAGGTCTGTGGGGATGGTGAAAGTCACCACGTTCTTTGATTTGCTGAAGGTCAGCATACCGCACTGCGTGCCGTCGAAATCGGCGCTTTTGCCTGATGCGAAATTGACTTCTTTGCTGAAGGTCAACTCTATGGTCTTGGTTGTTGTTGCCACGTCGGTTGCGCCGCTGGCGGGCACTGAGCTTTGCAGAGTCGCCACCTCGGGCGTTTCGCTGCCGCCCTCGTCGTCGCCTCCGCAGGCTGTGATGCATGCCGGGATGGCGAGCAGGAGGAGTATCCTATTTATTAATTTCATTGCTTGGTATTATTTTGAGGTTTCCTGACAGTGAAATTAGTCAATTCTCTTGATACGCCACGCATGCCCGCCCTCCATTTGTTAAAATTTCATTACTGAATGATGTGAAATTATTGATTTTACATACCAGCCCATGGTCTCACTTCGCCATTGCTTGTCTTTAGCTTGTTCTCTCCCCCGTATATCACGTGACAGCTTTCTGCTCCGACACCGGATAACTTGCTCCACTTGGTGAGGTTCTTAAAATAGTCGGCAGAAAAAGTTGCTCCGGACTTTATCTCGTAGGCTTCAGCTTTGCCGTCGACATAATTAAGTAAATCTACCTC
>CAVGTO010000024.1:19992-22790 GCA_963631865.1 Eggerthellaceae bacterium
GTGCCTACACTGTCGCGCCAGAAAGTAAGTTCTGGTGTCTCTCCTTTGTTGTACGCACTTTTGATAAATTCATTAATAACCATATTCTCAAAGAGACCGCCACGAAGGTAATGCGTGGCGACTTGACTAGCTGACTTTATCTCAAGGAGCGAACAGGCAAGGCCTGTATCGTAAAAGTATAGTTTCGGGGTCTTGACGAGTCGTTTTGCGAAGTTGTTGAAGTCCGGCCTTAGTTGATAGCATATATAACTGGCTTCGAGTACTGATACCCATTCTGCGATGGTTGAGACTGCTACGCCTACTTCATTTGCCAAAGACGTAGCATTGTCGATTTGCCCGATTGGCGCGGTCCCGTAACCGTCACTATAGGGTATTTGCCCATAAGTGCCAACATCTTGTTTTTCAGTTCTCTTTCAACCATAATTTCGCTTTTCTTGCGAATTTACGATTGGAAACTAAATTTGCAAGTTTTTCTCTCAATGCCTTGAATGCTAATGGTTTTGCTTCTTTGGTGTGCAGCGAGCCGAAAATGAGGGCAAACAAAAAAGCCAAGTGCAGTGACTTGTCGGTTTTCGCTCTTGGCTTGCAAGTATCATAACTTGGTGCTTTATGGTGTACTATCCATCCAATCGCACAAAAAGCAGGGCGCAAATTCCTCAAAAAGGAACTTGCGCCCTGCAATAGTATTTGTGCGTCAGTTAGGCTCTAATGGATGGAGCCTAAAATCGCCCTTACTTGATGGCAACCTGAGTGATGATGATGTTGTCACCAGTCATGACTAGGCCATTGTTTGCAACGAGGTCGTCGACAGCGGCTTGCGTGAGGGAGAACTCATAGGTCGTTGCGTCAACGTCGTCACCGAAATCGAATTGGTTGGAACCTGATGCGTTGACTGCGTCAGCCAATGCTGACCAACTCGTGCCAGTGCGAAGTGAGAGGCAACCCCAAGCGCCCTTGTTGACTTTCTCTACAGTGAAGTAGAGCGTTTGGCCAGCCTTGACTGTGCTCCAGTCATAGCCACCCCAAGCGAGGTCCTGGTTGCCTACCCAACCTGCATTGCTGAACGAGCCAGTCCAGATAGCCTTGGGAGCAGAGTAATCCTTGACCCAAGATACGGAAGAGATTACCATGGCATCACCTTGGAAAATGATGGAGTAACCCCAATCTGAGTATGGAAGGAGAGACGGGTCAAGGTCAACATAACCATTAGCGATCTGTGCGGCTACGTTGTCTTCGGTTGTTCCATCATAGACGTTGCCCCAGTGGCCGTCGAATATCTTAATCTTGGGCTCGCTGCCATTTGCGGTAAAGTTGATTCTAATCTTCGCGTCCGAAGGAACGCCAGAGAAGTCTACCATCGTCTCGTAGTTGGCACTCCAAGCGTCAAGGTTGATTGCACCGACCCAAAGAACAGTCTCAACAAGACCAGCACCAACAACATTAATCGTGTAGTCTACATTAGTCTCGCCAGAGACGAGTGTCATCTTGACGTCGCCTGTCTCAGTGCCAACATTGACATAGAGCTTTGCTCCAACTTGCAAATACTCAGTATGGACACCACCAATAAGAACATCAGTAAGGCTTGCACTGTTTTTCACCTCGCACTCGAGGAGTTCTCCCAAAGAGGTCTCCTCTGCAGCGAACTTGTATACTGCGCAGAAAGTGTAGCTGTTGACAGTGAAGCTCTCAGAAGCGACGCCCTCTTCACCATTATCCATGACGTAGGTTACGCTACCGCTCTCGGCCTCAAGTGGCACGGTGAAGGAGAAAGTGCCGTCCTTGGCTGTTACGGCTGCCTCGATTGAGCCAAACTTGAGAGTGGTGATGCGCTCAGCGAGGGTGGACTCTACGGTGACTACGTCAAGAGGTGTAGCCGATGCGGGGAAAGTGAAGGCGGGCTTGGTGGTTACGAAGCCGGATACGGTGAGCGTTACACCATTTGCGAGGGAGAGGGTGATGTCGCCACTCTTAGCTGCCGAGGTAACCTTGAGGGTGATGTCGCCATTCTCGTCGAGTTTGGCAATGGCGGTTGCTGCGCTCTCTCCGTTGAACTGAGCTGCTGTGATGAGGTCGAGGTTCTCGCCGCTGATTACCACGGTCTCGTCGATACCATAAGATGCCTTGGCATCCTTAATGGCCGCGGTGGGCACAACGGTCTTAATCTCGCCGGCGCTTACGGTGTTGCCAGATAGGAGGGTGAGGGTGACTTCGCCGTCCTGGGCTGTGGCGGGGAGGGCTACGGTAATCTTCTCAACATCCTTGGTGGGATCCTCTGCTGCTACGTCGATTGCGTCTACACCATTGAAGGTGACGCTCTTGACGAGGCGGAGAAGTTTGCCGGTGATCTCGACATTCTGACCTGCCTTTACGGTTGAGTTGGTCAACTTGGCATCGGAGGTCTCGATTACGGTGAGCTCAGCTTCGCTCTGGAGAAGGGTCTCTACTGTGTCCTTGCCGTCGATGGTGTAGTAACCGAGGTTGATTACGCCGGTTGATGCATCGACAGGTACGGTTACCTTAAACTCGGTACGGCTGGTCGGGGTTACCTCTACGTTCTCGCCAGTGGCGAACTGTACAAACTCGATGTAGGTGAGGTAGGTGCCCTTGATGGTGAGCTCGTCGCCTGCGGTGACGGACTCAGGTGCGAAGGAGTCGAAGGTGATGGGCTCGGTGAAAGCAATCTCCTTGGTCTCGAGCTCGCCGCCGTCGTAGATGAGCTTGACGGTGCCCGGCTCGGCTTCCTCTGGTACGAGGCACTTGATGGTGTATTGGTCAACCTTTTCGGGGGTGGAGGATAC
>CAVGTO010000025.1:0-14031 GCA_963631865.1 Eggerthellaceae bacterium
GCCAGGTCGAGCGCCTCCACGAGCTGGAGGAGGAGAACCGACGCCTCAAGAAGATATACTACGAACTAGAGACCGACAAAATGATGTTGTGCGCTTTCCTCCATCATCCCGTCGCAAATTAGAGATTCAAGTAGCGTCCAACAGATTGCCACAAACCTCAGTTTCCCGTCACAGTCGGCCTTTGGCAAGTTCTTCAAGCAGCACGTGGGGCTCAACCCCAACCAGTTCCGACGCGAAGCCAACGCATAAATTCGAAGAGACTCACGCTTTCTTTACACGCAATCCAGCCATTGCCCGGTGCGCCATATCGTGCGTGTCGGGTAGTTGGGGATATTTATGGTAGGGTACAGTTTTTACTGTGACGGAATTGTGCCTTGCTTTGGCAGATATGCAGGCGGCGATTAGGTCGGCATTGGCTGAGCCCGCAGTAGGCTCTTTATCGAAATTTTGGATATAGGACACGTTGGTCAGAAAGACTATATGGGAGTCTTCGGGAACGGACTCCATCGCATGGAGCATCACGGTCAGCATCATACGGAACTCCGTTGTAGCGAAACCCGCATTGACGTAAGTATCAATGGCTACACCATCCTGTTCCATAATATATGCGCCACCACCCGCACGCTCTTCATGCGCATAGTCACTGCTGCCACCCACCCAAACATAGTAGGTGCCTAACTCCATATGGAACTTGACAGGCTTACACGGCTTCATTTACCTACGACTGCGAATATTAGGGGCACTGTTGCCTTTTCCCTTATCGAACCACGAGCTTGTAGAGGATTGCTTATTGCGCTTAGAACTTTGGCTACTACGACCACTCCACGAGCTACCGGAACTTGAGGATTTCTTACTCTGCTTGTGGACACTTGGCTGCTGCGAGCCAACACTTACGGAGCGACTATTGGAGCCACGACGTTCACTCTGGGAAAGTTCAAAATTGTCACTTGCTGTCGGGCCTTGCTCGGGATTTGCTTGCGCACCATCCTCTTCCGTCACTTGAATATCAGATTGAAATTCCCAGCCCTTGTCGGACAGCACATAGGCATCGTAACTAAGGTCGGGACCATAGTACTCAGGTTGACCCGCCATAATGCGTTGCGACGGTTCGAGATGGTCGAGCACAATTATCTGCGACTTGTCGTCGTATCGAATTGTCATACTTGCCTTTGCTGAATATTGGAATATGCGGCGACGGTATGTGTTGTATGGATGACGAAACACCTTTGCGCCGAACGCAAATTTACCTTCGCCAGTGATGCGAACAACATCTATCACGCGGGTCTTGACGGTTGGCGTAGCTCCTTTGAAACCGAGCAGAGCATAGTAATCCACCTTATTATATCGGAACTGAATGATGGAAGAATATATGGCACCATACCAACTTGATGGATTTAACGTCGCTTGCTCAGGCTGTCCTATGCGGTCGGTGGCATCAACAAGTTGACGGACAATGGGATTGCCTCGTTTAGGACGAGAGAGTATCCACCCGCCGCATCGTGATGAGAAATCGAAATTAGAGACCATGTACGTCACCGTGCGCAATGCATTATCCGGCGAATCGCAAAAGGTAAGCTCAGGAAAACCAGCCAAATCCGCTGCAAGTGTATTTGCAGCATTTTTGAGCCGCTTACGAATAAAAGCCTCCGCAAGAGTCTTCTCGTCGTCCGAGAAATTTATATTGGTAAGTATGCGAAGCGCAATACGCGATTCAACGTCAGGCACAAAGAACAGTGGATTACCGTCCTTAGCAGAGGCATTATATACGCCAATGCCCTGAAGACCCTCCTTGGCAAAAAGACTGACAGAAAAAGAAGTATCCTGTGAACCAATATCATCCACGTAGGCCACGGCACGCCTCAGGGCATCGTCCGTCAGTCCACCTTGCGGCACACAGACGTCCGACACGGCGAACCAAATAAGTCTACTACGCCCGCAACGGCTCCACGTGCCGCACCACACCTTAGTACTTCCATCAAGGTCAAATCGCGTCATCCCGCTAGGCCGGAAAGCCTCGATTGCCGAATCGGAAGCAAGGGAGAGATAATCCTCTACCGCCGGAGCCCACAGCGGAGCGTCATATGAGAGTTGGGCAAAATCGGGAGTAGACAGGAACTGCGTCGTCATCCGCTCGACTGGCTTGAGGTCGGGACGGGGAACGTCTTGCGAAAAGGCTCGTATGGCGGGTTGCAGGACTATGACTGTCAGCAGGGCGAAAAATTTCCGCATCTTTAATTTTTTCCTTATTTTTGGTACAAATATAACTCAAAAAAGCGTAAGCGCAGCCCACGGAAGGATAGGAAGACTTAAACGACAGAGGGATGGCCAAGGAACTTCAATATATAAAAGGCATAGGCCCCAAACGGGCGGAAGTGCTTAACCGCGAGGATATCAAGACGGAACTCGACGTGCTCGAATATTATCCCACGAAGTACGTAGACCGCAGCAAGATTTATGCCATAAAGGAGCTTAGGCCAGACATGAGCCTCATACAGATTTATGGACGTTTCGTATCGCAAGAGATTGTAGGAGAAGGAACTAAGCGCAGATTGGTTGCCAAATTCACCGATGGCACAGGCGTAATTGAAATCGTATGGTTCAAAGGCATAAACTATTATGCGACACAAATAAACGCCACCAGCAATTTCCTACTCTTCGGCAAACCCACAAGTTTCGGCAGCAGGATGAACATAGCTCATCCCGAGATGGAGCGCGACCCCGACACAGCCAAGTTCATTGGTAAGCTGCAACCCATATATAGCCAGCCGGAAAGCTTCCGCCGAGCAAGCATAAGCAACCAAGTATTCCAAACAATAGTAGCCAGCGTCTTTGCCGACCTCACAATGAGCGGCATACCCGAGACGCTGCCATCCGACCTCTGCGCACGCCACAACCTGATGGGTCGAGCCCAAGCTCTGTGGGCTCTCCACAACCCATCGGACTTGCAAGTACTCGAAGCGGCACGTTTCCGCATGAAGTTCGAAGAACTCTATTACATACAGTTGGCGTTGCTACGCAACAGAAACGTCACTCTTCGCAAAGTTGGCGGCATAAAATTCAGCCAGCCGGGCCCTCATCTCAATGAATTCTATGCCCACCATTTACGTTTTGAGCCCACAGGGGCGCAGAAACGCGTTGTCCACGAAGTGTGGAGCGACCTCAAGAGCGGACGGCAGATGAACCGCCTCGTGCAGGGCGACGTTGGTAGCGGAAAGACTCTCGTGGCATTGTTGTGTATGCTCATAGTGACCGGAAACGGAAAGCAGGCCTGCATGATGGCGCCAACAGAAATCCTTGCCACTCAGCATTATGAGAACCTCACAGGGGAGCTCAGCGGGATGGGCTTACGAGTGGAGCTGCTGACGGGCTCTGTAAAAGGCAAGGCACGCAAGAAATTGTTAGAGGACTTGGCAACTGGCGATATCAACATACTCATTGGCACGCATGCGCTGATTGAGCCTGGCGTAGTATTCAAAGACTTGGCACTGTGCGTGATAGACGAGCAACATCGCTTCGGCGTAGAGCAGCGATCCAAACTTTGGAACAAGAACACACAGCCGCCCCACGTACTCGTTATGACCGCCACACCCATTCCACGCACATTGGCAATGACAATCTATGGCGACTTGGATGTCAGCGTGATAGACGAGATGCCTCCAGGACGAAAGCCAATAAGCACCGAACATTATTTCCACAGCACACGTAATAGACTCAACGTATTCATACGCTCGGAGCTAAAAAAAGGCAGGCAGGTGTATATTGTATACCCTCTCATAAAGGAGAACGAGAAGCTCGACTACAAGAACCTCGAAGAGGGATATAAGTTCACTTGCGAATGCTTCCCCGAGTACAAGGTGTGTATGGTCCACGGTAAACTCAAAGCGGCGGAGAAGGACGAAGCAATGCGTCAATTCTCTAGTGGCGAGGCACATATAATGGTTGCCACGACAGTGATTGAGGTGGGCGTGAATGTGCCCAATGCGTCAATTATGGTCGTAGAGAGTGCGGAACGATTTGGCCTCAGCCAATTGCATCAGTTGCGCGGGCGCGTGGGGCGCGGAGCTGAACAGAGTTTCTGCATACTCATGACCCCCAATGAATTGGCACGAGACACCCGCAGGCGAATCGAAATAATGTGCTCCACGAACAACGGTTTCGAGATTGCCGAAGCCGACCTCAAGCTACGCGGGCCAGGCGACATCGAAGGCACTCAACAGAGCGGTGTACCTTTCAAACTGAAGATATCCGACCTCGCTCGCGACGGGCAGATATTAAGTTTCGCACGCGACTGTGCCGAAGAGACCTTGAAGGATGACCCGACACTGAGCAGTCCACAGAGCGCAGTGGTGCGCAACCGTCTGCTGGAGTTGCAAGGCACGAGCGTCAATTGGAGCATGATTTCTTAAGGGACAAAGAAACAACAACATATAGTTCTTACCAAAACGTTCGGACATTATGAAGAGACTCATAACCATACTGATAGCATGTCTGTCGATTGGCACGGTAGCCAATGCGCAGCGCGTAAAAAAGAAATATAAGACAACGGACGACAAGAAAGCCTATGCCTTATATAAGGAGGGCAGCGACCTTCAAATCACCTACGGCGACGACATCAAAACCACGCAGCAAGCCCTGGATAAATATCTTGCGGCAATAAAAGAGGACCCCAAGTACCTGGACGCCCTCCTTTCGGCTTCGGAATGTTACAAGGATCTCAAACAGCCCGGCAACCAGATAAATTGCATCAAACAGGCTGTGGCCGTGGACTCAACATATTGGGTGCGGGCTTATTACGATTGCGCCGTAGCCCTCTGCCAAAAGAGTCAGTTCGACGAAGCCATTCAGTGGTTTAATCTGTATGACAAATACACCACGCAAACAGGCGAAAAGAAAGGCAAAGAGGACCCACAGTGGCGCAAGATGGCTTTTGCCAAGATTGAAATGATGAGCCACCCAGTGCCATTCGACCCAACCTACCCTTCGGACTACATTCGCGACACGCCATTTGAGACCTATTGGCCATCCATATCATTGGACGAGACAGAGCTCGTGGTCACCTCACGCCTTCCGCGAGACACGGTGGCATTCCACAAAGACCCGACAATGATAGGCCGCATCAATAACGACGAGACTCAGGAGGATATGTATATCATGCGCCGCGACGACGCCAGCAAAGAATGGAAACCACTCGAACCGATATACAGGATCAACACCGACTTCAACGAAGGCACGCAGTCCCTCTCACCTGATGGCCGTTGGATGTTCTACACCGCCTGTGGATATGCCGATACCAAAGGCTCATGCGACATCTATTTCTCGCAGCGCACTGCCCAAGGATGGACAAAGGGCGTCAACATCGGCGCACCAGTCAACACGGCAGCATGGGAGAGCCAACCATGCTTCTCGGCCGACGGCAAGACGCTCTACTTCGTCAGGGGCGACAGCAAGAGCCAGTACCGCCGAGGCAACATTATGCGTGCCAAAGTCAAGGGTGTAGACTCGAAAGGCGTGCCCCAATTCGACAAAGTATACAACCTCGGCGACTCAATCAACACGAGTGGCGACGAGAGCCATCCCTTTATCCACCCCGACGGCAAAACACTTTATTTCTCATCCGACACATGGCCCGGCGTGGGCGGCAAGGATATCTTTGTCAGCCACCTCAAGAAAGGCAAATGGACAACGCCAGTCAACATTGGCTACCCAATTAACACGACCGATGACGACGAAGGCTTCATCGTAACGGCCAATGGCCGCACGGGTTACTACAACTCCATTCGCGAAGTCGACGGTCGCCGCAAGAGGGAGGTCAAGATGTTCGAGCTATATCCAGCCATCCGTCCTAAAGCCGTGCCCTTCGTTCGTGGCGTCATAACAGACTGCGACACAAAGGCAAACATCGAGGCGACGATATCTCTCGACAAGATGCCAAGCGGCAAGAATATCGGCGTGAGCCGTGCGTTGCCGGACGGATCTTTCACCCTCGCATTGCCAGGCGCATCGGACTACCTGCTCTCCGTAAGTGCCAAAGGTTACTTCTTCCACTCGCAAAAATTCAGCGTAGACGACGTGACAAAGATGCAAGGCCCGATAACCCTAACGAGCGAATCGACGTGCCTCACCTCTCTTAAGGTTGGCAATAAGATTGCCCTCCGCAACATCTACTTCGACACCGACAAGTACGAGATTAAGCCCGAGAGCAAAGTTGAGCTAGATATCGTGGTCCGCGTGATGCAAGAGAACCCGACCATAAGGGTCGAGATAAGCGGACATACGGACAACCGCGCCTCTGTGCAGCACAACCAAGTGCTGTCGCTTAACCGCGCTAAGTCTACCGTCGAATACCTCGTGCAGCACGGCATAGACCGCTCGCGTTTCGAGATTAAGGGCTACGGTCTCAGCAAACCGTGCGCCACGAACGACACAGAAGAGGGCCGACAGCTCAACCGCCGTATCGAGGCCAAGATTATTGAGTAGCATTTGCGCTCCTTGTAAAAACATTTTCCCCGACCAGAGTCAAAAGTTCTCTGGTCGGGGAAATGTTTTTTTTGGGGGGGAGGAAAAGGAAAAACTCTTATTTCTTTATAGTCAAATCGGACAGTCTGTAGCTTTTGCAGTAGAAAGCGCTGAGATCCACGGGGATGCGGATGCCAGGAATGCGGCCATTGTCAGCAAATTGCCAAATGTCAGCCATATCGGGTTTAGTGGTCGTGACGTAGCGCGCAATCCAAAGCGGATAGTTCGGGAAATGCTTCTCGACATCTATGACGTTGCTGTAGTTGTGTGAACAATAAATGATTGGCTTAGTGCCGTATTTTTTCTCGAAAAGAGAAGCTAAGCTCTTGATTTGCTTGCGCACATCATCTTTCTTAACTCCCTTGAAATATGGGTCTTCAAGATCGATAACTGGAGCGAGGTCACCTTTCTCCAAATAACTATTGGCAAAGAAATTTTCCGCCTGCTTACCGGCATCCGCCATAGTCATGACGTGATACGCACCAACAGGAATGCCGGCTTTACGAGCGCCCTCAATGTTGCGTTTTGCGTAATCGTCGGTAATATCAGCTCCCTCTGTTGCCTTGACGAAGGCGAAACCTATTGAGACACTTGCCGTTGTAGCATCCTTCTCTTGAATCCGCGTATCCTTGTGGTAAGGTATTTGGGCCACCTTGTCCCAATCTATGCGGCCGAGGTAGTGGCTCACGTCGATGCCGTAGCCATTTGTACCTTGTGGCATCGTGGGATGGGTGAAATACATACGGAAAGCCGCTGTGTAATAAGGAATATGGTCCTTCCCGAACTTTTTACCAGTCTCGGTGTAGAAAAGGAACCAAAATGCGGCGGCGCAGGCCATGCAGAGCAGGACGAAGGTAATAAGCAGAGCCTTGACGCAGCCAGGTAATGACTTCTTATATGATTTATTTCCAGATGTTTTGCGTCCAGAAGAGCGTGTCATAGAGTTATAATTTGATGGCAAAGATAGGGAAATACGTGCGATATTTTATAAATTTGTTCTTTCTATGTAGCTAACAAGGTATTATAGTATGCTTAACGCAGTGCTGATAGTTGTCGGCCTCGTCCTCGTGATATGGGGTGCCGATATCATGACCAAAGGTGCCGTAGGTGTAGCCAACAGACTTGGCGTGCCTCAGATTGTTATTGGCCTCACCATTGTGGCCATGGGCACCTCGGCCCCCGAGCTTTTCGTCAGCCTCATGTCGGCCTTCAGCGGAAGTTCGGATTTGGCAGTTGGAAACATACTCGGTAGCAATGTATTCAACACGCTTGCCATTGTCGGCGCATCGGCATTGGCTGCCCCGCTTCTTCTGACAAGGAATACCATTCACAAAGATTTACCGATAGCGGTGGCAGCCTCGGCCATATTACTTTTTCTTAGCCTCGACGGTACTATCTCACGACTCGATGCCGCAATTCTTTTTGCCGCTTTCCTTTGTTTCCTTGCTTACACTCTGCGCATTGCCAAGAATGGAACAGGAGAAGAGGATACAGATGGCACTGAAGAGGATTTACCCACTTGGAAATCGGTACTTTTCATTGCCCTCGGATTGGCTTGCCTTGTATTTGGCAGTAACTTATTTGTAAGTGGGGCAACGGGAGTCGCCCAAGCACTCGGAGTGTCGGACGCCATTATCGGACTCACCATTGTAGCGTGCGGCACGTCGCTTCCCGAACTTGCAACAAGCATTGTAGCGGCACGTAAAGGCAACAGCGGCATCGCTATAGGTAATGTCATAGGCAGCAACGTCTTCAACATACTTATGATATTGGGTATCACAGGCATTGCCTGTCCAATGACAGTCAAGGGTGTCACGATGGTGGACTTTGCCGTCGTGCTTGGCAGCGGGTTGCTCATGTGGCTTTTTTGCGCGACAAAGCGCACCGTGGAACGTTGGGAGGGATTTATCCTCCTTGGGACGTACATCGCATACGTTGCATATCTCATAATGAGCATATAAATGAATATATAAACGAATAATATACAATAGGATGAACATAGCACTCATAGGTTACGGCAAGATGGGCAAGACAATCGAAGAGATTGCAATCAGCCGCGGACACAAGATAACTGAGAAGATTGACATCACCCTGCCCGGCTCGTTCGACAGCGCAGGCTTCCGCGAGGCCGACATCGTCATTGAGTTCACAGCACCCGCCGCAGCCTACGCCAACTATATGAAATGCTTCGAGCGAGGCAAGGCGGTCGTGTCCGGCACCACGGGTTGGCTCGACAAGTTGCCTGAGATTCAGAAGATGTGCACCGACGGCAGCCATACCTTCTTCTACTCGTCTAACTTCAGCCTCGGCGTCAACATCTTCTTCGAGCTCAGCCGTCACCTTGCCAAGGTGATGAACCAGTTCGACACATATAAGCCTTCGATGACCGAGACCCACCACATCCACAAGCTCGACGCCCCGAGTGGCACGGCCATAACCCTCGCCGAGGGCGTGGTAGACAACCTCGACCGCATCGACGGTTGGATGCTGGACCGCACCATCTACACAGCAGGCGACAAGCCAACCGTGGTGGCCAACGAGAACATTCCCGCCGACAAACTCCCCATTACCGCATACCGAGAAGGCGAAGTTCCCGGCATCCACACCATTCGCTACGACTCCGATGCCGACTTCATCGAGATCAAGCACAGCGCCAACAGCCGCCGCGGCTTCGCTCTCGGAGTAGTCCTCGCCGCCGAGTACACCAATGGTAAGAAGGGCTTCTTCGGAATGAAAGATATGCTCGGTTTCTAAGAGAGAGAGAGACTGACAAACAGACAGAAACGAACGAGACAACGAAATGGAGACTAACGAAACGAATAACAACGGATTGACGAAAGGCAAAGGCAGCCTCAAACAGAGGTTTGCAGCAATGAGCTTATGGGATTGGATTTTCACCGTACTGCTCACGCTGCTTTACATTGGCCTCATCGTGTGGACCGGCAATGCATGGCTCATCATCGGCATCCCGTTCGTCTTCGACCTCTACTCAACCAGATTCATCCCTTGGGGATTTTGGAAGAGGCCCAAGCCAGGCCAGAAGCCGTCTAAAGTGCTCGAATGGGTTGACGCAGTAATCTTCGCCCTCATCGCGGTTACTCTCGTCAACATCTTCCTCTTCCAAAACTATCAGATCCCGACCTCCTCACTGGAGAAGTCGCTCCTCGTGGGTGACCATCTCTGCGTGAGCAAGATATCCTATGGTCCGAGAATGCCGAACACCCCTATCAGCATGCCAATGGTACAGAACACGTTGCCTTTCTTCAACGTCAAGTCTTACCTCGACTGGCCTTATTGGGACTACCACAGGTTGGCTGGCACGGACAGTGTACGCCATGGCGACATTGTGGTGTTCAACTTCCCAGCGGGCGACACTGTGTGCGTGAACATGAGCAACCCTGATTATTACCAGATACTCATGTGGCAGGGCATCAACTCGATGCAGAAGACCGACGTGTCTAAGCTTAACGAGTTCAGCACGGCGTGGGAGCGCAATCACTACCTTGCCGACCTCGGCCGCAAACGGATCAATCAGCCGAACTCCACGCTTAGCGAGATTGCGGTACGCCCTGTAGACAAACGCGACTGCTACGTCAAGCGGTGCGTAGGTCTGCCAGGTGACACTCTTTGCGTAAGTCATAACGTACTCAGCATCAACGGCAAGGCCGTACATGAATATCCCGATGTGCAACATTGCTACAAAGTAGAGTCCAGCATTATGCTGCCCGACAAGTTCTTCAGCCAGTTCGGTATTTCGAACGAGGATCGATCACAGGCAGGTCGTGGCCCTGTCTACATTCTGCCCCTCTCGAAAGATAAAGCTAAGAACATCAGCGAAATGCAGCAAATAAAGTCGGTAGAGATGATGGAGGAGGAGCCAGACTCGATGGGCCTCAGCGTCTATCCCTTTAGCCCCGACTACCCATGGAGCCGCGACAATTTTGGCCCCATTTGGATTCCGAAACGTGGTGCTACCCTCACCCTTACGCCCGAGAACGCCCTCCTCTATGAGCGTGCCATTTCGGCTTACGAGGGTTACCAACTTGATGTTCGTGACGGCAAGGTCTACGTCGATGGCCAGGAGACTACAGAGTACACCTTCGCAATGGACTACTACTTTATGATGGGCGACAACCGTCATAAGTCAGCCGACTCACGTTATTGGGGTTTCGTACCTGAAGACCACATTATTGGTCGTCCTCTCTTCGTATGGCTCTCACTAGACCCCGACAAATCTGGCTTTGGTAAGATTCGTACGGATAGGTTCTTCAAGACAGACTTCGACAGGCAGTGGTGAAGCGCAAAGAAGAATTCTCGCTGCGCGACAGCAAATACTCCATAGCATTCGCAGTAATCCTCATAGCCGCGGCAATTTGGGTGAGAGCCTACCCTCTCATCCTGCCGATAGTACTCATATCATGGGCATATATCCGCACGGATATGTTTGTCCACTTGGCGGAATGGGTTGAAAATCACACGCCTTTCAGCCGAACGATACTCTCTTGGGGAATAGCGGCTCTGTTTACAGTTGCCCTTGTGGCGTATGTGCTCATCTTCATTGTCGTAATGGCAACTTATACAACGCCCGATATATCCGGCGACGATGGGGATGACGGGCGACGGCTATGCGTAGTGAACAAACTCAAATATGGAGTGGCATGCAATGCGGACAAGGCCGACGAGTACTACAGGACCCATAAAATAGGAGCTATACGGCGTGGAGACCATGCCATAGTGGAGACACCTGATGGCACTATAATACAAACCATTGTGGCCAAACCTGGGGACACTGTATCTGTAGTCGATGCGGCACTCTACGTGAACTCCGAGCCACGCGACCATAAGACGCGCCAAGTTGCCACTTTCTGTATGCGACCGCACGTTCCCTACTCTGACCTTCGCAAAATGCGCGAAGCGAACAGCGAGCTTGGCGGCAGAGGAAAAATCAAGGAATACCCACTGGGTGTGACATTCCGTGATGGGCACGTGGGTCATGCGGACACGTCAGCAATGCGACTGCCTGTCGAGCGACGCATAGAAGATTGGAAGATATGGACTTATGCACCCATGCAACCAAACTTGTATGACGAGCGATGCTACCCACACAACGGAGCCTACCTATGGAACGCATACCAATGGGGGCCAATGCGATTGCCAGCAAAAGGCGACCAGATTGAGTTGACCTACGCCAATGTCAAGCTCTATGGCCCTATGATAGAGGCGTATGAAGGAGCGAAACTCAAACCCACCCGAGGTGCGACGTATACGTTCAGACTCAGTTACTACATGACCTTGTCGGACGACCGCGACATACTGAACGACGGCCGGACTTATGGGCCAACACCCGAATCGAAGATAATAGCGAACGTCATTATACTTTAAACGAATACATCGACAGACAATGTCCAAACTGAAGACATTTATGGCTTTGACCATGGCGACAATGGCCCTTGCAAGTTGCACTCAGAATGCAAGCAATGAGGCAACGGAGCAAACTGCCGAACCCGCTCTCGCAGACACACTCAGCAAAGTCAAACCTCAAGAGCTCAAGAATGCCATAGAGCTCATCTCGGATGACTGGATGCTGCTTGCTGCCGGCACGAAAGAGGACTTCAATGAGATGACCATCTCATGGGGAGCCATGGGTGAACTTTGGGGCAAAGATGTGATAACCGTATTTGTAGACACCACACGCTACACCTATCAGTATATGGTGCGTGAGGACTACTTTACCGTAACTGGTTTCCCAAAGAAATACCACGAAGACCTTCAGTATCTCGGCACACACTCTGGCCGCGACGGCAACAAGCTTGCGGAGACTGACCTCCACGCCGCATTTACGGAACTCGGCACTCCTTATTTTGAAGAGGCGTCCGTAGTCATTGAGTGCAAAAAGTTATACGCTAATAACTTCGACACCAGCAAGATGACTAATGGCTTTGAAGATTTCTACGCAAAGCGCGGTTCTGTCCACGCAGTCTTCATTGGCGAGATAGTCAACACCTGGAAGAAATAAAGCAACAAAAAAAAACAAGCGGCACGCAGCCGCTAAACATATTATGCGCACACTCACCTGTCTCATAATCCTCCTCATATCCAGCCTCTGCGCGGTCAACGCACAGAGGTTGAGCCGTCAGCAGTATGTATCAAAATACAAAAACTGGGCAATTACCGAGATGAACCGCACAGGCATCCCGGCAAGCATCACCCTTGCCCAAGGCATTTTGGAGAGCGACTGCGGCAACTCCGACTTGGCGACAGAGGCAAACAACCACTTTGGCATCAAATGTCATTCGGATTGGACAGGCAAGACGATGCATAAAGATGACGACCGCAGCAACGAGTGCTTCCGTAGCTACGACAATGCATACCAGAGTTTCAAGGACCACTCGGATTTCTTGACGAGTAAGAGCCGCTACGCCAGCCTATTCACACTCGACAAAACAGATTATAAGGGTTGGGCAAAGGGCCTCAAGAAATGCGGTTACGCCACAGAGCGCACATACGCCGAGCGACTGATAACAATCATTGAGGAGGAAGGTCTTTCGGTCTATGACACTGCCGATGGTGAAATATCCGACGCCGCCACCGACGAGATGACGGAGATTAACGACGCTGCGGACAACGATGAAAAATCGACCGTAAATGGCTCTAAGAAGGGTAACAACCAGCAGAAAAAGCAGTCATCCGACAAGAAGAGAAAGAAGAAGAGCGGAAACAGTTCATATTCCTCATCCTCCTCAAGCGACAATAGTTCACGCACAACACCTAAGGTGAAGTCCGTCTTCTCTATCGACCCACTGCCTACGCACGAAGTAAAATATAACAACGGCGTGCAGTACGTCGAACTGAACTCCAGCGACACATTCCAAGCCATAGCCAACGAATTCCACCTCATGTTGTGGGAGCTATATAAATATAACGACCTCACGCAAGGAGCCGACATATCGAAACTCTCATATATCTATCTGCGCCCCAAGCGCAACCGTTCTCATCCCGATTGCAAGACTCACGAGGTTAAGCGGGGAGAGACGATGTGGGACATTGCCCACTCCTACGGCATCAAGCTGAGTAAACTCGAAAGCCGCAACGGCCTTGCTCATGGCGAGGAGCCCGAGGTAGGCCAAACTATTGAGCTACGGTAGTCTCAATTGACAATCACTGAGACTCAGTATGGAATTGCGCCGTTTGTATATAGTGGATTATTTATCAGTCTACCGAATTACACGGAAGCAAACGGATAATGAGAGCCAACTTACGTTTTTCTGAATTACATATATGAAACGGTCCATTTGCACATATAGCGCGATACCCGTACGCGCCTCAAATTCGGAGGCGACGGAGATGGTGACGCAGATACTCTTCGGCGAGACTTATGAAGTGCAGGAGGTTGAAGGCAGATGGGCAAAAATAAGGATGCAGACCGATGGTTATGAGGGTTGGATAGACTCAAAGCTCGTGACGGACATACCGGAAGAGGAGATTGACCGTTGGAACAGGGCCGAGATGTATATC
>CAVGTO010000025.1:14041-22273 GCA_963631865.1 Eggerthellaceae bacterium
TGTATATCCTGCCCGAGGCAGTCTCCTTTGTGCAGAAAAAATATGGAGATGACGGGATGCCCCTTAACCGTCCAATCTTCTTGACTCAAGGATCGGAGATACATGGGCTGCGCAAAACCGAGATACCATACGAAGGCAGTTTCCTGCAAATTTTCAACCTCGATGGTGATTTTTGGGGCATTGAGGAGAAACCGAGCGACGACGCCAATGAACTCGACCCCGTGGCGAGCGCAATGCACCTTATGGGAGCTCCTTATCTTTGGGGAGGGCGCACCGCTATGGGAATCGACTGTTCTGGCCTCGTGCAGATAGCGTTTAAGGTATGCGGCAAGCAATTGCCACGCGACGCATCGCAGATGATTAACCTCGGAGAAGAGATAGATATCGCCAACGCGCAACGAAATGACGTGGCCTTCTTCAAAAACGACAAGGGGCGAATTTGCCATGTCGGGATATGCCGTGGCGACGGTACTATAGTCCACTCATCGGGAATGGTGCGCATAGACACTCTTGACAATCAAGGCATCTTCAATCACGAGAGAGGCATCCACACGCATCAGTTGGCGTGCGTCAAGAGAATGGATTGGGAATAAGATAAGAAGGAATTGGCAGATAAAACTACCAAGCCCTGCCGTGTTTCTTGATGGCAGGCATAAGGGCAGCGAACCAAATGACGAGGGCGGCAATAGACCAAAGGCAGCCCGCCCACCCTATTGAACTTACGCTCACGACAGAGCAAACGACACCGCCGACAGCGGCTCCAGTGCCAATACCAAGATTGAAAATACCAGAATAGATACTCATAGCCACCGCAGTATCTGAGCCTGGCGTCATGGCGATAAGCTCACTCTGCTGAGCGATATTGCACGCCGTGGTAGACATACCCCAGAAAAGGCATACAGCCCAAACAGCCCACTCACACGAAGCGGCAGGGAAGAGCAAAGCGAGGCAAACAGTCATAAGAACCGCCATAGAGCCGATGAAACGCAGTGGCCCACGGCCATAGAGACGCGCAAACACCTGACCGCCAATAATTCCCGCCACGCCAAAGAGCATAAGCGTAATGGTAACGTGTTGCTCGTCGAGTCCCGCAATCTGACCAAGGAACGGCTCGATATAACTATACGCAGTGTAATAGCCAACCACCCAAACGGCAGTGAAGACATAGAGCAAAACCAATGCACGGTTGCCGAGAAGCACGGGCAGTTTGCGCACCGAGAACTTACCCTCGCTCGGCAGGACTGGCAATGTAAGAGCCATAAAAGCCAAGGCGAGAGCCGCCACGCCTGCCACACTGAGGAACGTCATCCTCCAGCCCAGCAGAAGACCTACGGCACGGCCAAGTGGCAACCCCACAATCATAGCCACCGCACTACCCGTGGCAATGGTACTGAGCGCCATAGCCTTATGACCATTAGGCACAATGCGCACAGCCATAGGCGACACGATGCTCCAAAAAACAGAGTGGCAACACGCCACACCTATTCGGCTTGCCATAAGCATAGCGTAGCTGCCAGAAGCCCAAGACATGCATTGGAAAAGGGAGAAAGCACCTGCGAGGGTAAGCATAAGTTTGCGCATCTCCATACGACTGGCAAGAATCATAAGGGGGAGAGAAAGGAGGGCTACGCACCAGGCATAGACAGATATAAGCAAACCAGTCTCGCTCTCCGTCTTGCCAAAGTCGGCCGCAATATCCGTAAGGAGGCCAATGGGCACGAACTCGGACGTGTTGAAAATGAAGGCGGCCATAGTGAGGCCAATGAGGGCAGCCCAATGACGCGCTGTCATGCGTCCGTCGTTAATGGGTTCGCAAGTCGTTGTCGTCGTCATATATATATCTAATATCTTTTAAGCCAAACGAGGAAAGAATGAGCGAGGCAAGCTGATTTACCTGCGCATATAGCTAATCCACGAATTTCTCAGAATCACAAAGATAATTGGCTTTAGGGTCGTTCTCCGCGCTTGCTACAGATTTCGCTTTGCCCAACTGATTTCCGCAGAACCAGCAGCCACGTACAATTCTTTCTGTGGACACACAATATGCACACAAAAACCGTCTGCTTTTTTGTCGCGGCAAAAGTAACAAGAGGTGTAATTTATTACTCTTCGGGAGTAGTCAAATAAGGTTAAAAAAGACTTGATATATGGAGGCTCGTATCTTAAAAGAGACGTAATTTTTGTATATTTGTCATCGCGGGTTCAGATGACAAGATAAGCAGCCGAACCTATTGCCGCGAGACACAAAGCTCATTACCAACAACACAGTACCAACAACACATCTTAAATAATAGTCTATGTCAGTCGAAACCATACTCTTAGGTATATCGATACTCTTCTTCCTGAGCATCTTGGCGTGCAAGGCGGGATACAGGTTTGGCGTCCCGCTCCTCTTGTTGTTCCTCGGCGTCGGTATGCTGTGCGGCTCCGACGGATTGGGAATCCAGTTTGAGAGCCTTCCCACGGCGCAAGCCATTGGCACCGTCGCCTTGTGTATCATCCTTTTCTCGGGCGGCCTCGACACCAAGATATCGGACATAAAACCAGTATTAGGCCCTGGCATCGTGCTCGCCACGCTCGGCGTTGTGCTTACTGCCGCACTCACAGGTCTCCTCATACATCTCATTTTCAACATACCAGCGTTGGGCACCATCCCGCTCACGCTTACGGTGTCCTTGCTCCTGGCCGCCACGATGTCGTCAACCGACTCGGCCTCGGTGTTCTCCATCCTTCGCGGCAAGGGGCTGCACCTAAAGAACAACTTGCGCCCAATGTTGGAGCTTGAGAGTGGTAGTAACGACCCTATGGCGTATATGCTGACCATCACGCTGATAGGACTTCTGAGCCAAGGTGGCGAACCGGAGTATGGCACGGCGGTGCTGCAGCTCATCAAGCAATTTGCCGTAGGTTCGCTCATCGGTCTCGTCTTTGGTTATGCCTTCGTTTGGATAATAAACAAGATAAAGATTGAGAACGCCAGTTTGTACCCCATTCTTGTGCTCACGGCGTGCATCTTCGTCTTCTCGTCGTCCTACTTTATGGGCGGCAATAGTTACCTGGCCGTCTATATTGGCGGCGTAGTGATGGGAAACTCAAGGTTCGTGCATAAGCGATCGGCGGTCAACTTTTTCGATGGCCTCGCTTGGCTTAGCCAACTTACCGTTTTCTTGGCTCTCGGCTTGCTCGTCAATCCCCATGAGTTGTTGCCGCTCATCGTGCCGGGCTTGATTGTCAGCCTCCTAATGATATTCATCACTCGCCCGGTCAGTGTCTTTGCATGTCTTTTGCCATTCCGCAATATCAGTCGCGACAGCAAATATTTCATATCATGGGTTGGCCTCCGCGGCGCCGTGCCTATCATCTTCGCAATTTTGGCATTGGCATCGGACGTGCCCCATGCGCGCTTTATTTTCAACATAGTATTCATCTGCACACTCGTATCCCTTGTGGTCCAAGGCACGACGTTGGCAACCGTAGCGAAGAAACTCAACCTCATCGACACGCCCGAGGAGCTCGGCAAGGTCAAGGACTTTGATATGGAGCTCTCGGATGACATAAAATCCGTACTCGCCGAGCTCACCATCTCGGAGCAAATTCTCAATTACGGTGACAAACTGCTAAAATTGCCGTTGCCAGAGAATTGCGTGGCGGTACTAGTGAAACGCGAAGAGGCTTATTTCGTACCAACGGGAAAAACAGAGCTGCTGCTTGGCGACAAGGTGCTCCTCATATCCGACGATCCCGACGGGCTTAAGGAGGCATTGGCGCAAATGGGCGTAGAGCCCGAAGCCGAAGCGACCACCGACGACGACATCTTCTCATTCCGCAATATCTTCGTCAACACCCACAAAGACATCATTGGCGGAATAAAAGACATCAGATCGAACCTCAAAAACGGCACATTCATAAAATTCTAATGGCAACAAGCACAACCAGCAAAAGCTTGATAGACCCCAAAGCTAAGGCCCTCATCTTCGACCTCGACGGCACACTGATAGACAGCCTCGAAATAAATTGGCGAGCAATGGACACCGCACTGCGCGAGCAAGGCATAGTCATTGAGCGTGATGAGTTTATTGGCATGACCGGACGCTCAATAGAAGAGATAACCCGACTGATTGTAGAGCGGCACGGAAAACCAGGAACAGACTGCGACGCCATAGTGGCGCGCAAACGCGAGATAGCCAACGGCCATGCTGACGACGTGGATGAGATTAAAGTCATTGCAGACGTGGCCCGCTCGGCAAAAGGCGTGATACCTATGGCCATAGGCACAGGTAGTGACCGCCATCGCGCAGAACTTATGCTCACCTCCACAGGGCTCATCGGCCTCTTCGACTACATAGTGGCAGCCGACGACGTAGAGCATCACAAGCCACATCCTGAGACATTCCTCAAATGCGCCGAACTTATGGGGATTGCGCCTGCAGAGTGCCAAGTATTTGAGGATGGAGACACGGGAATCGAGGCTGCGCGCAAGGCTGGCATGATAATAACGGATGTGCGGCCCTACATATAAAAAATCGTACCCAATATACTCCGTGCGGAAAACAAAACACGCCCTATTGCGTAGAAGGCGGGGAAACACATTTTTAGTTAACCAACTCTGATGAAACTCAAATTCTTACTACCCGCCCTCCTCGCTCTCGTGGCAGGCACCACCACCTACGCCCAAGAGGAGCAGACCGCTGCCGCAGAGACCGCGGCAAAGCCCGCATCGAAGTGGAAGACAGGCGTCTTCACCTCGCTCACCGTCAACCAGATATCCCTCAAGAACTGGGCAGCCGGCGGCAAGAACTCATTCACCGGCACATGGTTCGGCAACGGATACGCCAACTACAAGAGCGAGAAAGCGACATGGGACAACACCCTCGAGCTCGGCTATGGCATCATGCGATATAAGGGAGAGGACTTCCAAAAATCGGAAGACAAAATTCACCTCTCATCTGTCTACGGTTACGACGCCGCACGTCAAAAACTCTTCTACTCAGGCCTCTTCGACTTCAAGAGCCAATTTGGCAAGGGCTACAAGTATGACAAAGACACCACCCTCGTCTCTAAATTCATGTCGCCTGGCTACATCAACTTCTCCTTAGGTATGCTCTACAAACCTAACGACAAGTTGTCCATCTACCTCTCGCCCGTTGCCGCCAAGATGACCATCGTCGGCGACACACTGTTATCCACAACTTACGGTGTAGACGAAGGGGAGCACATGCGTGGTGAGTTTGGTGCCACAGCCAAGATAACCTACAACCACCCGAATATCGTAAAGAACGTAGATTACTACTTCCGCGGCGACTTCTTCACCAACTGGAAAGAGCACCCCGAGCATATCGATGTCGACGTCGAGACCGGCTTCAACCTCAAGGTCAACGATTGGCTCACAGCCCTCATCAAGGTAAACCTCCTCTTCGATGACGATATCAAGTACAAGGAGCAGTACACCGAGACGGCAGCCGATGGTACGACCAGCATACAAACCCGCGAGCGCGGCGCACGTCTGCAGTGCAAAGAGTTGCTCGGCTTCGGCCTCTCATTCAAGTGGGACAAGAAGTAAAAGCAACGGCCAAGCATAAACCAATCCCCACGGAGAACGAAACCTCTCCATGGGGATTTTTCATTTTCAATGGGAGTATGAATATTATCGGCATAAACTGAGAAAGAAAGAACGTGCGGAGAAACGTAACCGAGGAGAAGTCAAGATAATGGGAGCGATAAGACTTATGGGCAAATATACAATTGGACCGCATAATGTGTTAAAAGCAGGCACGTCGCGCACAACAAAAGCCAAAATGAAGTAAATTTAAGCCTAGTAGCAAAGAATGATTATGCAATACCTCCTGATACGAAATGCTCGACTGCCAGAGACGCCCGCCAATGGCGACGTCGTATCCGTCCTCATGGCCGGCGGCAGCATCATAAGCATCGGATCGGACATCCAGCACCCGCTGACGGACACCATCGACATCGACGCCAAGGGGAGCTATGTATTGCCAACATTGATAAGCCTGAGCAACCCGCGTCCCGTAAGAATAGACGGCGAGGCATTGCAGGACTTGAATTTCGAGAACGCCACGGCTGGCATAACGGCTATAATGACCGTATCTCCAAACATTGAGGACAACATCGACGACTTTGCAAATGCGACGATCCCACTTCTCAACTATGCGTTCCACATTCCCCTACACCAAGTAAATATTTCGGAGAGCAGGCGCATCCGCAAAATAAAAATTCAGCACGGCGTTTCGACGGCCATAATGCGTTTCGGCGACGAAAAATATGACGATGTCCGAGCCATGGCGCAGCACATCACGGCCGCACGCATTCTCGGATTGCGAGTCATATACGACCTTCGCGGACTCATCACACCCACCGTGCGTGCCATACAACTGCGCGAATTATGCCGACTCCTCAGGGAGGACAGCAATAACAAAGCATATATCATCGGCATAGAGTACGAAGAGGAGCTGAACATAGTAAAGAGCCTCATAGGCCACTGTGGTGTAGCAGCCCACTTGTGCTACGACCCATTTGCAAAAGAGAGCGGGCTGGGCGAGAAACTTCACGCGCAGACAATAGTAGATACATTACGAGAGAACAGCTGGTGCTCGCTCGGCTTAGCATATAGTGCATCTAAGGCACTTAAAGAGCGTTGGCCGGATATGACCCCCGAGATTGTGTCCCGCAATAAATTGCCGCTGCTCAACGCCATTGACCTAGAGAACCGCCTAACCGTGGGCGAACTATCTGAATATGCGATGGCGCGCCCCGCAAGCTTCGTGGGCATGAGCCCGAATCTTGGAATGGTGCGCGAAGGATCCACAGCCAACCTTATTGTTTGGGATCATGACTATACGGACGATGCACGATTTGCCGCACCGAGTGGCGACATGCAGGATGTGCGTTTCCGCGGCAGGATAGACTACGTCATCATGAACGGCAAAGTGGTTGTAGACGAGAAATTTAGGCCGAAGAAGGTATGCGGACGGCATATCTATTGCCGTATTGGGAATTAGCAGTTGCAAGAATTTCAAACGTTTTCGGGAATTAAGAGCTCAGAAGAAACACAACTTGCGCATTTTTAACTGTTTAGCAACGCACTAAAATTCAGTCGTTTAGAGCCCTCAAAAATCGGCAGGTAACATAATTTGCTGTTATTTAACGCTATAAGTTACTGATTTTCACCATTGGGGTGTAGTTTTGCGCCGATAAAATTTGCAGCAATAGCGTTTTGCGACGTTTGCCTACGGGCGTGACGAGCGAGACACTTGACGGCGGCGTGAAAACGCTAAGAGAGCGCCTGCCGGCAGGTTGAGGCAAGTTGGCACGGGTCCTTTCCCCGAGCGACAAGAGAAGTCTCACTATGTTGCAGAAAAAGCAACAAATGACCAAGAACAGTTTAATCTGCATGACATGCCTCGTCGTGATGACACTTTTTTTCACGTCGAGCAAAAAAGAAAACCAGGAGAGCATCTACAGAAGCGAGCTCGAAGCCCTCGAAGAGGAGACCCTCGTTGGTGGCGGCAACATCGCAGCCGACTCGCTTAACGGCAAAATGTTGATTGTAAGCTTTTGGGCTTCATACGACGCCACGTCCCGCGTCAACGCTTACAACCTCCTGCAAATCCGCGACAAGTTCCACAACGACACTTTCGCACAGGCCGATGGGCTCGAAGTAGTCTGCATCTCGCTAGACGTATTCAAGTCGCCCGTTCGCAAGGCAATAGAGGCCGACGGTACTCAAAGCTTCTACCACATCTGCGACTACAAAGGCGAAGATTCTCCACTCGCAAGCCGATTTGACGTAAATCGCCCAGTTAACCTCCTCATCAGCCCCGACGGCCACATCGTAGCACGTGACTTCGGCACGGAGACCATAGAGGAGACCCTCTCTTTCCTCTGCGAAGACAGCAACGCCATAGTCGGCTAAAAGTCCGAAATAACGGCACTGTGTCAGTTTCAAAAGTCCAGCCGAGGCCAAGAAACTTAGCCCACCCCGAGCGAAACAAATTGTCCACCACTCCGTAAAAAACACACGGATAAGAAAGACAACAAAAGATGAAAATCGCAAAGGTGTGCGGCAGAATGGCCTTCCTCTTGGCCTTTATTTTTACAATTGCCACACAAGCACAAGCCCAGCAAGTAGGCCAGAACATTGGCGAAATAACGATCTCGAACCCAAGCGGGAAAGAGATAAAGCTGAGCGACTTGCGAGGCAAAGTGGTACTG
>CAVGTO010000026.1:0-20239 GCA_963631865.1 Eggerthellaceae bacterium
GGGGGGGAAAGATGTGTGGGGAGGGGGAGAAATATCGGAAGAAGACGATATAAGGCGAAATTGGCGGAGTGGGGCGCCATGGTTGGGCCTCGCTCCGCCAATTGGGTGGTTTTTTTAGAAGTATTTCTCGGGGGCTTGCTTGCCTTTGAGTTTTAGGATTTGCTTGAGGAGGTTGTTGGCCAGGCCGGAGGCTCCGATGCGGAAGAGTGTGTTGACGAGGTGCGCTTCGCCGAGTGTGGCGCGGACGATCTCGTAGTAGAGGGCGGCCTCCTCGGGAGTGCGGACACCGCCTGCGGGTTTGAAGCCGACTTGGCGGCCGGTCTTGGCGGTGTAGGCCTCGATGGCCTGGGTCATAACGATGGCGGCTTCGGGGCTTGCGCCGTCGCAGTTCTTGCCGGTGCTTGTCTTGATGAAGTCGGCCCCGGCCTCCATGGCGATGATGCTGGCTTCCCAGATTTGCTGGTGGGTCTTGAGGGCACCGGTCTCGAGGATGACCTTGAGGCGGGCACCCGCGCATGCCTCACGGATGGTCAGGAGTTCCTCGAAGATGAACTGGTAGTTGCCGGCAAGGAACTCACCGACGGAGATGACGACATCGACCTCGGTGGCGCCGGCCTCGACGGACTTGCGGACCTCGGCGGCCTTGATGTCGGCGAAAGCCTGTGAGGAGGGGAAGCAAGCGGCGACGACGGCACGGTGGACGCCCTCGACTCGGAGGGTGGACTTCATGACGGGCGCGAAGACGGAGTAGACGCAGATGCCGCCGACGTTCTTGAGATCGGGATAATCGACGGAGAACTGGTTGACGCGGTCCACGAAACGCTTGACGCTCTCGGCGGAGTCGGTGTGGCTGAGGGTGGTGAGGTCGATGGCGTTGAACATTGTCTGGAGGGCATCGGAGTCGGCTACCCATTTCTCAGAAGCCTTGCGGAAGTTGGCCACAGAGGCGTCGAGGTTGTCGAGTTTTGCGGCGTCGTAGGGGAATGCGCCTAAGATTTCGTCTATGTTTTTCATTATTGTCAATTTGTCAGTTTAGGGTTGTTGATGTGGCGTGTGGCGTCGCGACGGGTTTTCTTGTCGAGGCTCCTGCGGAGGGCGTCGGAAAGGTCGACGCCGGTCTGGTTGGCAAGGCAGATGAGGACCCAGAGGACGTCGGCCATCTCCTCGGAGATGTCGTGGCTCTCGCCGGGCTTGAAGCTTTGCTCGCCGTAGGTGCGGGAGATGACTCGCGCGAGTTCGCCCACCTCCTCGGTGAGGCACGCCATGTTGGTCAGCTCTCCGAAGTAGCGCACTCCGTAGGTGTGGATCCAGTCGTCCACGAGTTGCTGGGCCTTGCGGAGGGAGAGGTCGGGTTGTTGAGGGGTTGTGGTATCTTGGTTGGAATCACACATGTTTCGCAATGGATTTCGCTTCGCACGGGTTAGATTTTGTTCCGCGTGTCGACGATGATGGTGACGGGTCCATCGGCCAGCATGTCTATCTTCATGTCGGCGCCGAAAACGCCGGTGGGGATGTCCTTGCCAGTTATTCGGCGGAGCTCGGCCACGAAAGCCTCGTAGTACGGGATGGCGACGTCGGGGCGGGCGGCACCGATGAACGAAGGGCGGTTGCCTTTCTTGGTCATGGCGAAGAGGGTGAACTGCGAGACGACGAGGATGTCGCCGCCCGTGTCGGAGACGGAGAGGTTCATATGGCCCTCGTCGTCGGAGAAGATGCGCATCTGCGCCACTTTCTGGGCGAGCCAAGAGACCTCGGGCATGTTGACGTCGGGGCCGTCGTCCACCTCGACTCCGAAGAGGATCATGAGACCGGGGCCGATTTGTCCGGCCTGGACGCCGTCGGCGACGACAGAAGCCCGGCTGACGCGCTGGATGACTGCTTTCATTGGTAGGTTTTTCTGGTCTTTGGCCTTTGGGAGTGTGAATTTACGCGATATATTTGCCGTATCAAAATAAAAATTGACCAATAACCTCGCGCAATACGAACCACAATAGATAGACTTGACACAGCCATGAAGGAAGAGCCCAAGGCAAGACCGCACATAGAGAGGCCGGAGATGCCACGCCTCAACGCGGCGCAACGCGACTACGTATTTATGCACCTCGGACGACTGATAGAACTGGAACGCCCGCACAAGATAGCGGAGCTGCTGCCGTGGCCGGACACCGAGTGGACCATGCGGACGGACTACCGCGTGGGAGGCGTGCCGATCCTCTACCCGGCCCCGGGAGTGCCGGCGACGGAGACCCGCATGTATACCGACGACGGGCAGACAGTGCACCTGACACACGACCTCATACGCAGCACGTTCTACCTGCTCTCGGGCCGACAGGAGCATGACATACGAGAGCGCGACAAGTGGGGCCGATTCCCCTACGAGCTGTCCATCCAGGCCGAGCTGGGCATTGAGCACATGGCTGTCGTGGACTACTACATGGAGTGGATGATAGCGGCCATAGAGAGGCAGTGCGAGCTGTCCGGCATCAAATACATCAAATTCCCACCCATGCGCGGAGGCGCATCCATCCACCTGTCGCACGACGTGGACTTGGCGCACTACTTCACGTTCCGCAAGACACGCTACCGCTTCGCCCAGGCCTTGGGACTCAGACCGCTGGGCGGTGTGCCGAGACTCCGCATGTGGCGCGACGCCTTCTGGAGCCTGCTGAACATAATGCACCTCAGGCATGACGCGGACCCCTATTGGAGCTTCGACGAGATACAGGACGAGGAGGCCTTCATCGGCTACCACTCCGACTGGTTCTTCCTGCCGCTGGACGACGACGACCAGGCCTTCCCGCCGGACTACGACATGTTCGAGGACAAGGATATCCAAAAGCTTATGGCGCAGCTCTTTAAGCGCAGGCACACGGTGAACCTCCATGCGCCCATAGAGTGCCAGACGCCGATGGACTACCGCAACGCGTACGCCTACCTTCGCAGCGTGTTCCCGCAAGCACGCCCGCGCGTCCGCCAGCACTTCCTAGCCATCAACCCCGACGAGAATTACCGATGGATGGACTCGGCGGACATCGAGGCCGACTACTCATTCGGCTTCTCGGAGCACGAGGGATTCCGCAACAGCACGTGCCACTCGTTCCACCCGTACGACCACATAGGTGACAAGACACTGAGGGTCATCTGCCTGCCGCTGGCTCTGATGGACGTTACGTGCCTCAGCCACCGGGGGATGACGTATGACGAGATATTCCTGGCCGTGGAGGAGATGCTGGACGAGGTGCGCCGCCACGAGGGAATCTTCTCTTTGCTGTGGCACAACTCGACGTTCGACGAGTCGCTCTACCCCGGCATCCACAAGTTCTACCACGACCTTCACCTGATGTTCGCGCAGTATCAGATGGCATCGTTTGCGTAGCGAGGGGAATGCCCCCCCTTCCCAAACTGAATAAAAATTACAAGGAATGAGAGGCTAAAAATTAGGCGATTGTAAGCTACGGCGGGGGCTGGTGGAGAATTTGGCAACAAAGGGGCGGGAAAATCCGTATATTAGGGATACTTGGCAAGCATCGGGAACAAGCACAACTCGGGACCGGACGGCCACGAGACACGACGCGCCAAGCACATGAGAAATAACATCCGAAAAAGGCTCCTTCGGCAAAGAGAGATGACCAGAAGAGACACAGAGGGCCGCGACAACCGCACGGGAAAAGCGCGTGGCGAAAGCGGGAAAAGGGAAACTTCGTGGGTCGGGAGGACGATCCTCCTCACCCTGACGGCTGCGGCATGCACCGCGGCCTTGGCGTCGTCGCCCAAAATAGTCGAGACCGACGGCCCCCACCCCATCGCGGAGGGCGGCACTGCGGCAGTCAGCATCAGTATGGACGACATGCCGAGTATCGAAGACTGCAAGGGCGAGATAGCATTGGACAGCTCGGGAGTGGAATGCTGCATGAGGCTTTTCGGCCGACTGATGCGCAATAGACAGATATACAACGCATATAACGACAGCATATCGACCATCCACGACCGACAGCAATGGATGGGCCTCTTCGCCCGACGGGCCGAGGTCTTCCACAACATGTACGCCGAGAACCGCTCGATAATCAACTCCATGAGACGGTTCACCGAGGCCGACACTGCCATGAGCGAGGGCGTCAGGACCTACGCCTTCGAGAGCATGTTCGACGTAATCAAGAAAAGCGAGCAAGAGCAGTTCGGCGACCCCTTCTTCTCGCTCAGCATGAGCCGCTACCTCATGCGCTACTACGAGAGCGGGCAGTGCCCCGACTCGCTGAGCCACATAGCGTACGTTTGCAACGTCTTGGGCGAAGTGTACTACAACATCGCCATCATGAGCGGCGACACGGCCACCATGCGCCACGCATACAATAGCTTCCTCCGCGCCGCCTCGGGCAAATATGACAATATGCCGGACGGGCTGCGAACCCGCGTCGTGGCCAACCAGAACCTTCTCTTCAGCCAATGGATGGCCCGCGGACTGTGCAGCCCCGAGTGCTTCCGCCGCCGCGCCGCAGTGCAGGACTCGCTACTGCACCTGCCGGCCGTAAGGGAAATGTTCACGGCATCCGAACTAAAAGTCCTCCGTAACGGCGTTGACGCCAACGAGGAGCGACTGACGCGCAACTACTACATGGCGGACACCACGGCTGCCACCAAGCCCCTCCGCGACTCGCTGATGACGGTCGTCGTGGCGCGCAACCTCGCGGACCCCAACATCTCGGCCCGCTCGATGGTACACACCCTCGTGATGCAAGTGCAGCTGGGCCAACTACAGGCCACAGAGGCCTTCCGCAAAGCCATGGAGGTGCGCCAAAGCGGGATGGCGCAAATGAGCGACGAACGCATAACCGACACAGAGTTCTCGCAACGGACGGTGCCCTACCTTGACTACTTCTACCTCAACGACGTGGCGGACTTCGCCCCCGCCGAGAAGCACGCCAACGCCCTCGCCCTGTGGGAAGACATAGTGACGCTCTTCCACCACCGGCGCGACAACCAGGCCAGCAACTACTTCATAAACAACCTGACCAAGTTCGTCTTCTACAACCGCGCCATGCGCTACCTTACGGACAAGGAGAAGATCCACTACATGGACGAGCTGATGGTGGCCGTGCAGGTGCCGACCTACGCCCACTCCGTCCACGTGAGCAAGATAGCCGAGGCCATAACGAGCTCCGTCGTTCGCAATAGGCCGGACATCCTAGTGGGGGTCCTGGACCTCAAGGACGAGAAGGCCGTGCGCCGGGCCAGGAAAGAGATTATGGACTTCATGCGCCACGCCGCCCTCTACCACGACTTGGGCAAGAACTCCATCTCGCCCGTCGTGACGAACGACTACCGTCCACTTAACGACGCCGAGTTTGGCCTCATCAAGCTCCACCCCGCCCTCGGCCTGCGCTACCTCAGCGTGGCGCCCGAACTGGCAAAATATCACGACACTACGCTCGGCCACCACAAGTGGTACAACGGCAAGGGCGGCTACCCCGCCGACTTCGACAACACCAAGTCGCCCATCCGCCCGCTTATCGACATCCTCACCATCTCGGACTGCCTCCAGGCCGCAACGGAGCGACTGGGCCGCAACTATAAGAAAACCAACTCCCTTGAGGCCTTATTGGCAGAGTTCCGCGAAGACGCGGGCCGAAGGTGGAACCCCGAGATCGTATCCCTCATAGAGGCGGACAGCCGCCTGCGCGCCGAACTGGCGGACCTTGTGTCGAACGGATGGGCCGAGATATATTGGAAGATCTATGGCGAGTATTTCAAGTAGCGGGGGGAAAAATCCTATTGCGACTTTAATTTTGGGGGCTTGGCGTTTCGCCAAACCCCTTTTATTTTTTTATCTTTTCGCTATATTCGCAAAAATTAAAAAGGCAGACTATGAAACAAAACACGCATGACACAATAGCATACGTTGTATGCTGCGTAGGGGCATTCGCAGAAAGATACAACATAAGCAACCCGGCAGCGTACGCCTACCTCCGCAAGCACAAGGCAATTGACTTCCTGACCGACTGTTATGCGGCTGAGCATACACTGTCGATAGACGATGCTGTGGACGATATGACGGCGATATGCATTAGGAATGGAGGGACAATAAGATGATAAAACTTTACCATGGGTCTAACGTTCCGGTAGAAGCAATCGACCTCGACAAGTCCCACAAAGGAAAAGACTTCGGCTGCGGATTTTATCTCAATCCGAACAAGAGCCAGGCTACGGAGATGGCGCAGCGAACCGCACTAAGAATGGGATATGGAGAAGCAATCGTATCCACCTTCATTTTTGATGAGGCACTTTTAAAAGGAGACTCACCTCTTAACGTAAAGATATTCAGCGGATATTCCAAAGAGTGGGCAGAATTCGTCTTGCTAAACCGCCGCAATGCGAGCGACAAGCCAGCCCACGGATACGACGTGGTAGTAGGACCGATAGCCGACGATACCGTTGGACTGCAAATGCGTCGTTTCACGCAAGGCTATATCTCAATCGAGACGATGATCGACGAGCTAAAATTCCACATCCCAGCAATTCAATATTTTTTCGGGACCGAGAAAGCCATATCTTTCCTAAAAAAAGCGCAATAAGATGACACAGACGGACATACAATTCCAAATAGAATGCCTTACAACGGAGATGGCAGACTCCCTGGCAAAGCAAAATTCATGGGATGTTCGCAAAGTCCTGGACACCATATACTCGTCTGACACATACCGCAAAGTTTGCGACCCGCGCACCGGGCTGTTTTATGAAAGCTCGGTTTACGTGCTATCAATGCTCGAGGAAGAATTGCAAAAATCTGCGGCGAACCAGCTAACAGCCAGCAAATAACGGCTGGCAAAAACATACAACGAAAGCGGCCGGCAATCAGAAGATTGTCAGCCGCTTCGCTTTTTGCATCGTTGTACCCTGGACCGGGATCGAACCGGTACGGATCGCTCCATTGGTGTTTGAGACCAACGCGTCTACCAATTCCGCCACCAGGGCAATGCGGGTGCAAAGGTATGTAAAAATTTTTATTATTCAAATTTTTGGCGGGCGACTAGTCCACTGATTTCACAGATTCACACAGACTACGAGTCAGAGAGCCACCCGCCGCGAATTATCATTTTTCGATAATCATAAAATGATAATCGGGATATGGGGATTATATTCGCGCACGGAACAAGACGATAGAGCATGAAGAATCCATTTGTCACGAACGGATATGCGGGAGCGGAATATTTCTGCGACCGCGTGGACGAGACCCGCCAGGTCATCGAGATGCTGACGAACGAGAACAACATGGCCATCATCTCGCCGCGCAGGATAGGCAAGACGGAGCTCATCCACCACTGCTTCGCGCAACCGGAGGTAAAAGAAGACTACTACACCTTCATCATAGACATCTACTCCACGGGCTCCATAAGGGACCTCGTAGGCATGTTCGGCAAAGCCATCATAGACGGCCTCCGACCCAAAGGACGCACGGCTTGGGAGAAGTTCCTGCAAGTGCTGCAGTCTCTCCGGTCGGAGATATCGTTCGACATGAACGGACAGCCAGTTTGGGGCATCGGGCTCGGCGCGCTAGCGAACCCCGAGATAACTCTGGACGAGATATTCACATACCTCAACCAGGCGGAGAAGCCGTGCCTGGTGGCCATAGACGAGTTCCAGCAGATAACGAATTACGGAGACAGCCGAGTCGAGGCCCTGCTGCGCACATACATACAACGGTGCACAAACGCCCACTTCATATTCTCGGGCTCGCAACGCCACGTCATGGGCGAGATGTTCACATCGCCGGCACGGCCATTCTACCAGAGCGTCATGATAATGAACCTCAAGCCTTTGGACATCGGTAAATACAGGGAGTTCGCAACGGCGAAGTTCGAGGAGCGGGGCAAGAGGCTGGAAGGGGCTGTGGTGGACGACCTTTTCAAGCGGTTCGGCAGCGTAACGTCGTACATCCAGCGGGTGATGAACGTGCTCTTCCTCAAGACGCCGGCGGGAGGAACGTGCACGGCTGACATGGTTGACGACGCAGTAAGTTATTGCATCGGCATGGCGTCGGACACTTACGAGACGCTCCTGCGCCAAATGCCTGAGAAGCAACGGAACGTACTCAGAGCTATAGCGGCAGAAGGCGAGGCGCGGAACGTCAGGAGCGGAGCCTTCGCCAAGAGATACGGGCTGCAGTCACCGAGCTCGGTCAACTCGGCCATCAAAGGCCTGCTGGAGAAAGACTTCATAAACGAGGAGGACGGCGCGTACGCTGTCTACGACAAGTTTTTGGAGATATGGATGAAAATGAATGCGCAGGGGAATAATTGAAATTATGCTGGCATAGATTTCGGAACAAAAAGAAGAAGCCAATCTCTTCAACCAAACTACGCAACAGACAGAACCTTAGTTAGCGTCCTCTTCCTCCCACCATAAACGCAGCCGCCTCCAGCATAGCTCAGGAAGTTGAGCTATGCTGGAGGCGCCTTTTTCCCCATCACTGCCGCTGGATTTGCACCCAAGAGTTGTCGAAACCCATGTTTTTGAGTGCATCAGACTTGACAATGGCAGGTGGCTTCTGGATGCTGAACCTTACCGCTCCGTCGGGGATGGTGGGTATCCAAGCCGCTTTGAACACATTTTTCCCTACCATAAGCAACATTTTTTCACTATCTTCGCAACCAGCAACCAGCCTACCCCAAAACAATAAAGAAGAAAAACAAAACAGCGGGCGGAATGCCACGCAAAGCCGTAATCTGCCAGCTGTCAACTGCCAACTGAAATGTCTCCCATAGCCCTATTCGTATACAACCGCCCGGACCACGCCCGGCGGACCATTGAGTGCCTTGCCGCGGCCGACGGAGCCGCAACGTCCGACCTCTACATCTTCGCCGACGGCGCCAAGAGTGCGGACGGCGCGGCAGCCGTAGAGGCCACCCGCGAAGTGTGCCGCCACGCCACGGGCTTCGCCAGCATAAACATAACGGAGCGCGAGACCAACGTGGGCCTGGCCGCCAACATCACGGGCGGAGTGTCCGAAGTGCTGGAGCGCCATGGGCGCGTCATTGTCATCGAGGACGACGTGTGCGTATCCCGCGGGTTCCTCTCCTACATGAACGCCGCCCTCGAGTTCTACCGCGGCAGAGGCGTATTCTCCATCGGCGGCTATACGCCAGACATCGCCATCCCGCAGGACTACCCCTACTCCACTTTCGTGATGCACAGGAATTGTTCGTGGGGATGGGCCACATGGAAGAGCGAATGGGACAAGGTGGATTGGGAATGCAAGACATTAGACAAGTTCATCCGCTCACGTCAGAAGCGTGCGCAGTTCAATGAGCCGGGCGACGACATGACGCCTTTCCTGCTCAGATGGAAGACGGGGGCCCGCGAGATGTGGGACATCGTCTTCTCCTACGCCGCTTTCTCGGCCGGCGAGCCGCACGTCTACCCACGCAAGAGCCTCGTACGCAACGCGGGCAACGACGGCACTGGCACCCACGTGGCCCCCACCCAGCGGTATGAGACTCCCCTGGCGCAGTCGGTGAGCTCCGCAAGCTTCTGCCCCGGCGTGGCACCCGTGCCCGCCATCGTCGAGGAGTTCCACCGCTTCTACTCCACGTCCACTTTCCGCAGGATGGTGAACACGCTCAAGCGGTGGAAATACATCTTGTTCAGTTAACAGTTCTCAGTTAACAGTTCTCAGTTAACAGTTAATACAGAACCCCGCCAGCCGTTGCTTCGGCTGACGGGGTTTATAAGTAGTGGATGATTTTCAGTGGTGGCGCAGCAGCAACTGTTAGCTGTTACTTGTTAACTGCAAGGTTGTTGTCTATCGCCAGCCATTCGGCGTAGGATGTGGCGGTCTCGTGGAGGCGGAGGGCAACAAGGCTGACGCCATCGGGCAGGCGAGGCGCGATGCGTGTGGCGAAGTCCGAGAGCATATTCTCGCACGTGGGCTGGTAGTCCACCTCGACGAGGCGCTGCGTGATGCCCGCCACGGCGGCCGGGGATACCGAGCCACGGCGGACCATCAGGGAGTGGTCGAGCCGCGAGACGACCTCCTCGCCCACAATCTTCTTGAGGAGAGAGAAATCTATCACCATGCCGTATTTGGGCGAAGCGGGGTCGGCGCACGGCGTGCCCGCCACCGTGACGCGGAGGATATACGAATGACCGTGGACATTGCTGCAGAGGCCGTCGTAGCCGGGCAGGAAATGTGCCATCTCGAAAGTGAACTCTTTGGTAAGTCTTATTACTGACATCTTATTTTTGGTAACTTTGCTCTGAAACAATCTACGAAAATAATAGATTTTTCCCCAAAAAGGATGGACCTAAGAGAGATACAAGCCCCCGTGGCGGAGCACCTTGAGCGCTTCGAGCCTTACTTCGACAGCCAGCTGCAGAGCCCCAACAGCCTGCTGACCCTCGCCACGCGCTACGTCTTCCGCCGCCGCGGCAAGCGCATGCGCCCCCTCCTCGTCTTCCTCTCGGCAGCCGCCGCGGGCGAGGTTCGCGACGCCACGTACGCCGCCGCCGCCCTCATCGAGATGCTCCACAACGCCTCGCTGCTGCATGACGACGTGGTGGACGAGACCTACACCCGCCGCGGGCAGTGGAGCCTCATGGGCCTCATGGGCAGCAAGGTGGCCGTACTCGTGGGCGACTTCTTCCTGGCGCGCGGCATGGAGATGGCTCTCAACGGCGGCCACTACGAGGTGCTCGGCATCGTGAGCCGCGCCGTCCGCGACCTGGCCGACGGAGAGCTCAGCCAAATGGAGCACGCGCGCCGTATGGACATCACCGAGGAGACCTACATGGGAGTGATCCGCAAGAAGACGGCCACCCTCATCGAGGCCTGCACGCGGTCGGGCGCCACGAGCACCGGGGCCGACAAGGAGACCGTGGATGCCCTTGCCGCCTATGGCAACCATCTCGGCCTGGCCTTCCAGATCCGCGACGATATGTTCGACTACACGCCGGGCGGCCTCTTCGGCAAGCCAGCCCTCAACGACGTCAAGGAGCAGAAGATGACCCTGCCCCTCATATCCGCCCTCGCCGACGCCACCGAGGCCGAGCGCAAAGCCCTCCTTAAGATGATCCGCCGCCAGCCCAAGGCCGACGAGACGGCCGAGGCCGCCCTCGAAATGGTGCGCACCCACGGCGGCATGGACTATGCGGAGACCAAGATGAACGAGCTGGCCGACATGGCCATACGCGACCTCGCCCACCTGCCGGACGGCGACGCGAAGGTGTCGCTCTGCCAACTCGTGGCCTTCAACCTGGGGAGGAAAAACTGAGAACTGTTGACATTACTCCAGTGATTGGAGCATCCGACGGCAACTGAAAAACTGAGAACAGAGCACAGTGAACTGAAAAATGCTATCTTCGCGTAGGTTTTCCTATTTGGGAGAGAAAACGAGACGACGAGGGGTGCCGCGAAAGCGCGGCTGAGATCATACCCTGATGACCTGACGCAGGTAATGCTGCCGTAGGGACAGTGAGTCCGACATTTTTTATCTTTTGAAGAAGACGAGACAAGTATCTCGGGCCAGCGCATCACGCCGCGGCACATATCCTCGCAAGGTTCGCTACACCCTCCCAAGAGAATAGAACAGGAAACCCCGCCACGGGCACCCACCCCGCTGCGGCAAGCGACACACAGAACCTTAAAACCAAAGAGGATATGCAAATCATCGTAAACGACAAGCCTACCGACTTCAGCGGGAAGACCGTTGCCGACCTCGTGCAGCAACTCGCCCTCCCCGCCAATGGCGTAGCCGTGGCCGTCGGCATGGACATCATCCCCCGCGCCGAATGGGCCGACCACCAGATCGCCGAGGGCGACAAAATCATGATTATCAAGGCCGCCAGCGGAGGATAAAACCAGTTAACAGTGCGCAGTTAACAGTTCACAGTTTTTGTTACCCCGTCCACTCCCCAAATCCCAAGAAAACCACACAGCGATAGCCATATCGCCAATAGTAAAAAACATATGTCAGAAAAACTTATCATCGCTGGCCGAGAGTTCGGCTCGCGCCTCTTCCTCGGAACAGGAAAATTCAGCAGCAACGACATCATGCGCAGCGCCATCGCGGCATCAGGCACCGAGATGGTCACAGTGGCCATGAAGCGCATCGACACCCAGAACAGCCAGAATGACGACATGCTCGCCCACATCAAGGCCCCGGGCATCCAGCTCCTCCCGAACACCAGCGGCTGCCGCACAGCCGAGGAGGCCATCTTCGCCGCCAAGCTCAGCCGCGAGGCCTTCGGCACAGAGTGGCTCAAGCTCGAGATACACCCCGACCCCCGCAACCTCCTCCCGGACCCCATCGAGACCCTCAAGGCCACCGAGGAGCTCGTAAAGCTCGGCTTCAAAGTCCTCCCCTACTGCCAGGCGGACCCCATCCTCTGCAAGCGCCTTGAGGAGGCCGGAGCCTCGACCGTCATGCCCCTCGCTGCGCCCATCGGCACCAACAAGGGTCTCCGCACCGAGGACTTCCTCCAGATGATCATCGAGCAGAGCACCGTGCCCGTGGTCGTCGACGCAGGCATCGGCGCACCGAGCCACGCCGCCGCCGCCATGGAGATGGGCGCCGACGCCGTCCTCGTCAACACCGCCATCGCCGTGGCCACGGACCCCGAGCAGATGGCCATAGCATTCAAGGAGGCCGTAGTTGCCGGCCGCCGCGCCTACGAGGCCGGTCTCGGCGCCGTGTCCGATACCGTCGAGGCTAGCTCTCCTCTCACCTCTTTCCTTAACTAATATCCAGTTCTCAGTGCACAGTTCTCAGTTCTCAGTTGCGGGTGTAACCCCGTAATTGTCAATTGTCAACTGTCAATTGTCAATTAAAAAATGAACGACAACATAAAGATAACTTTCCCCGGCAGTGAGAAAGTCTACCTGCCTGGACAGAAATACCCCGACCTCCGAGTAGGCATGCGCCGCGTCAACCTCACCCCCACGGTGACCATCGACGCCGACGGCACTGAGCACCGCACGGAGAACGCCCCCGTCCTCGTCTACGACACCAGCGGCCCCTACGGCGACAAGGACGCGCAGATCGACCTCAAGAAGGGCCTCCCGCGACTCCGCGAGAAATGGATCCTCGACCGCGGCGGAGTTGAGCGACTCTCGGAGCTCACCAGCGAATACGGCCGCATGCGCCTCGCCGACAAGAGCCTCGACCACCTCCGCTTCGAGCACATCCAGATGCCCCTCCGCGCCAAGGAAGGCGCCCACGTCACCCAGATGTGGTACGCCAAGCACGGCATCGTGACGCCCGAGATGGAGTACGTGGCCATCCGCGAGAACATGAACTGCGCCGAGCTCGGCATCGACACACATATCACGCCCGAGTTCGTCCGCGACGAGATTGCCGCCGGACGCGCAGCCCTCCCCGCCAACATCAACCATCCCGAGTCCGAGCCGATGATCATCGGCAGCAAGTTCCTCGTCAAGATCAACACCAACATCGGCAACTCGGCCACCACCTCCAGCATCGACGAGGAGGTTGAAAAGGCCGTTTGGAGCTGCAAATGGGGCGGCGACACCCTCATGGACCTCTCGACGGGCGACAACATCCACGAGACCCGCGAATGGATTGTCCGCAACTGCCCCGTGCCCGTAGGCACCGTGCCCATGTACCAGGCCATGGAGAAAGTACATGGCAAGGCCGAGGACCTCACGTGGGAGCTCTTCCGCGACACCCTCATTGAGCAATGCGAGCAGGGCGTGGACTACTTCACCATCCACTGCGGCATCCGCCTCCACAACGTCGGCCTGGCCGACGACCGCCTCACGGGCATGGTATCCCGCGGCGGCTCCATCATCTCCACCTGGTGCCGCTACCATCAGAAAGAGAGCTTCCTCTACGAGCACTTCGACGACATCTGCGACATCTGCGCCAAGTATGACGTAGCCCTCTCGCTCGGCGACGGACTCCGCCCCGGCTGCACGCACGACGCCAACGACCGCGCACAGTTCGCCGAACTTGACACCATGGGCGAGCTCGTGGAGCGCGCTTGGGCCCGCGACGTCCAGGCCTTCATCGAGGGCCCGGGCCACGTGCCGATGCACAAGATCCGCGAGAACATGGAGCGCCAGATCGAGAAGTGCCACGAGGCCCCGTTCTACACCCTCGGCCCGCTCGTCACCGACATCGCGCCAGCCTACGACCACATAACGAGCGCCATAGGCGCCAGCCTCATCGGATGGCTCGGCACCGCCATGCTCTGCTACGTCACACCGAAGGAGCACCTCGGCCTGCCCAATAAAGACGACGTGCGCACCGGCGTAGTAACCTACAAGATAGCCGCCCACGCCGCCGACCTCGCCAAAGGCCACCCGGGCGCCGCGCTCCGCGACGACGCCCTCAGCAAGGCTCGCTACGAATTCAGATGGAAAGACCAGTTCAACCTCAGCCTCGACCCCGAGAAAGCCCTCGAGTACTTCAAGGCCGGAGGCCACCAGGACGGCGAGTACTGCACAATGTGCGGCCCCAACTTCTGCGCCATGCGCATCAGCCGCGACATGCGGAAGATGGGCAAAGGCTGCTAATTAACTGAAGACGACTAACAAAATCATATCGAAATGTTTTCCGACGAATTACTGAAAATATCGTGGGAGGAGACCACCGACAAGATATACAACGCCACCGAGGCCGACGTGCTCCGCGCGCTGGGCAAGAAACGTTGCAACGTAGACGACTTCATGGCCCTCATCTCGCCCGCCGCCGCTCCCTACCTCGAGACCATGGCCCGACTCAGCCAGAAATACACCCTCGAGCGCTTCGGCAAGACCATCCAGATGTTCATCCCCCTCTACACCACCAACTCCTGCACAAACTCCTGCGTCTACTGCGGCTTCCACGTCGGAAACCCAATGAAGCGTACCATCCTCACCATGGAGGAGGTCGAGAACGAGTATAAGGCCATCAAGAAACTCGGCCCCTTCGAGAACATCCTCCTCGTGACAGGCGAGAACCCCGCCAAAGCCGGCGTGGACTACATAGCCGAGACAGTCCGCATAGCCCGCAAATACTTCTCGAACGTCAAGATTGAGGTCATGCCCCTCTCCACCGAGGACTACACCTACCTCGAGGGCGAGGGCGTCAACGGCGTCATCTGCTTCCAGGAGACCTACCACCGCGAGAAGTATAAGGACTACCACCCGCGCGGGATGAAGAGCAACTTCGAGTGGCGCGTCAACGGATTCGACCGCATGGGCATGGCCGGCATGCACTCCATCGGCATGGGCGTCCTCGTTGGCCTCGAAGAGTGGCGCACCGACATGACCATGATGGCCTACCACGTGCGCTACCTCGAGCAGCACTACTGGAAAACCAAGTTCAGCGTCAACTTCCCCCGTATGCGCGTGGCCGAGAACGGCGGCTTCCAGCCCAACGTCATCATGAACGATAAGGAGCTGGCGCAGCTCACCTTCGCCTTCCGCATCTTCGACCACGACGTGGACATCAGCTACTCCACCCGCGAGCCGGCCGACATCCGCGACCACATGTGCGCCCTCGGCGTGACCACCATGAGCGCAGAGAGCTCCACCGAGCCCGGCGGCTACTTCAGCTACCCACAGGCCCTCGAGCAGTTCCACATCTCCGACGACCGCAAGACGGCCGACGTATGCGCCGGCATCCGCGCCGCCGGACGAATCCCCGTCTGGAAAGATTGGGACGAGGTGCTTAACTAGTTAACAGTGCACTGTTCACAGTTCTCAGTTTGCAGTTAGCAGATAAGTGTTAACTGCAAACTGAGAACTGTGAACTGCATCCCCCCGCCTGCCGTTTCTCTTCGGCTGGCGGGGGTTTATCTTTATATGGAAATGGCTTTTGGGGGGCTGGCCATTGTCAATTGCTAATTGAAGAAATCCATCGGCGGAAGAAAGGGTCCTCAATCTCGTAACTTTTCTCGGCCCTGACAACATAACCCTGCTTTACGAGCTTCCCGACGGCACTGTAAGACGTGCTCTGCGGCAAACTGCGCTCACTGCTTAGGCTTGCGCCGCTGGCAAGAATCTTCATCATCCTGCGCGACACGCGCGTCATTGTCAGCCACAAGCGCTCGAAATCGAGGTCGTGGGCGTGCATAAGGTCGTCTATTGCCCTGCCGACAACGTCGTCCTCCATACCCTCCATAGAGATAATCTCACACACGCGGGCGCCAAGCTGCTGAGTATAATACGGATGGCAACCCGTGAAGTCCAATACCTCATCTGTCAGCATCCCGCTTCGCTCTCCGACCAATGAGCGCAGTCGCTCACTCACGTAGGCGTAGAAATCCGAATGCGGAATCTTGCCGAGGTGCATTATGTTGCCGAAATGGTAGAATGGCGACTTCACTCGCTCAAAAATATCCGTCATCATAGACTCCTGACTGCCAAGCAAGATATAGTTGATGCAAGTCTGCTCCTGCATAATGGCTCGCAAACGCTTGTCTATCTTCGCCTCAACCTCCAAGAGTTCCTGAAACTCGTCGAGCACCACAATCAACTTATGCTCGTCAGACGTCACTTTCTGAAGCAATCCAAGGGCATCCTCTATCAGAGCGTCCGACGTCGCCATCTTCGCGTTGAAACTTATCTCCACACTGTCGCCCATCGGCGAAGTGGATATCGTCGGCACAATGCGGAAATTGGCCAATATATGCTTTATCTTCTCGAACGGGAAAAGACGGAACACAATGCGGAGACAAACGCCCATCCGATTACGAAATTCTTCTTTACGAAAAATTTCGTAACGCATATTGCGCAACGATTATTCAATTTTGGGCCGAAATTGCACATCTATTAGTCAATTTGGAGAGAAAAATGACTAATCGGAGAGCAAAAAAACTATATTTGCAAAAAAGCCAAAGCAATGGACACCCTCTTAGCGCGCCACCACAAACTGATGGCCGAGACCGACACGACCTTCGTACGCTACATGGACAGCCGAATCAGCTGGGAAGCCCGCCTCATCGGTCTGACTGGTCCACGAGGCGTGGGCAAGACAACCCTCGTCATGCAGCACGCCAAGACGGCTCTCCCGCCCGACAAAACCCTCTACGTGAGCGCCGAGGACCTCTACTTTGCCGACCACAAGCTGCTCGACCTTGCCGACAACTTCACACGCCGCGGCGGCGAGCACCTCATCATAGACGAGATTCACCGCTACGCCGACTGGTCTCGCGAGCTCAAACTAATCTACGACTACCACCCCGAGTTGCAAGTAATCTTCACGGGCTCATCCGTCCTGGATATCACCCGAGGAGCCGCCGACCTCAGCCGCCGCGCCCTCATGTACTCCATGCAAGGGCTCTCGTTCCGCGAATACCTCGCCCTCTTCCACCACATCTGTCTCCCCGTGGCATCGCTCACCGACATCCTCGCCGGCCACTACGACCTGCCCTCCGGCTTCCGCCCTCTCGCCTACTTTGGCGACTTCCTTCGCCACGGCTACTACCCCTTCGGCGGCGACGACACGGACTACCTCCGCCTCCGACAAATAGTAGGAATGACCCTCGAGACCGACATCCCGCAATACGCCAGCATGAACGCTGCGACGGGACGCAAACTCAAGCAACTGCTAGCCATAATAGCCCGCAGCGTACCTTTCAAGCCAAACGCCAGCAGCATAGCCGAGGCACTAGGAGTCTCGCGCTCGAGCGTGGCAGACTACTGCCTCTACATTGAGCAAGCAGGCCTCATAGCCCAACTGCGCGACGACACTGGCGGCATCCGCGGACTCGGCAAAGTGGAGAAGATATACATCGACAACCCCACCCTGGCATACGCCCTCGGCGGCGACGCAACCGACATAGGCAACATCCGCGAGACTTTCTTCCTGGGGCAGACTCGCGTCGTGGCCGACGTCACTTCATCCTCAGCCTCCTATTTCCGCATAGGGCGATATACGTTCGAGATTGGCGGGCGGAAGAAGGGGCGCAAGCAGATTGAAGGCATCGAGAACGCCTTCGTGGTCAAAGACGACATAGAGTATGGCGGCGGCGACACTCTGCCTCTCTGGCTCTTCGGAATGCTCTACTGACCCCCACCCCAAAACTCCCGTTTTTACCCCCAAAAGAGTTATCTTCGCGGGGATAAGACAGAAACACACATAAAAACGATAATAATGAGACTAGCAATTCTCGCTGCCCTCGCCCTCATGGCCACCACGGCCACAGCCCAGCGCGAGCCCCACAACTACCTGACGCATGACAATATGCCCAACAGCGTCAACTACCTCCCGGCGCCCCCCGACACCTCCGACGCCCGCTTCTTCAACGACTGGCTGGTCTACACCCGGGGCCTGGACACCCGCCCCACCGAGCGCGGAGCCCAAGCCAAGGCCGACGCCGAATACTCCAGCAAATACATAGCGGCCTACTACTCCAAGGCCATAGGCCTCACCATCAGCCCAGACTCCATGCCCGACACCTATTACCTCGTGGCATGCGTGGCACGCACGGGTGGCGACTGCACTTGGCACGCCAAGCGCCACTACATGCGCCGCCGCCCCTTCATGGTGATGCATCAGGGCACCATGACCCCCGATCATGAGGAAGGCCTCTCGCACAACGGCTCATACCCCTCAGGCCACACCGCCATGGGCTGGAGCGTCGCCCTCGTCCTCGCCGAGCTCTTCCCCGAGGCGCAGGACTCCATCCTCAGCCTCGGATATGAGTATGGTCAGAGCCGCACAATTGTCGGAGCCCATTGGCAGAGCGACGTCGACGCCGGCCGCGTGGTAGGCGCTGCAGCCGTGGCCCGCATGCACGCCTCGGCCGACTTCCAGTCCGACCTGGCCGCCGCTCGCGCCGAGATAGCCAAGAAAAAAGGCATAGCCGTCTCCAAACCCGCCGTCAAGAACCGCAAGCGAATGAGGTAATCCCCCCACCCCACAGACGGTCCCCACAAGACACATACACCCGCCCCGCAGAGCCCGCGCTACCCCACAGGCCCTGCGGGGCGGCTCGTTTGGTGAGAGTTGTCGTGAATTGTCTAATTTGTCACCGATTGTCGATATTGTCACCAATTGTCGGAATTGTCGTTGATTGTCTAATTTGTCGTCAATTGCCGTAGCCGCAGACAGGCAGAAAAAACGAAACAGACTGTGCAAAAATTTGCATTACTTATTCTAAATACCTACATTTGCCCTTGAAGCTAAGGTCGTTAGACCAAAGTCACTACCACCCCTCCAAAGAATACCGAAAGACTCAAAACGGCGGAAGTAACGCCAAAACTCCTCTCCTCTCTCAATGAAACTCATTGCTATCAGCTGGCCCGAAATGTTCGAAGGCGAGGCGCGGATAATCAACGCGCTCTTCGATATGGGTCTTCCAGTGCTCCACCTTCGCAAGCCGGGCATCCCAGAGTCTGAGGTGGAGAGGCTCATTATGCACATCAGTCCCGAGTTTTATGACCGCCTGACGCTCCACTACTCCCCACAGCTCGCCGAACGCCAGGAGCTTGGCGGATACCACCTCAGCAAGGGCCGCCCCGCAGCGCCCGACGAATGGGAAGGCCGCCTTAGCGCCTCGTGCCACAGCATAGACGAGATACCCGCAGCCCTCCAGACATGCGACTACGTCTTCCTGAGCCCCATCTTCGACAGCATATCCAAAGCCGGCTACACCTCCAACTTCACCACCGACCAGATTGCCCAGGCCCGCAAGGCCGGAATAATCAACCGACGCGTAATAGCCCTTGGCGGCGTGACTCCCGAGACCATACCCTACGTCGAGGAGATGGGCTTCGGCGGAGCGGCAGTCCTCGGCGGACTATGGGGCGACCGCGACTACGAGACCGTCATTCGTAACTACTGGCAATACATTTCAGTACGTAGTGCGCAGTTGGCAGTTAACAGTTAGCAGTTAGCAGTTTATCCTATCAAATCGGTTGTCAATTGAGGGCTACTCAGTTGGCAATTTTTTTCGCCCGTTCAAACGCAATATTTTTATACGCATGCCGTTATATGTTCAAGAAACCAACTGAAACATATACGACTTGAAGAAGATATTGATGTTTCAAGGTAAATTGCGATGGAAGGGCGCACCTCTGTGTTTACGAATACGACTGCGTCCCCTTCAATGAGAAAATATAAGGGATCAATACATCGTATGTAACAGTACGCGGTTATTAACCATACACACCAAAGCCCCCGGGAGACGGCAGCTCTCGGGGGCTTTGGTTATCGCAGTTTTTATGTATCACACCAAGCCTTTGGCCTTGAGGATGTCCATAAGCTGCTCAAGTTTGGCATTGTTGGCGATTAGTTGG
>CAVGTO010000027.1:0-20233 GCA_963631865.1 Eggerthellaceae bacterium
GAACAAAGAGAACAAAGAGAACAAAGAGAACAACCTTTTTTCCCAAAATGTAGCAGCGGTCGAAAAAACACGCCCGTTCTTCTAAAAAATATGAAATATTGGCTTTACTTTTGTACCCAAGGAAAAAGACACAAAAATCGGAATGGACATTAAAATCATCGTCGCTGCCCACAAGAAGGCCGAAATGCCTTCCGACCCTTGCTACCTGCCCCTCCACGTAGGCAAGGCGGGCAAGGAGTCTATAGGCTATACTGGCGACGACACGGGCGACAATATCTCCGCTAAGAACCCATCTTTCTGCGAACTCACCGGCATCTATTGGGCTTGGAAAAACCTCAAGGCTGATTACGTCGGTCTTGTGCATTACAGACGTTTGTTTGTTAACGGCTACCCTCAGTCTGAACAGACTAAGATGATGGCCGCTCTCGGTCAGTCCGATTTTGAGCGTCTCCTCGAAAAGGCTGACGTCGTTATGCCGGACAAGCAGTACTACGTGATCGAGACGAACCAAAGTCACTACGATCATGCCCATTATCGTCGAGACCTCCTTGTGACAATTGAAGTCCTCAAGGAGATGTATCCCGATGCTGCAGAGGCTTGCGACAAGGTTATGAACAGGCGTTCGGCACATATGTTCAATATCTTCGTCATGAAGCGCGATAAGTTCGACGACTATTGCAATTTCATGTTCCCGCTTCTTTTCGAGGTCGAGAAGCGAATCGACATCTCGGCTTATAATGCATTCGAGGCAAGGGTGTTTGGTCGCCTTAGCGAAATCCTTATGGATGTATGGCTTGAGTGGCGGAACGTCAAATACGTTGAGCAACGGATTACTTTTGTCGGTAATATGAATTGGCCCAGTAAGATATACTCATTCCTTAAAGGCAAGATTATAGGTGGGCAAGAACCGCCCAAGTAGTTCGCCCATCTTCCTGCATATTCCCAAGCGCCCGACGCACCCCAAACCAGGTGCGTCGGGCGCAAACTTTTTATTCCGTCATTCTCATAAACATCAATCTCAAAGCAAATAACTATCTTTGCCGCAAAAGAAATAATTTTAAAACTAATAAGTTATGGCTACAGCAACTACCACTGCAACACAAACATTCACTGTCGAAATTCCGGCCGATAAGGTTGCTTTCGTTAAAACCTTCTTCAAAGAGCTCGGTTTTAGCTTCAAGAAGGAGAAGGCTGTTAAGAAAAAGAGCGCAATCGAGAGAGGACTGGAAGATCTCGAGGCTGGTCGCTACTTCTCCACTAACGATCCTGATGAACTTATAGCCTATTTGAACAAGTGATGTTTTCATTTAGGCTAACTAACGAGTTTGAAAAGGATTTCAAGCTGTGTAAGAAGAGAGGGCTTGATGTAAGCCGAATCAATGAGATTATTTCAAAAATTACGCACGATGGTGTTGCGCCTCAAGAAACTCGTCCCCATAAATTGAGCGGGGCGTTTTCAGGTCTGTGGGAATGCCATGTGAACTCTAATTGGCTGCTCGTTTGGCGGCAAGATGATGAAAATCGCATAATTGAATTTGTTGCCACTGGCTCCCATAGCGACATCTTCTAATCTCATTTTTCCTCACAAATAACTATCTTTGCGCGCAAAACAACTTTTCATGGCCACATCAAACGAGAGATATACCCTGCGCGGCGTTAGTGCCGCCAAGGAGGACGTCCACAACGCCATCAAGAACATCGATAAGGGTCTCTACCCGAGAGCCTTCTGCAAGATTATCCCCGACATCCTCGGAGGCGACCCCGAATGGTGCAACATTATGCACGCCGACGGCGCCGGCACCAAGAGCAGCCTCGCCTACGCCTATTGGAAGGAGACTGGCGACCTCTCCGTCTGGAAAGGCATCGCGCAGGATGCGCTCATTATGAATATAGACGACCTCCTCTGCGTGGGCGCCGTTGACAATATCCTCGTCTCCAGCACCATCGGCCGAAACAAGATGCTCGTGCCCGGTGAGGTCATCTCCGCCATCATCAATGGCACCGACGAGCTCCTCGCCGAACTTCGCGAGATGGGTGTCGGCGTTTACGCCACGGGCGGCGAGACTGCCGATGTCGGCGACCTCGTGCGCACCATCATTGTCGATTCCACTGTCACCTGCCGTATGCGCCGCAAGGATGTGGTAGACAACGCCAATATCAAGGCTGGCGACGTTATCGTTGGCCTCGCGTCCTACGGTCAGGCAACCTACGAGAAGGAGTACAATGGCGGCATGGGCAGCAATGGTCTCACCTCAGCCCGTCATGATGTCTTCGCCAAATATCTCGCTCAGAAATACCCTGAGACATACGACGCCGCCGTCCCCGCCGACCTCGTCTACTCCGGTGGCCTCAAACTCACCGACTCCGTTGAGGGCAGCCCCGTCAACGCTGGCAAACTCGTACTCAGCCCGACGCGCACATACGCTCCCGTGGTCAAGAAACTCCTCGACGAGCTCCGTCCTAAGATTCACGGTATGGTTCACTGCTCGGGCGGTGCGCAGACCAAGGTCATGCACTTTGTCGAGAACGTCCACGTCATCAAGGACAATCTTTTCCCTGTGCCTCCCCTCTTCCGCACCATCAAGGAGCAGAGCGGTACAGACTGGAAGGAGATGTACAAGGTCTTCAATATGGGCCACCGTCTTGAGGTCTACCTCGACGCTGCCGATGCGCAGAAGGTTATAGAGATCTCCAAGAGCTTCGGCATCGATGCCCAGGTCATTGGCCATATCGAGGCCCGCCCCGAAGGCAACAAGCTCACCATCAAGAGCGAATTCGGCGAGTTCGTTTACTAACGAATAACGTCCCCCTCCCATGCGAATTGTCTACACAATCCTGCTGATAGCCGTCTGTGCCGGTGTATTCTTTGGCATCGTCCTTCAGCTCTTCGTGTCATGGGAAGCCGATGGTTGGGGCGGCCGTGCTGCCAAGATTGTCCTCGTCCTTGCTTGGGTCTGGGCTTCCCTCCGCCTCATCTCCCGTCTCTCAAACTCTAAGAAAAAGTAGGGTAGTACGGCTGTATCATATTAATCGCTCAAAAGTCACCTTGTGCCCGGACGGGTTGCAAGGTGCTTTGTGTGTTAAAAGAAAATTATTAAGCACTAGCAAAGTAAGGTTTCAGTTAACTGTTAACTGTTAACTGCTAACTGTTAACTGTAAAGTATGGCAAACTCAATACTCGACCGTCTCGACGGCCTCGCCTCACGCTTCGATGAGGTCTCGACCCTCATTACCGACCCCTCCGTTATTGCCGACCAGCGTCGCTACGCCAAGTTGAGCAAAGAGTACAAGGACCTCGGCGACATCCTCAATGTCCGCAAGGAGTATATCGACGCTCTCAACGGCATCGAGGAGGCTAAGGAAATTATTACCAACGAGTCCGACCCCGAGATGAAGGAGATGGCGCGTGAGGAACTTGCTACAAACGAGAAACTCGTGCCCGAACTTGAGGAGAAAATCAAGCTCCTCCTTGTCCCTGCCGATCCAGAGGACGACCGCAACGCCGTTCTCGAAATCCGTGGCGGTACGGGAGGCGACGAGGCTGCACTCTTCGCCGGCGACCTCTTCCGTATGTATAGCAAATATTGCGAGACCAAGGGCTGGAACCTTACCGTATCTTCATGCTCCGAGGGCGCTGTCGGTGGTTATAAAGAAATCATCTGCACCGTTACGGGCGAGAAGGTCTATGGCACTCTCAAGTATGAGAGCGGCGTGCATCGCGTTCAGCGTATCCCTGTAACTGAGACCCAGGGCCGAGTCCATACTTCCGCGGCTTCCGTGGCTGTGCTCCCCGAGGCTGAGCCTTTCGATGTTGAGATCAACGAGGGTGAGATCCGTTGGGATACCTTCCGTAGCTCGGGTGCGGGTGGTCAGAACGTCAATAAGGTCGAGTCTGGTGTCCGTCTTCGTTACAATTGGAAGAACCCCAATACCGGCATCGTAGAGGAAATCCTCATTGAGTGTACCGAGACCCGTGACCAGCCTAAGAATAAGGAGCGCGCTCTTAGCCGTCTCCGCACTTTCATCTACGACAAGGAGCACCAGAAGTATGTAGACGATATCGCAAAGCGTCGTAAGACCCTCGTCTCCACTGGCGACCGTTCGGCCAAGATTCGCACCTACAACTATCCGCAAGGCCGAATCACCGACCATCGCATCAACTACACTATCTACAACCTCGGTGCCTTCATGGATGGCGACATCCAGGACTGCATCGACCACCTCATCGTGGCCGAGAACGCCGAGCGCCTCAAGGAGAGTGAACTCTAAACAAAGAACAGGTTTAACAACAACATACTCCTATGAATCGTCAGCAACTTGTAGACATCATCAAGAAGCGCAAGACCTTCCTCTGCGTTGGTCTCGACACCGACGTCAAGAAGATCCCTCATGCTCTCCTCTCTACTGAGGATCCTATCTTCGAGTTCAACCGCGCTATCATAGACGCTACGGCGCCCTATTGCATGGCCTACAAGCCCAACCTCGCCTTCTATGAGTGCCTCGGCGTAAAGGGCTGGATAGCTTTCGAGAAGACCGTCAAGTACCTCAAGGACAGCTATCCCGAGCACTTTATCATTGCCGACGCTAAGCGTGGCGATATCGGCAATACCAGTGCTATGTACGCACGCTCTTTCTTCGAGGAACTCGACATCGATTCGCTCACCGTCGCCCCATACATGGGTGAGGATAGCGTTTCGCCTTTCCTCGGCTACGAAGGCAAGTGGGTCATCCTCCTTGCCCTGACGAGCAATAAGGGTAGCCACGACTTCCAGCTCACCGAGGATCAGCAGGGCGAACGCCTCTTTGAGAAGGTCCTCCGCACTAGCCAGAAGTGGGCTGGTGCCGACAAGATGATGTACGTCGTCGGCGCAACCCAAGGTCAGGCTTTCGAGGGCATCCGTAAGATTGTCCCCGACAACTTCCTCCTCGTCCCTGGCATCGGTGCTCAGGGTGGCAGCCTTGAGGAGGTTTGCAAATATGGCATGACAAAGGATTGCGGTCTCATCGTCAACTCCAGTCGCGCTATCATCTACGCTTCCAACGAGGGCGACTTCGCCGAGGCGGCTGCTAAGGCGGCTCAATCCGTACAGCAGCAGATGGCCAAGGAGATCGAGGCTCGCATGTTCTAATAATACCCGCTCAAAGTGCTCAACGCTCCGGTTCTTAGGCTTCGTCCTCGCCCTGCGGTATTCCGCCGCTGGTCGCGCAAGAAGTATGCCCAGTTCCTGAGCATTCACCGTGAGGTGGTCATTGGCGTCATCAAGGCCTCTATATGTTATGCGTCGATGCTCAAGATGGGCATCCTTATGAACGACGCTCATAGCCCAGAGGCCGTACGCCGTGCAGCCGGCGGTGAGGACGATGATGGTCCGGGTGGTCCGCCGCTTGCCGTGGCGCTCGCCATTCTCAGTACCCTCGCCCCCGTTGTGCGCAAGGCTTCCGCTACTGCGGAATGCCGACAGATTGTCGTGTGCCCTAATTCGGACTGCGATACTTTCTTGTAGAAAACCCATAATGCGGAGACGCGTCAGAAACCCACTTCTGATGCGTCCCCGCATTCCCGTTTTATTACTTGCGAATTTTAACTCAAACACATACAATGACTTCCGAAGAACTTATAGCCCTTGGCGAAAGCATCAAGCAAGGGCACAACGTCACTTTCTACGAGGCTTGCCGAGCCGCCATAAGCCCCGAAAAGAAAACACTCTATAAGGTGGCCGATGACATCCGCCGACATTTCCGTGGCGACCATTTCCAAACGTGCTCAATCATAAACGCCCGCTCCGGCCGTTGCCCCGAGGACTGCAAATGGTGCGCCCAAAGCCATAAGCACCACACTGGCATAGACGAATATCCCCTTATCGATGCCAAGGAGGCAATAGAGATGGCTGTCCACAATGCCAAGAAGGGCGTAGGCCGTTTCTCTCTCGTCACAAGTGGTCGACGCTTGACAGATAAGGAGATTGACCACGTTGTCGATATCTACCATCAGGTGTCTGACCAGACAAATATCGACCTCTGCGCATCCATGGGTCTCCTCTCCAAGCCCCAACTCCAAAAACTCTACGACGCTGGCCTCCGCCACTACCATTGCAACGTAGAGAGCGCACCCTCTTTCTTCCCATCTCTTTGCTCCACACACACTCTCGAGGATAAACTGCAGACCATTCGATGGGCCCAGGAAGTGGGCTTCGGCATTTGCTCGGGCGGCATCATTGGTATGGGCGAGAGCCTAGATCAGCGTATCGAGATGGCTGTCTTCCTCCGCGACGATGTCCACGCCGTCTCAATCCCCATCAATGTCCTCGTCCCCATCAAGGGCACGGCTCTCGAAAATCAACCGCCTTTGGCTCCCGACGAGATCCTTACAGCCTTCGCCATCTTCCGCCTCTGCAACCCTAAGGCCGAGATCCGTATGGCTGGCGGTCGCATTAAGTTCGCCAAGCATCAGGTTGAGGCCATAGAGTGTGGCGTGGATGCTTCCATCGTTGGCGATATGCTTACGACCACTGGTACCGGTGGCATTGATGACGATATGAATCTCTTCCGAGGCTGTGGCCGTGACCCCAAACCCGAATGGAAAGAGGATTAATAAGCTGATTTTGAATATGATTGATTACGATTTCGACCGCGACCACCTTTGGCATCCATATACCTCGGCGGTAAACCCGCTGCCATGCTATGGCGTGGAGCGTTGCGAGGGTACACATATAATTCTTGAGGACGGACGTGTGCTCATCGATGGCATGAGTTCCTGGTGGTGCGCCGCACACGGGTATAACAATCCCGTGCTCAACAAGGCTTTGGAAGACCAACTCCACAAGATGAGCCACGTGATGTTCGGTGGCCTCACCCATGAGCCAGCCGTCAACCTCGGCAAGAAACTTGTCTCCCTCTTGCCCCATGTGCCCTGGGTCTTCTATTCCGATTCGGGCTCCGTCTCCGTCGAGGTGGCTCTCAAGATGGCCATCCAATATCAGCATGCCGCAGGTCACCCCGAGCGTTGCCAAATCGCCACCATCAGTAGTGGTTATCATGGCGATACGTGGCATGCCATGAGCGTTTGCGACCCTGTTACTGGTATGCACGGCCTCTTCAGTCGTCAGCTCCCCGCCCAATATTTTGCTCCCGCTCCGCAAATTCCCTTCAGTGGCGAGTGGGACGATAGCGACCTCGAACCTATGCGTGCCATTGTCCGTGAACATGGTGCGTCGCTCGCCGCCATCATCCTTGAGCCTATTGTTCAGGGCGCAGGGGGCATGCGTTTCTACCACCCTGAATATCTGCATGGTGTGCGTCGCCTTTGCTCTGAGAACGGCATCCTCCTTATCGCCGATGAGATTGCTACTGGCTTTGGCCGCACTGGGCGTCTTTTCGCTTGCCAACATGCTGGTGTCGAGGCGGATATCGTTACTGTCGGTAAGGCTATGACGGGCGGATATATGAGTTTCGCTGCCACTCTTTGTTCCGACGAGGTGGCGCAGACCATTTCCCGTGGTGAGTCTGGCTGTTTTATGCATGGTCCTACTTTTATGGGCAATCCTTTGGCATGCGCTGTGGCTTGCGCTAGCATCGACCTTTTGCTCAGCAAAGATTGGCAGACCAAGATTGCTCATATCGAGTCCGTCATGCGCGAGGAGCTTACCCCGCTCGCCTCGCTTCCTCAAGTTGCCGATGTGCGTGTGCTCGGTGCCATAGGTGTCGTCGAGACTCGTAAGCCTGTGGATATGGCTAGTCTCCAAAAGATTTTTGTTGAGAATGGTGTCTGGATCCGTCCTTTTGGCCGCCTTGTCTACATTATGCCACAGTACATCATTTCAGACGATGAGTTGCGACATCTCTGCCATGGCCTCGAAATTGGTGTCCGCTCAATGGATTGATTATGATAGATTTCGATAAAGAACTAAGTGCCTTGCGCCAAGCCGATAGTCTCCGTTCTCTCCCCACGGCGGATACTTCGCATATGGTCAATCTCTCGACGAATGACTATCTCGGCCTTAACGACCGCACGGAGCTCTACGATGAGTTCCTCGGCTCATACTCACCTTCCACTCGCTCTATGAGTGCAGCAAGCAGCCGTCTCCTCACTGGCAACCACCCCGAGTATCGCCAACTCGAGCTGACTCTTGCCGATCTCTATCCGGGGCGCTCGGCTCTCGTCTTCAACTGCGGTTTCCATGCCAACACGGGTGTCTTGCCCGCCCTTGCGGATAAGGACGATCTCGTAATTGCTGATAAGCTTATCCATGCCAGTCTCATAGATGGCATGCGCCTCTGTGCGGCAAATGGTACTGCCACTCTGCGTTTTAACCATAACGACCTTGCCCATCTCCGCCGTCTGCTAGAGAAACGCCGTGGTGCGGCGGGACGCACGTTTGTCGTCGTCGAGAGCATCTATAGTATGGATGGCGATGTGGCTCCACTTGCCGAACTTGCCGAGTTGCGTCGCGAGTTTGGTTTCTGGCTCTATGTCGATGAAGCTCATGGTGTGGGTGTCCGCGGACGATATGGTGAGGGCCTTGTTGGCGAACTTGGTTTGGGAGGCGACGTCGATATCCTTATCGGTACCTGTGGCAAGGCTTTGGCTTCCGAAGGCGCTTGGGTTATCTCGTCAGACGTTGTCCGTCAGTGGCTTGTCAATCGCTGCCGCACTATGATATTTACCACTGGGCTGCCTCCCGTTAATGTCGCCTGGACCGATTTCATTGTCCGCCGTGTGGCGGGTATGGCAGCCGATCGTGCCAATCTGCTCTCTCTTGGCAAGTGGCTGACCGCTGAACTTGGGCTTGTCGCTCCCGCTGGCGGTGCTACGCAAATCGTTCCGTATCTTTGTGGCGAAAATTCCGCTGCGGTAAGTCTCAGTGCCACACTTCGCGGAGCCGGTTTCTATGTCCTGCCCATTCGCCACCCGACCGTCCCTCTTGGTCAAGCTCGTCTCCGTTTTTCTCTCAAGGCCAGCATGTCGCAATCCGACCTTGAGCCTATGGTCAACCTCATCAAGGCAAGCAAATGAAATATAAGCTGATAAGCAAATTCCCATCTTCGCCCGAGGCTACGTTGTGGTTCCTCGGTTGGGGGTTCGACTCATCCATTGAGCCTTTCTTGCCCCATGAGGCGTGTGACGTCATCCTTATTTGGGATTATACGGATCTCACTCTCGACCTCGATCTCTCGCAGTGGCAATCTTTCTCTGTCCAGGCATGGTCTATGGGCGTATGGGCCGCCGAGATGTTCATTCTTGCAAATCCCAATTTGAAAATATCTCATACAGAGGCATTTTGCGGTACTGCCCGCCCTGCCGATATCCATAGTGGCATTGGCTTCGAGGCCATACAGCTTACAATCGATTTCTGGAACGAGGCCAACTGCCGTAAGTTCGCTCGCAAAATAGCCATCGATGCTAACCTTGCGTCAATGGTTGAACCTCTGCTCACGTTACGCACTGCCGACGACCAGAAGGCGGAACTGCAAAGCATCCTCAATGCCCAGGCCGTTAAGCCCTACAGTTCCATAATTTGGGACAAAGCCATCGTAAGCAGGCGCGACCGCATTTTCCCTCTCGCTTCGCAACTCAACTGGTGGGAGTTTCATGCTCGCGAAGTAGAGCAACGTGACATTCCCCATTGGCCTTTCTCTCTGAAACTTGATGACTAACGATATAGCCCAACGCTTCGGACAAAGTGCCGATACCTACGACCTTGTAGCGACAACCCAACGCCGTGTGGCTCAGCACCTCGCCAGCCTTGCGCTGCCCCTTATCCCCGAAGGCGCGTCAATTCTCGAAATAGGTTGCGGCACTGGTCTCCTCTCCCAATCCCTTGTCTCCGCGCGTCCCGCCCAATTGACTATCAACGATATAAGTCCCGAGATGGTTGCAAAGGCCCGGATGCGCATTGCGTTAGCCGACTCCCAATGTCACATTGCAGTGATGCAACTTATTGCGGATGCCGAGACGGTCGGGTGGCCTGCCTCCGATGCTGTTGTCTCCGCCTCGGCGGTGCAGTGGTTTGGTAATCCTTTGTCCTTTGTGGCCAAGGCTCGTGAGGCTTTGCCAAAGGGTGGGGTGGTGGCCCTTGCTACGTATGGCCCCGCCACGTTTCGTGAGCTCCGTGCCGGTGCCGACAATGATTATCCGTCTCTTGCCGATTGGCAGTCGGCTTTCACTTCGCAAGGCTTCTCTCTTCGTGTGGCAGAAGAACGGTTGGAGACTCAGACTTTTGCGTCGCGAATAGCTTTGCTGCGTATGGTGGCGTTGAGTGGCATTGGTAGCCGAGGCGCAGGTCAGACCACAGCCAGTCTTGTCGGCGACTGGTCGCTAACATGGCATGTGCTGACTTTCTGCGGCGTGCTGCGATGATTAGAATTTAAAGGGCAAATGGCGAGTTCAGCCTTTATTTCAACGAAGCTAAATATACACGTTTGCTAAAGTATTTGTTGCCCAAAGTGCGTATGCAAACAATAGAGACATCACTCTATAAGGAAGCGCAAACTTGTGCGCAGTGGCGGGCTTATATGAAGAAAATGGATAGTGTGAATTCAAAATTTATCGATGATGCGTTTGCGAAATTTGATTAGCTTGACGCTATGCTGCTTGTTGATGGCGTTTGTCGCAAAGTTGTGATGTTACATCTTGTGGACCTGAAGATTTGGAGGAGGTCGATATCGCAAACCGTGGGGGGGGCTGATGTAGGCTATCGGCAATATGTAATCAGCGACTCGTGGCTGCGATATGATGTCAAGCTGATTGAGTAAAACGAAAACGCCCGGGGCTCCATGCGGAACAACAAAAAGTTCCGATGAAGCCCCGGGCTCTCTTTATAGTAATTAATGGAGGTCGCTTGATGTCCTCTACTCGTATCTGATGGCCTCGATTGGGTCGAGGTTGGCTGCCTTGCTTGCAGGTATGTATCCGAAGCCGACACCAATGACGGTGCAGACGGCAAACGATACGAAGATGCTCCACAACGGTATCGAGGTCGGCAGACCGAACTGGCCACATAGCAATGTGCCAAGCCATCCCACGAAGATGCCCAACACGCCGCCCGTCAGACTTATCATGACGCTCTCAATCAGGAATTGGTTGCTGATGTCGATGGATCGAGCGCCGACGCTCATACGAAGACCGATCTCCTTTGTGCGCTCTGTGACCGACACAAGCATAATGTTCATAATGCCAATGCCCGCAACGAGAAGCGAGAACGCTGCCGCCACGACAAGGATTATCGTGATGGTGTCCATTGTCGAGCTCATTGTCTCCATCATCTCCTGCTGGCTGCGGATTGTGAAGTTGTCGTCGTCCGCATCCTTGAGTTTATGAGTTGAGCGGAGGATGGTTGTGAGCTCGTCGATGGCCTCGTCCGTCAATTCCTCGGTAATGGCCGAGCAGTTGATAGAGCTGAAGAAGGTCTGAGCCAAGAGTCGCTTCATAACTGTGGTGTAGGGAGCTATGAGGACGTTGTCCTGGTCCATGCCCCAGTTGTTGTAGCCTTTGCTCTTGAGCACGCCTACAATACGGAACGGGGTTGACTTGAAGCGAATGGTGCGGCCAATGCAATCAGCATCAGCGTCGCCAAAGAGTTCCTTGACTATGGTTGTGCCGACGAGGCAAACCTTAGCGTTCTTGCGCACGTCTTCGTCGGAGAACGTCTCGCCCTCCTTCATCTCCCACTTCTTGATGTCCAGGTAGTCGAGACTCTCACCATACATAGTTGCGCTGGTGTTCTTCGAACCGTAGATCACCTGTCCTGAGGAGGATACTTCAGGCGACACGTAGGTGATGTACCTCTTGTCGGCCATAATGGCCTCATAGTCCTCCACCTTGAGCGTCTGCATCTCGCTAGGGTCCATCCTTACGCCGCCCATCTGCTCTGCGCCTGGGCGAATCATAATCATATTGGTACCCATCTGCGAGATGTTCTCGCGGATACTCTCTTTCGAGCCCTGGCCAATGGCCATCATAATGATGACCGCCGCCACGCCTATGATGATGCCAAGCATGGAGAGAAACGAGCGAAACTTGTTGCTCGCCACGGCACGCATGGCCACCTTAAAAAGGTTTATGAAATTCATTGCTCGCTAGTGTTATCGGATTAGTCGTCTTGCGGTTTGGGCAGGGCGGCGAGTGCCTCGGCGGCCGAGAGGATATGGTCGTTCTCCACGTCTTCGCGGATCTTGCCGTCGCGCAGCATAATGTTGCGGCTGCTGTACTGGGCAATCTCGGGGTTGTGGGTCACGAAAATTATCGTGCGGCCCTCAGCATGTAGGCGCTGGAAGAGCACGAGCATCTCGAACGAGGTGCGTGTGTCGAGGTTACCCGTGGCCTCGTCGGCAAGAATTACGGCGGGGTCGTTTACGAGCGCACGGGCTATGGCCACGCGCTGCATCTGGCCACCACTCATCTGGTTGCTCTTGTGGTCCAGTCTGTCGCCCAATCCAACAGCCTGCAGAGCCTTGACGGCGGCCTCGCGACGCTGCTCGGCGTTGTACTTGCTGTTGTACATCAGTGGCAGCTCGACGTTCTCTACCGATGTGGTCTTGGGCAGCAGGTTGTAGTTTTGGAAGACGAAGCCAATCTTGCGGTTGCGCAAGCGGGCTCGCTGGTTCTTGCTCATGGTGCGTACCGAGGCTCCGTCGAGGATATACTCGCCACTCGTCGGGGTGTCAAGACACCCCAACTGGTTGAGCAGCGTACTCTTGCCCGAGCCAGAAGTACCCATGATGGTCACGAACTCACCTTCGTAGATCTTGAAGCTGATGCCGCGGAGGGCGTGAACGATTTCGTCGCCCACGTGGAAGTCTCGGCGGACATCCTGCAACTCGATTACTACGTGGCGGTCGGTGGCGTTTTTCTCTTCTGCCATGGCTGTGCCTCCTTACTTGCTGCTATTCTTTTTCTTATTCTTGTCGGGGGGGCCGGGCATGAAAGGGTTGCTCGTGGTCTCTTCTTCGCTCTCCTCCTCGACCTGTGCATCAGCGCCAAGCTCGAAGCTTACGACAACCTTGTCGCCCTCGGCGAGGCCGCTGATGACCTCAATGTCAGTGCCGCCAGAGATGCCAGTCTCGACTGCGCAAGCTGTGAAGGTTTTGCCGTCGAACTTCCAAACCTTGGTCTTCGAGTTGGTGTTGTCAACAACGTTCTGATTCTTTGTCAGAAGGTTCTGGTTGGGTGTGAAGCGGAGTGCCTTGCTCGGCATTACGAGTACGTCGCGATGCTCTGAGGTGTAGACTGTTACGTTGGCTGTGAGGCCCGGGATGAGCTTTAGGTCGTCATTTGGCGCTGAGATTACGACTTCGTATGTTACGACGTTGCTCTCGGTGGTGGCCTCTTTGCGTACCTGCGTTACCTTGCCCTCGAAAGTGTCGTCGGGGAATGCGTCTACAGTGAAGGTTACGCGCTGACCCTCTTTTACGCCTCCGATGTCGGCCTCGTCAACGTCAGCGATTACTCGCATGTCAGTAAGGTCCTGCGCAATGTAGAAGAGCGTTGGGGTGGTCATTGCGGATGCCACGGTCTGGCCTTCCTCGACCTCGCGACTTAGGACTACGCCGTCGATAGGGCTCGTGATGGTGGCGTAGCCAAGGTTGGTCTGCGCCTTGGTTACATTCTGCTGCTGGACTACGATTTGTTGGCGCGCCTGCTCGTAGCTGAGGCGGGCTGTCTCGTAGTCATTGACGGACACGAGGCCTTTCTCGAAGAGGGTGGCGTAACGCTCGAAGTTCGATTTTTGGTAGTCGAGGTCACTTTGCGCATTAGCAAGCTGGCTCTTTGCCGAAGTGAGCTCGGATAGAAGGTTAGTCTTGTCGAGCTCGGCAATTACCTGTCCTTTCTTGACCTCACTGTTGAAGTCTACGTAAATTTTGTCGATGATGCCTGATACCTGCGTACCCACTTCGACCTTGGTGACAGGTTCGATGGTGCCGGTGGCTGTGATGGAGGTCGACACGTCGCCTCGCGTCACTGTGGCCTGCGTGTAGCTCACCTGGCTGTCTTGCGAGCAAGATGCCAGAAGCGCGAGGCACGCGACCCCTGCTGTTGCTATATATTTCATTTCCACTTTGTTATTCTTTCTATATGTGTGTTGTCTTGTTCTCTGTCGTTAGAGGCTGAGATCCTCGCCTGCGTAGAACTTGAGGAGGGCAATGTTGAGCAGTGCCGTGTACTTGCTCTGCAGTTTCTGCTGCTGAGCTGTGAGGAGGTTGCTCTTGCCCTGCGTGAGCTCGGCTATGTTCTTTAGGCCGATGCGGAATTGCTCAGACACGAGGTCGAAACTCTCTTGCATGCTCTGCTCGTTCGCCACTGCGGCGCGGTATTGCATCTGCGCGCTCTGTGCGTTGAGCCAATAGGTCTCCACCTGCTTGTATATGGTGTTCTCGGCGCTTAGCTTGTCGAGCTCGCTCTGCTGACGCTGGATTTTGGCTTTCGACTTGTTGGTGCGTGTCGAGCGGTTGTCGAGGATGGGCACGTTGATGCTCAAGCCAACGGAATTGTTGACGTTTTGCTTCAGCTGAGTGCCTATGCCGTTGTCGTCCGCACTGTTATGACCTGTCGATACGCCTGCCGAGAGGCTGATGGTGGGGTAGTGGCCTCCGCGGGCGATGCGCTCTTGGATGTCAGCCTGCTCAATGCTCATCTCGGCAGTCTTCATCTCTGGGCGGGTCTCGAGGGCCTTGGCATATACGTCGTCGATGGTGGGCAGCGATGCGAGCACCTTCTCGTCGTCTATTTCGGGGGTGGCGACGTCGAAGTCCGTGGTCTTGATGATTTCAAGAATTTGCTTGAGCATCATCTTGTAGTTTGCCAATTGGGTCTCGGCAGTCACAAGGCTGTACTCGTCTTGTGAGGTCTGCGCCTCAAGCTGTGCGAGGTCTACTTTGGCGAGCTGCCCGGCCTCCAACATCGCCTTGCCGCGGTCGCGGAGCATGGTGCTGGTGGCCAGTGTGCTGTCCGCCACGCGTGCCGCATCAGCCTCGTAGAGTATTTGTACGTAATATTGTACTATCTGCTCCTCGATTGTCGTGGACGTCTGGGCGTTGGTGGCTATCTGCTTCTGTACGTCGAGTTTGTAGCTCTCTCGCTCGCGACGTGTGCGTCCGCCGTCCCATACCGTCCAGTTCGCCTGGAGGGAGTAGTTGCCCGAGTAAGTCACATCGCTCTGCGTGGTGGTCATGGTGCCGCCGCTCAGTGCTACAGTGTTCTGGCTCCATGGACGCCATCCGAGGTTATGGTTTGTCGAGAAACTGAGGGTTGGCATCAGCTGGCCTGTCGAACTTTCCACCTGGACGTTGGACTGTTCGAGGCTGAGCTCGCCACTCTTAACGTCGATGTTGTTCTCCATGGCGTAGTCTATGCACTCCTGCAGTGTCCACTGCCCGCCCTTATGAGCCGACACCTTAGTCGTGTCGACCGTCTGGGCGTTGGCCATGCACGTGGCCGCAAGGGTCGCTATGCAGATGGCCGAGGCGCGTCTTGTCCGTCTTGTCGTCATCTTGTCGTCTTTTCCTATTGAAAATATTCTTTGCGGCAAATATATATATAGGTCTCTCCCTTTTTCAAATCAAAACGACAAACGCCCAATGTTTATAGACGAGCGGGAAAAATTATGTTTGCTGTGTGCTGCTCATAGGCCATTATTTCTGTCTGTGCGAGCCGTAGGGCGCAAGTTGAAAGCTATTAAATTAAACATGCTCCACCTTCTGTTCTGTGTATATCCCATCATGAACGAAGCGAGCAGCGCATTATTGTAGGCTTTCTGTTCAGTGCAAATCTGTGAAATCTATGGATTAAAAGTGGCACATACAGCAAAAGCCGTCCCGATGTCACATCGGGACGGCTTTCAATTACAAAAGAACAGTTATGGACTATCCGGATCGGCGGTACACAACCGTCTTATATGTCGAGTCAGGTTAGGACGTTTCTCGAACACGAGTCTGTGCCCGATCCGTTAATCGATTGCAAATATAAATCTTTGCTTGCATAATGCAAACAAATTAGCCGTAATTCTAATCGTTTTGTTTCTGTTTAATGTTTTTTCGCATAAAAATAATTCCGATTGAAAGTTGGCGCAATTTTACCGTGCCATAAGAATGCCATGACTTGGACTTTTTGCCAATGCCATTCGCAAAATTCTTAATCTTCTAATCGAACAATTGCGCGTCTTTTTGTGCAAAATTTGCGCAAACAAGACCTCTTGGTTAAATCCCTGTCTCTTTGCCTCGCCGTAGTGCAAATTATACAATCTTGTTAAAGTCACAGCATTGCGCTCTATGAAACAGAAAGTTAGTAACTTTGCACTCCCTATTCATTACCTACCGAATGCTCAAATATCAAAAGGTCAAGAATTTAATAAAGCGCGGGTCCTCAACTCTCCTCGCCAAACTGACCATAGCCCTTGCCATATTCACGGTCGTCATGAACGTGATCCTGTTGGTCAAAACCTCTGTCTCTGGCGGACGCGTCCTCTCTAGTCATTTCTCAGAACAGATTACAGGTAAGATGAGCTCGCTGTCCTTAATCCAGGATAAGCAACTCGCCGAGATCAGTAACTACGTCGAACATCTCCCCGCAAATTTCGTAGCGGTAGATACTGCTCTCAACTCTCATAATCTCAAGCCTGTAGCCGACTTCCTTAAAGGCAGCGTCGCGGCTCGCGGTCTCAATGGATTCGTCCTTCTCGATGCTAAGCAAAATCTTGTGGCTACAAGCTATAGGGGGTATTCGTCCGAGGAACTCGATGCCGTGACCGACCTCCTGCGTTATGCAGCCACGACGCCCGACCGCTGCTACAATGGCTATGCTGAGGTGATGGGCAAAGGCATCTGCCTTGTCTCCGCGCATGTTTGGCAGGATGCAAATGGACGCGATGCGGCAATGGTTCTCATTAACCTCGCTGTTGTCGAGAGTGACCCATACCTTATTAGTATGGCTTCGATTGTTGACGGTCAGATGAGTGTCTACCGCAACAATCGCATATCCGCAACATCTTATGATGGCCACGATATTGATATCCACGGTCTTCCTATACCTCAAGCCTGGGTGGCCGACTCTCTTCTCTTGAGCCGCAAAGATATGACACTCGTTGAGCAAGCGGGCTCCGACGATGTTTTCTCTGTCTATAAGCCTCTCTTCGATTATGAGGGTAATATGCTTGGCCTCCAACATATTTGGCTCAATACCCGTGTTCAGTCCGAGGTCGGTGGCAAGATGCTTGCCAGTGCCATCTTCGCGTCGGTTGTCGTCTCGGCCCTTTTCATTTGGCTAATTTGGCTCTTTATGCGTCGCACTGTCACTCGCCCTTTACTTGCTCTGAGAGATGATGCCATGCGCATTGCCGCCGGCGACCTTTCAGGCTCCGTTGACGTTCGTCATACTGGCGACGAGATTGAGGAGCTCGGCGAGGCTATGGAACGTATGCAGGATTTCCTCCGCGATTCTCTCGACGTCCTGACTCAGACAGGCAAGTCGATGCAAAGTCTCTCGGCTCGCATCGGCAGCGCAAGTCAACGTCTTGCCGATGTCTCTGCCCGCCAAGCCTCAAGCCTCCAAGAAGTTACCGCCAGTCTTGAGGAAATGAACGCCGGCGTCCAGGCTACTGCCGAAGGTGCTCAGAAGACCGACCGTCTTATGGCCGACGCCAATACTGCTCTAGTCTCCATTGCCGACAAGGCCACCGACAGCATGAACGCTACCCGTCAGATTGCAGGCTCCCTCCGCTCTATTAATAGCCTTGTAAGTCAGACCACCGTCCTCAGCCTCAATGCCTCAGTCGAGGCCGCCCGTGCAGGTTCCCTTGGCCGCGGCTTCTCTGTCGTCGCTCGTGAGGTAGGTCGTCTTGCCGAGCAAACAAAGCAGACTGCCTTGGCAATGTCCGAGACAAGTGCGGCTTCTATCTCGGGTGCTGAGAATATCAACCGCCTTATCGATGAGATTATTCCTCAGATGCAAGACGTGGCCGAGAGCCTCAAGACGATAACACTCGCCAACCGAGAGCAGGGCGCCGGCCTTGACCAAATCAGCCAAGCTGCCACGAGCCTAAGTGCCGTATCCCAGGAGACGGCTTCCGACTCCGAAGGCCTCGCCTCTAATGCTCAGGAACTTGCGGCTCTGGCAGTCCGCCTCAAGAAACTACTTGAGTCTTTCCAACTCTAAGAAATGAAACCAGCCAATTCGTTGCTCCCATATCTCTCGGCCGACCTCATTGAGGCTGGAGCTGATGAGGCTGGCCGTGGCTGTCTCGCCGGACCCGTTGTCGCCGCTGCCGTAATTCTCCCTCAAAATATCACGGCCGCCGACCTCCCTGGTCTTGACGACAGTAAAAAGTTGTCTCCCCGTCGCCGTGAGGAGCTTCGCCCCATTGTCGAGAGCGTCGCCGTGGCATGGGCTGTTGGTATCGCATCTCCCAAAGAGATTGACTCTATCAATATCCTCAATGCCAGTATCTTGGCGATGCACCGCGCTATCCGCCAACTCTCGCCCGTCCCCCAGCACCTTATAATAGACGGCAACCGTTTCCACCCCTATTACACAGATTTCGAGAGCCTCGGTCTCCCATCCGATGGCGCCGACGACGTCCGTCTCCATGACGAGTCAACCCTCATTCCCCATCAGACCGTCGTGAAGGGCGACGGCAAATACCTCTCTATCGCTGCCGCCAGCATCCTTGCCAAGACCACTAGGGACGACATTATGACTCGTCTCGCCGAGGTGTATCCCGCCTATAACTGGCAAGGTAACAAAGGCTACCCCACTGCCGACCACTATGCCGCCATAGCCAAGTCTGGCATCACACCCCTCCACCGCACTTCTTTCCGGCTGTATAAATAACGCTTCCCGACTACAAGCCTGGGGCGCCTCTGCCGCTCAATCCGTGTTAATCCAATTTGAGCGGAGCGAAATCCGTGCCAATCGGGGAGACATTTCCCCAATCCCATAAACCGTGCGCATCCGTGCAATCTGTGGGTAAAAATAATCCCATCATCCCATACCGTTCGTAAAAATGTTTGCAAATGCTTGTTTATGCTGTAAACACTTTTTATATTTGCTCTCGAACCGATAAATGAATAAGGAGCTGTGAGTGAGACGGACGCCCGCAATGCCGCATACTCACCTGCTGCCCTTAGTTAACAGAACTTTTAACAAATCTCTGCGCCTATGAAGAGAGCATTACTTCTTTTGGCCGCTGGCCTCATCGCACAGCAAGGCTTCGCCGCCGATGTCGAGACGCTTACTATTGGCAGTTCCAACACTTGGAATGCAACTCCAATCTCGTCCGGTGTCAAGACCGCAATCTCTTTCACGAGCGGTTACGGTGAGTTCAAACTCATCTCGTCTTCAATCACCAAGTCTGACTACAAGGGTTTCAAGGTTGAGTTCTCTGACCTCGTAAACCTTGCGGGCGGTGGTGTCCACCTCAAGATTGGTAAGTCTGTCATGGTAGATGACAAAGACGAAGGCGTCTACAAGTATTTCAATTTCGCTGATGCTACCGACAATGTTGTTACTGGCCAATTTGATTCTGATCTTGACGAAGAGATCGCCACGTTCAATGTTCAGTGCACTCTGGCTGGTGAGTCTGTGACTATCACTAAGTTCATTCTTATCAAGAGTGATGGAACGGAAGTCGAGGCCGAGTCTCTCGGTGGCGTCTCTTGGGGATGCGAGACTAAGGTATCTGTGACCGGCATCTCCTTTACAGGTCAGTGGGGTTACGAGAAGATTCTTGCCGCTGACGGCTCTGCTCTTACCTATGATCCTGTTGCCGAGAAGGACATCGTCTATACTTACAACATCGAGCTTGCTGAGCCCGCTGAGAACACTTTGTGCTTTGAGGTTGACAAAGATAAGGGCGATGGTTCTGACACTGGTATGAAATGGAATAACCTCGCAAAGGGTGAATCTTCTATCACTTTCGAGGTTAGCGCAGCAACCTGCGCAGCTGCTGTAACTAATATTTACATCAAGGCTGATGCAGCTTCTGGTTATCCTTTCACCGTCAACTTCAAGAGTGTTACCCGCACTAAGAAGGACAATTCTATTCCTACCGACCTCAACAAATACGATATTCTCAAGGGCTCTAGCATTCTCAAGTCCGACCTCGAGCAGTTCGACGCTACTGACAAGGTCGTCTTCACCTACTCCTACGCTTGGGACGATGCTACCGTCAACTTTAACGGTTGGGGTATGGGCGGCATCCGCAGTGCTGCTGATGTGAATACTAACGTTATTGATATTAATGGC
>CAVGTO010000028.1:0-20169 GCA_963631865.1 Eggerthellaceae bacterium
GTTCAGACGTCGTCTAATATGGCAATCGTCAAGACCGAGGGCGATACTATTACGGTCAATTTCCTTGTCCGTAGCTCTGTTGAGAGTGAGCGCGATGACGTTGTGTCGTCTCTCGATAGTGTCTTCCGTATGGCCGATGCCCATGTAGAGACTTCGGGCGAATACCCTGGTTGGCAGCCCGATGTGCATTCTGAGCTTCTTGGCATTGTCAAGAAGACTTACAATGGTCTCTTTGGCTCCGATCCCGATGTCTACGCTGTCCATGCCGGTCTTGAGTGTGGCATCCTTGCCGATTCTTATCCCAACTGGGATATGGTCTCCTTCGGCCCGACGATTCTCCATCCCCATTCGCCAGCTGAGAGCGTCAACATCGAGACTGTCCAAAAGTTCTGGGACCTCCTCCGTGCCGTTCTCCGCAATATCCCTAAGGCCTAATGCCCTATGAACAATAGATTTCTATTGCCTGCCATCGGCTCTCTGCTGCTTATGTCGGCATGCGTGCCGACAAGCAAGTTCCAGCAGTGCCAAAAGGCAACGGCCGACAATCAGCGCAAAGTCGAGGCTCGCGACGTGACAATCAGTCAGCTACGCACCCAACTTGCCGAACTGAATTCCGAGCTCGACGACCTCCGCAAAGGAAGTCAGGCCTTGGCGCAGGACACTGCCCTCGCCGGTGTCCGCAACAGGACGCTCTCCAATCGTCTCGACGTCCTCCAAAACGACCTTGCCGCCCTCGCGGCCAAGATGGGAGACGTGCCAGAGTACCGCTCTCTCATGAGCCATCTCTCGCAGATGCAAGACGAATTGGCCACCAGCACCGACAAGCTTATCAGTTCCTCCCGCAGCCTCGAACAGCAAAAGGCCGCTCTCGCCGAGGCCAATAAGTCCCTCTCCGAAAGTGAACAGCAATTGGAGCAAAGTAAGGCCGACCTTGCCGACAAGACTCAGCAGATAGCCAGCCAACAGCGCGAACTCGAAGCCAATCAAGCCGAGATTGAGCGCCAAGCTAAGCGCCTGCAGGAACTCGAGTCGCAGCTCAAGGCCAAGGATGAGGCCATGGCGAACCTCAAGAACACTATTGCCAAAGCCCTTGTGGACTTCTCGTCCGACGAACTCAATGTCGAGCATAAGGATGGCAAGGTCTACGTCTCTCTCGAGGAGAAGCTCCTTTTCGAGTCCGGTCAGTATGAGGTCAACAACAAGGGTGTGGCCGCAATCCGCAAGATTGCCGCTGTCCTCAAGGATGTCACTACCGACGTGGATATTGCCGTAGAGGGCCATACGGATAATGTGCCTCTCCGCGGTCAGGTAATCCAAGATAACTGGGATTTGAGCGCAAAACGCGCCACTTCTGTCCTCCGCATCCTCGTGGCTGGTGGTGTGCCCGAAAGCCGTGTCCAAGCCATTGGGCGTGCCGACACCAATCCCGTGGCCGACAACTCTACAGCCGACGGCCGTTGCAAAAACCGCCGCACGGAGATTGTCCTTACTCCCAAGATAGACCAGATCCTGACAGCTCTCTAAGCAGAGCCTGTATACAGAATAACAGAACTCGCCCGAAGTTGCATTTGCTGCTACTTCGGGCGAGTCTTTTGTTTGCGTCTTATCGCATGATTATTCTTACCACGTATCCTCTTTCTGTACCTCCTCTACACCGTCTATCTTATAGAGGTGAGTGGAGATGTATAGCAACTCGTTGAAAGAGTGAATGTAGAAGCGGATGGAGCAATCTACTATATTGTCCTCCGTAATGGTATGTAGGCTGTCTATCGATAGGCCGAGTTTGTTCGTTATGCAGTCTATGAGGTCCGAGAGCAAGTGATATCGGTCGATGGCTTTGATGTGTACCTGCGCCGGGTATAACTTGTCGCTCTCTTCCTTGAAGTCTACGGATACAATAGAGTCGCCATATTGCGTGGCCAGACGGATTACGATTGGGCAGTTGCGCTTATGTAGCGTCACGCCGCCGTTTTGCTCCTTGAAGCCAATCACCTCGTCGCCAGGAATTGGGTGGCACTCCTTGCATCGACAGTATGCTGTCTTGGGCTTAGTTGTGAGGTAGTTGCGAAGGAAACGCTTGGCTTTGTATGTCAGGACGTGTTCTTGCCAATCGGGTTGCGGCTCTATGTTGTCATCTGTGCCAATCTCTACGCAGTCGCCGCGGCAGAGTTCAGTCTTTACGCTGCAAAGTTTGCCGTTGATGCGCGCGTACTTGGCATGGCTGCCTATCTTGCTGTGCACCTCGAAAGCAAAGTCGAGGGCTGTGGCTTTCTTGGGGAGTATTACGGCGCGTCCATGGGGCGTAAAGACCATAATGTCGTCGTTGTAGAACGACGTGGCTACGTTCTCAATGAAGTTCTCCGTCTGGCTCTGCTGCGCGAGGTCTTTGAGTACTGTGCGGAATTTTTCGAGCCATTGGTTGATGTTCTCCTCCGAGCGGGTGGCCATGCAGCCCATTCGCGAGTCCTTGACCATCTGCTCGCTGCTGATGTGCACTTCTTCCCATTGTCCGAGGTCGGTGAGCAGCTTGACGTGGAAACATCGGTAGCCGTTGCCCTTGGGGTTGTCCACGTAGTTTGCAATTCCGCCTTGCTTTTCGCGAAATCTGTCTGTAAGGAGTGAGTATATGAGGAGGCACATGTTCTTCTCCGTGCGATTTTGCTTGTCGGGGAAGATTACGGAGATGAAGTGACGGTGCTCTGTATGCCAGAAGTCGCGTTTGTTCTTCTGCATCTTACGCCATATGCTGTATGGCATTCGGTACTCGATCTCTATTCGTGCGCTGATGCCGTTTGCGTCGAGCACTTCACGAATCTTGGCCACGAAGGCTTCGAGTGCGTTGCGGTTTATTGTCTGGTCCTGGCTGAGCATGTCTTCCATGTTGGCATACTCATGAGGGCATCGGTAGCGGAAACTGAGGTTTTCGAGCTCGGTCTTGATGGTGTAGAGTCCTAGTCGGTTGGCAAGGGGGGCGTAGAAGTAGTCGGTCTCGCCGGCTATCTTCATCTGTTTGTCGGGCCTCATGCTGTCGAGCGTGCGCATATTGTGCAGTCGGTCGGCCAGCTTCACGAGGATGGCTCTGATGTCATATCGCACCGAGTCGAGTATCTGTTTGAAGTTGTCGAGCTGTTTGCTCATCTCGTAGTGGTCTTTTTTCTGCTTGGTCACCACTCGTACGAGGAACGCTACGTCGGGCCCGAATTTCTTCTCTATTTCGTCTACCGTGCAAGGTGTGTCCTCCACCACGTCGTGGAGGAATGCCGCTATGACTGGGTTTGCACCCAGCCGTAGTTCGAGCCCGGCAATGCGGGCCACCGCTATCGGGTGTATGATATATGGCTCTCCGCTTTTGCGCTTTTGGTTCTTATGCGCTTCGCGGGCCACTCGATAAGCTTCTTTTAATCGCTCCAGGTCCTCGGCCGACACGCGTGGGGCCATGGCTTGGAAAATCTCCTCGGCACTCTGATCAATGCTCGGGTCGTATTCTTGTTCCATAATTAGAGGGGTCTCTTGCCAACGTGTTAAAAGTAAATTTTTTATCTGATTTTTGCAAGAGTTTAAAATAAAATCGGTCTTTTTGTTAACCGACCGTCTATTTTTTCATGCCCTATGGTTTAGCCCTTAGTTTAGCATGGCGAGTATTGTCTGCGACTTTAATTGTCCGAAACCTGGTAGGTGGATTTTGTAATATTGGCTCATAAGGTCTATCATGCGTTGGCGTTCCGAACGCGTCATAGTGATGCTGGCGAGGTCCGTAACATCTGTTTCCCCGAGAGCTTCCCACAATTCGGCTTCGCGTCCGCAGACGGTGAAAGGGTGGGGTGGCAGTCTGTCCGCCCATAGTCCCGCCTCCATGTCGAAGATGTTGCTGTCAGTGGTGTTGCGCTCCGGACCTATGCCGAGATGGTCGGCAAGGTGCATCATAAACCAAAGGTGGAAATTGTACGTCCCGTCTATGTCGTCGTCAAGTATAGAGATACTCGCGTCTACGAAGTCGAAAAGTACAGGGTCCGGCACTTCTTCCGGCACGGCCCTCGTAAGCAGCTCCGCCACGAACATCGCCACTGCCCGCCTGGTGGGGTCGAAAGGTATTTTGCCCAGAGGTCTCCGAAAGCGGGTCTGACTCATTCTCGGCATGGTCGTCCGTTTAATGCCAGATGCCACGAACTCGATGAGCGACAATGGCATAAGCATTGCCATGCGTCCACCCTTGCCACTCTTCCCTCCAGTCGCCGATGCCATATACGCACGCCGACCCTCATCGCATGTCAGCACGTTTGCCACCACGCCATTGTCGCCATAGCGAACCGTAGAAATCACTATGCCCGCCACGGAGGTCGATACAGATGCCATAATGAAAAATCAGTCCGCCCTACTTGATTCCAAACTGACGCAACCAATCTGCATGGCAAGCCCCGTCTGTCAGGTGGAACGAGTCTATCTCGCGGCGCAAGTGGTAGTCGCCGCGCAACTTCTCGAAAGCCTCGGTATGCTCACGCAAGGCCTTGCAATCTGCCTCGATGTCGTAGATATGGAGGAACATGCGTGCGGCGGCTTCCTCGGCGTCGGCGCAGCCCGCAGGGTCGAATACGGGTGCGGCTGGCTCCGGCAATGTCGGTGGCGTCCATGGAGTCTCTATTCCGAAGTGGCAGCAGAGAGCCTTCACGGCCATCATGGTGCCGCGGAGTTTGCTGTCGGTGCTGTATCCTGCGATGTGTGGGGTGGCGATAGTGGCCAAGGAGAGCAAGTCGCGACTGATGTCCGGCTCGTTCTCCCATACATCAATCACGGCATGGCCAATGCGTCCGTTGCGCAGTCCGCTTACAAGTGAACGTGTGCCGCATACTGGTCCGCGGCTCGAATTGATAATTGTTACGCCGGGTTTGAGGAGCGAAAGGGCGTCGCTGCCGAGCATATGCAGGGTGGGGTGGTCTCCTTTGGCGATAAGTGGCGTGTGGTAGGTTACTATGTCGGCTTGCGGCAGGGCGTCCTCATATTTGGTGAAGCCATCGGGACCTTCGGCCGCCGCTCTTGGAGGATCTACACGCAGCACTCTCATGCCAAGTTTTTCGCATAGTGCGGCTACCAGGCTGCCCACGTGGCCGACGCCAACAACTGCAATGGTCTTGCCGCGCAGCGTCATCCCATATTTGAGTTTCAGTACGCTCAGTGCCGAAGCTATGTACTGCTCCACCGAGCGCGAGTTGCATGCCGGGGCGTTCTCCCAATAGATGCCCGACCTCTGGCAATATGCAGTGTCAATATGGTCGAAACCTATTGTGGCTGTGAATATTCCGCGCACCTTAGTGCCTTCGAGCAATGTCGAGTCGCAGCGTGTGCGCGTGCGCGTGACGATGGCGTCGCAGTCCATTACGTCCGCCCTGCTTATGCTTTTACCTTCCTTATAAATGACCTCTGCCACGGGCTCAAGCGCCCCGCGCAGAAAAGGTATCTTGTCGTCTGCTATTATCTTCATCTGATGCGTATTCAGTTAACTAGTAACAGTTAACAGTTTGTTGTTGTATATTATTGTGTTGAAATTTTCCCCTCCCCCCAAAAAAATGGAATTCAAGAATAACAGTAACTGTGCACTGTTAACTGAGAACTAGTATGGGTCCACGTCAATCCTCACCACAGTGGCTTTGAACTGTTGTTCGGCTATGAGCGCGTTCACGTCTTCCATCATAATGGCTTTCACTTGGCTGGGTGAGGCCGAACGTGGCATCTTTATCGTAATCTCTTGCATAAAGAAATTAGATATCTTGCCAACGACAGGCATTATCGGTCCGCTCACGATGTTGCCAAACCTTTTCATAAGGTTCTGGGCGAGTAAGCTTGCGGCGTGGAAGGCCGTCATCTGGTCGCGATGCTTCACTGTGAGCGTCATGAGGCGGAAGAAGGGCGGGAAGTGGTATGCCATACGCTCTTGTGTGATGCGTTTGGCGTTGCCCTCGAAGTCTCCCTCGCGTACGTTTTGCACCACTGGGTTGCTTGGCTTGCTGGTCTGTATATACACGTGGCCTTGACTGCCTTTGCGCCCGGCTCGGCCACTGACTTGCGCCATAAGCTGATAGGCTCGTTCGTCGGCTCGGAAGTCCGGCATGTTTATTAGGGCGTCTGCGTTCATTATGCCGACGGTTGATACGCCGTCGAAGTCCAAGCCCTTGGCCACCATCTGCGTGCCGATGAGTATGTCGTATTCGCGTGCCGCAAAGGCCGTTATAATCTCCTCGAAAGATTTACGGCTGCGTGCCGTATCGAGGTCCATGCGTGCCACGCGTGCTGTCGGGAACAGCTCTTTGCAAGCCTCCTCTATTTTTTCCGTGCCGAAGCCTTGAGGGGCGAGACTCGGGTTGCCGCATGCCGGGCATGTGGTCGGCATGGGAGTCGAGTATCCGCAGTAGTGGCAGACGAGCATGTTTGACGATTTGTGGTACGTCAGACTCACGTCGCAACTGACGCATTTGGGCACCAACGCGCATTGTTTGCACTCCACGATGGGCGAGAAGCCACGCCTGTTTTGAAACAAGATGACCTGCTCATGCCTATTGACGGCGTTCTCGACAACCTCTTTCAATCGAAGTGAGAACATTGATTGCGTGGCCTTCTTCTTGCGAGCCTCTGCCATATCGATAACCTCGATGGTGGGCAATTCGAGACCCGCATGACGTTTGGTGAGCCTGACGAGGCCATAACGTCCGGCCCCGACATTCGCCCAGCTCTCAAGGCTCGGCGTCGCGCTGCCAAGTATTATGCCGCAGCCCGACTTCTTGTTCTGTCCTGCCAAGACAACTGCCATGTCGCGCGCGTTGTATCGTGGGGCGGGGTCGTATTGCTTATAGCTGCTCTCGTGCTCCTCGTCCACTATGATGAGCCCAAGGGCGGAAAGCGGCAGAAGTATCGATGAGCGCACTCCCAAGATGAGGCGTGGCGGTGTCGGACTGAGCAACTTCTTCCAAACCTCTACGCGCTCGGCATCGGAGAACTTGCTGTGGTAGACTGCCATCTGGTCTCCAAAATGTCGGCGCAGTCGGTCGGTTATCTGTGTGGTAAGCGCAATCTCGGGCAGCAGGTAGAGCACGTTTTTGCCTTCGCGGAGCGTCTTGTCTATCAGGTGGATGTATATCTCCGTCTTGCCGGAGCCCGTAACTCCGTAGAGCAACACTGGGTGACCTTTGGCCATCTCGTCCTCAAGTTGGGTCTTGGCCTCGGCTTGTATCTCGGTCAATTCATTGGGCTGCGAGGGAGCTTCGTTATGGGACTTTAGGCGCGACACCTCTATTGTCTCAATCTCCATAATGCCCTTCTTGGCGAGTTCGCCAATTTGTGCGGTGTAGCCCTTTAACTTTTCGTCAGCGTCTTGCCTTATGCGGATTCCTTCTGTTGCCTTGCCCATCCCTCCCGCAGCTTGTATGAAGGCCATGAGGGCCTCGAGTTGCCGTGGGGCTCGGTTCTCAAGGGCCGTTATTGTGGATAGTATCTCGTCCTCGTTGCGGAAGTCGCGGCTGAGGCTGTAGGCCTTGACGTATTTGGGTTTGTAGGAGTCGCGCAGCTCTTCGCTTATGTATATGGCTTGGCAGTCCAGTAGGGCACGGATGTGGCTGACGGGGTTCACTCCGTCGAGATGGTTGGCCACGTCGCTTATTGTGCAGACTTTCTTTTCGCGAATAAAGTCGAGCACCTGGGCCTGTCGGGGGGTGAGGGCGTGTGCCGGTTGCCCGTCTTCGGATTGCTCGGTGGGGTCGAATTGGGCGTTATACATCAGTTTGCTCTCGCTCTCGAGCTTGAGACCCTGTGGCATGGCGGCTTTCAAGACTTCGCCGAGGGTGCATATGTAGTAGTCCGCAATCCATTGCCATAGCATAAGCTGAGCTTCTGTCACGATTGGCTCCGTGTCCACAATCTCGCAGAGCGGCTTGGTTTCGTAACTCGGTTTGCGGTCGTGGACTTCCATTATTATTCCTGCGTAGAACTTTTTCTTGCCAAACTGCACGAGGGCTCGGCATCCGCGGCGCACAAGGCTTTGCATGCTTTGCGGCACCTCGTATGTGTAGAGGCTTTGCAGTGGCAGGGGCAGAAGGAGGTCTACGTAGGTCATATGGCTCACTCTCTTTTGTATATCTACGCGAATTTAGCTCTCTTTTTCTCTCGGCGCGCTCGCTTGCCTGTCTTTTGCTCTTGTTGTCCGTTTTTGGAATATTATCGCTATTTTTTAGCCATTCGTCACTTATTTCTGCCTATCGGTGGAATTCATGGCTTTACGTGTTGATTGTGTCTCGCTATTTATATAAATTCGTAATTAGAACTATCAGGCGTCAGGGGGTATCTCCATTTTCCCCTTGATGACACCTAAAAATCTCTCTACTACCACTAATCCAAATCACTAAAGACCGTCTTTCACTATGAAAAAACTCATTACAGCCATACTCGTCTGCTCTCTCTCCGCAGGGATATGTGCGCAGGGGCGCCTGACGCGTGAGCAGATTCTTGCTATGAGCACCGAGCAACTTTCCGAGCTGCCTCTCGAACAACTTATGGCGGCTGCGGAAACCCTCGGGGTCAACTCTTTGGACGAACTTTTCGAGCTTATTATGAACAAGAACGTCTCCTCTGCTTCCAAGGAGGAGGAGCAGACGTTCACTTCTCCGCTCTCGTCTACCGTCATCACCCGCGACGAGATGCGCACCTACGGAGTCTCGACCATCGAGGAGGCTTTCCGTCTCATTCCTGGCATGATTGTCTCCGAGAAGACCAATGGTGTCTATGACGTCCAGATGCGTGGCCTCTCCAACATCCCGGACAATAACATGCTTCTCTACACTGAGAACGCCAACATCCTCGTAATGGTCGACGGCCGCATAACCCACAACTATGCCATCGGCGCACCATTCTTCGAGACCCTCCCCGTCAGCATCGAGGACGTCGACCGCATTGAGGTTGTCCGTGGCGCAACATCCGCACTCTATGGCCCCAATGCGGTTAATGGCGTGGTCAACATCATCACCCAGAAACCCGATGCGGCAAACACTCTTGTCCAGGGTAACCTCCAGGTTGGCAACAGGACCGCTAGCGCCGACTTCGGCCTCCGCAAAAGCGTAAACCATATCCTTGCTCTCGGGCTCACCGGCAACTATCAGATCCGCTACCGTCAGAACAACCTTCTGCCATTCATCCCCCAGGACGGCTATTACGTCCTTAATGATGCCAACCTCTTCGCATCCTCTTCAACCCTGACGGCCGACGAATACAAATCTGCCATTGAGGCTGGCAAAATCACCGACATCTCGGACGGCGCTGCTCTCTCCGTGTCGCAAATAAAGAACCTCTACACGGGTTCGCAGAACGACGATGGCTCATACTCTTTCCTAACGACGATATCCGAAGATGCCGATGTTGATGGCAACTGGCGAGAGCCCGATGTGGCGAGGCGAAACACTGGTGTCAATGGTTATATCTCCATTATACCTTCCGAAAATCTCCGTTTTGACGTCCAAGGTGGTTACCAATACGCCTTCTATGCCTCTACCCCAGTTGGCAACGAGGACATCGCTCTCCGTTACCGTGAGTCTAAAACAGGCTATGCTAATCTCAATGCCAAAATTTGCGGTCTCTCTTTCACTGCCAACTACTGCGGTGGCCCTGTAGCTTTCTCTGTCGGCTCTCATGCTTTCGGCATGGATAAGACGCACAACTTCAATGTCCAGGCGGATTACGATTTTCAAGTCGGTCCACTTGGCATCCGTCCTGGCGTCAGCTATCAATTTATTGAGTACAAGGATCGTGAGCCTGTCTATTACGACTATGGCGATGGCAATGGTCCAATCGAGATGTCTGGCTATTGGGGCTACTACTCCAAAGGTATGAACTCTGCCAAACTTACCGATATCGCTCCCAGCGTCCGTTTCGACCTCAAGACTGGCAACTTCCGTCTCGTTGCCGCCATCCGCGGCGACAAGACCAGCATCCCCGACAAGTGGAACCTCTCTTGGCAGCTTGCGGCCAACTATCTCATCAACAGCAATAATTTCATTCGCCTCGTCTACGGACGTTCCTTCCGCTCGGCGACCCTTGCCAATACGAGTTCCAACTTCAACTGGAGTCGCGCCAATGGCTCTAACCCTCGCTACATACAGTTCCTCGGCAATGAGGACGCTTCCCTTATGCACATCGACAACTACGAGGTAGGCTACCGTTGGAAGCCCTCTTCCAGTCTCCTCGTCGATGCCGAGGCCTTCTACTCTCGTAGTTCCGACTACGGTGAACTCAAGAGCTACGAGAGCAATGTGGTGGCAAGTGGCAACTCACTCTCTACTATTCTCGCTGGCGTGCTCTCGGGCGCCATCGGTATGGACCAAATTTCTGCAAATCTCGCGAATAGCCTCTACACCAAGAGCTATATCCGCTATGACGAGATGCCTTTCGTCGTCCACCAATTGGGCGTTGGTCTCAACATCGACTGGATTATCTCGCCAAAACTCATTGCCAAGGTGAATGCCAACATCCAGCGCACCACCATAGACAACTACTATCAGTACTCCCAGGCCGAGATGATCGCCCGTCAGCTCACTCAGAGCCTTTCTGCTCTCTATGACGACCAGCGTGGTATTACGCCCCTCGCCACCGAAGTCCTTACGGGCGCCGCCACGGCTCAGGCTACCGGTGGCTCGGCATTGCAATATTTGCAAGATTGTATGGGCTATGCTGATATCGACGCACCTGTCGCTGCCTACAATGCAATGAGTAAGGATGAGCAAGAACAATATCTCGCATCGCTTCTTGCCGCTTACAATGGCGGCCCAGCCGTAGAAGGCGTCGACCGTCCTCTCGGTGTCTACTATGCGCTCAAGTACAACGTGCGCTACGATGATTCGAGCGATGAATACTACCTCGGCACTAGTGTCGCCGAGCCCTACACAACCCAGGACAACTATCGCCACAAGGCTGCCCCCTCTGTCTACGGCATGGTTGGAGTTATCTACAAACCTACCGACAAATGGAATGTCTCGGCTTTCGCCAACGTCATCGGCAAACGCGAGTACACCACTCTCTTCGGCACCCAGAAAATAGACCCGCGCTGCACCGTCAATCTAAAGGTCGGCTATAAGCCGACCAATAAGTGCGAGGTCTTCTTCTGCGCTCATAACCTCTTCAACTCCAATAGGCAAGAGTTTATCTATACCGATAAGATCGGCGGCATTTATACCGTCGGTGTAAACTTCGGAATATAGTAACCCCATTTGTCGGGTTGCCGTATATGCTTTCGGCGCCCGCCAATTTTTCTTCATTCAGTTTTTAGTGTTCGCAGTCCTTGGAAGGCCTTTGGCTTTCTGAGGACTGCGTTTGTTTTACCTCGTTTCCTCCCGCTCATTTCTGTCCCGCCCCGCTATTTTCCCCCCACCCCCCAAAAAAAATAGAAGACACGCAATGTCTCCTGCAATGTGTCCCATCTCCGCAAAACGTGTACTATTTTATCCATTTATCTCATTTTTTTGCTTCGTGGCTTTTTTGAGCCCTCCAATTTCGCTTTTACTCCGCAAATTAGTAACTTTAGCCTCTAAAATGTTATGAACTGCGGCTGCCTGTTGGCTGCGACGGTTTCGTTTTTGCGGGACATCCCCTCGCCTGTTTTGCTTATGAAAATTAAACACATTGTAGTCCTAGGATTGGCTGGCGTGCTGAACTTCGGGTTCGGCTCCGATTGCTATGCCCAGAACTCCACACCCACCATAAAATGCGATGCGGCAAGCAAGAGCGTCTGCGAATACCTTGAGAATCTCTCCGCCGCTTTCGTCATCGATGGAGTAGATGGAGAGACCGTTAAGTCCTACTCCAGACTTGTGGTGACATACGACGACGGTTCGCATAAGACGGCCAACTTCGATTGCAGCAACCAGATAATCGACGGTAAGACAACAGATATCACTCTCGGCAGCGGTACATACAACGTCGAGACCGGTCACGCCGAGAAAACTTTGACCATCATAAGCGCATACCTCGAGAACAGCGCTAGCGACCATCTCGACTTCACTATTGCGGAGCCATCATCGCTTACGTGGCATGTCTATGGCACCCCCGTGGCAGGTGACGACGTCTCCGACCAGCGCCGTCTCTCAATCCTCGGCGATGCCGATATCTGCGGCTTCGGCACAACCCTCGAGACTGGTAGCGCATGGTCCGATGTCTCATCTTATGAGTGGACTGTCTCCAACAATAGCGAATTTACCATTGTCGGCGACGGCCCCAATGCCACTCTTGCTCAACGCAATCGTTACTCCGGCGGCATCTACAGCTCCACTACCCGCACAACCACAGTTACTGTCCGCCAGATCGTTGGCGGCACTTGCACCACCGAATATTCCAAGCAGATAACCCTCCTCGGTCAGCCCGAGGCAACGCTCAGCCTCAACGAGTATACCTATCCCGATGGTGCAATCCATATTTGCACATCTTCCGACGATGCAGACGACATCGCTCGCGACTTCTCCGCTGAGCTAACCATCTCTGGCGAAGCTCCAATGTCCGCCACCCTCTCTACTGGCGACAAGTATACATCTCTCTCGGCTGGCTTCCACACCCTCCGCAATGCCCACGCGAGCACTGCAGGCCGCGTCACCATTACCGAGTTGGCCGATGCCAATGGTTGTGTAAGCAATGCCTCTTCCGATGATATGATCCACGGTGGCATCACGGTCCGCGACCGCAAGCCTGTCGTCTCTTTCGCCTCGGACTCTGTCTATTGTGAGACCACGGAGGTCGCTCTCAATTCTATCCCGACCGACGATTACGATAATTTCATTTGGGGTATCCTCCCTACCTATCGAGATTACAATGCTGGTTGCGACAGTCAGACTTCCTCCGCTTATTTGTGGTCTAATATGGAAGGTAAGATCGGCGCTTACGTAGTCGAGGTTGCCCCGTCTGGCTTAGGCTTCGTCGAATGCCCATCGGATACTGCCACCATATTCGTCTATTTCGATATGCCGCTGCGCTATCCTAATGCTTTCAGCCCCAATGGCGATGGCAAAAATGACTACCTCGTCATTGAGCGTTTGCCGGCGCAGAACAATCTCTATGTCTACAATTCCCGCGGCAAGATCATATACGAGCTCGCTAACTACCGCAACGGGTGGGCCGCCGATGGCTTGGACGACGGTTACTACGTCTACGTCCTTAAGGGCGATGGCATCCAGACCATCAAGGAGACGCTTGCCATCAAGCGTACAACAAATTAATCCTTTGCTACGTAGACAAGTTCCCAACTCCATTCATTCTTAGGATGATAAAGAGACTTATCATAATAGCGGCTGCCTTTGCCGCTTGCCTCATGGCCGGTTCGGGCGCTTCGGCGCAGAACGAGTTGGTCGTGTCCCAATATATGCACAACTATTTTGCCGTCAACCCTGCCTTTGCCGGCTCCCGTGAGGGCCTTAGCCTTTTCGGCAGTTTCCGAAAGCAATGGGCGGGCATTGAGAGCGCACCAACTAGTGAGCTCATCACGGCAAACACACCTTTGCGCCACGAGAAGATTACTCTCGGCCTTAGCCTCTACAATCAAGATATACACGAGAGCCGTAACTCGGGCCTTGAGCTCTCGGTCGGCTACCGTACCAAGATTGGCTACCGTACGTGGCTCGGCCTCGCACTTCAGCCTGGCATCGCTTTCCGCTCCGTCGATTGGACGAAGGTGCGTACGATGCAGACCGACGACCCTATCTTTGCCGAGAAGTATACTGGTGTGGCTCCTCTGCTGGGCTTTGGCGTAAGTGTCTATGGCGATAAATTTTTCGCTGGCGTCAGCACCACTTCTTTCCTCGTAACTAACGATTTCGACAAGGTGGATACCGAGTTCGCTCCTGCCGACGCCACGTATCTGCTCTGTGGCGGCTATTGGTTCGACCTCTCGCGCAATTTTGCCCTCCAGCCCTCTGTGCTTGCCGACTATAGTAAAGCTACAGATTTGGCTGCCAACGTCAGCGTCTCTGCCATTTGGAGCGACTTCTTCTGGCTAACCATTGCCTATCGCACGAACAAGGATGCCACGGCAGGCATCGCCGTCTGCCCAAATTCCCGAATCAAGGTGGCTTATAGCTACACTATGAGCCTTGGCGACCTCAAGAGCTACAACAGTGGCTCCCACGAAATCTCCTTCCAATATGATTTCGTTTACAAGGTCCGCACCGTAAGCCACCGTTTCTATTAAACCGAGCGAGCAAAAATGATTGTTATGAACCAATTTAAGGCTCTCACGCTGGCCGCCGCCGGTTTAGTGATGTCTCTCTCAGCAGCCAATGCGCAGGACCTCGACATCACGCCGCTCAATCTCGGCCCGTCCGATGCCCAAACAATATACCCTGTCCTCCGCGACTCTACTCTCTATTTCGCGAGCGACAAGAAGTGGGACATCGGCAAGACCTACTTCAACCAGCGCAACCAATTCCTCTACAAACTTTATAAGGTAAGGATTAAGAACCGTATGCCTTCCGGCTCGATCAAACCTTATTTCGAGAACGCCGGTTCCGGTACCAACCAATTCTGCCTCTCTTTCGACCCCGATGGCGCAGCCTACGTCACTGAGAACGATATGGAGAAGAGCGTCCTCCGCGGTTCGCCAATGGAAATACGCCGCTACGCCTCTGCCTCTGATACCAAAGGTCGCCTTATCGACACCCCCGAGGGTGCAAGTTCTGGCATGGCTTCCGTTTCACCCGACGGCCGCCTTATGGTCTTCGCTTCGGATGCTCGTGGCGGACAAGGTCGTGCGGATCTCTATTATTGTCAGATGACGTTTAGTGGCTGGAGCGAGCCTAAGAATATGGGCCCCGTGGTTAATACTCCTGGCATCGAGACCGCCCCTTATATCCATTCTTCTGGCAAGATTTTCTTCGCTTCCGACGGGCGTGACGATAGCCAAGGCCTCGATATCTACTATACACTGATGGGTGAGGATGGCACTTTCTCAGAACCTCAGAAAGTAGATGATGGTATCAATTCTTTGCGCGATGACTACGGTCTCTATTATAGCGAGGATGAACGTTGGGGCTATGTCACTTCCAATCGCGACGGCAAGGACCAGATATATTTTTTCCGCCGCACTTTCCCGACATTTCCTGAGTCCGAACCTCTCCAAAAGATGGATCTCTGCTACACTCTCTACGAGGCGTCGGCCGAGAACTATGACACAACTACATTCCAATGCCGTTGGTCTTTCGGCGATGGCGAGTCAGCTCTTGGCCTTGAGGTTAGCCACTGCTATCCCGGCACCGGCCATTACACTGTCGAACTCAGTGTCCTCGACAAGACTTCGGGTGAGGAGATGTTCTCTCTTGCGCAATATGACCTTGAGATAGTAAAGCCCGAGCAAGTCGAAATCGTTGTGCCCGAAGAAATTAAGGCGGGTAAAGTCGTGACTTTCTCTGCCAACACCGAGGGTATGCCTGATTTCCATCCCAGTGAGTTCTATTGGACTATGGGCAATGGCGATCAGATAAAAGGTAGCACTGTATCAACTATTTTCTCAAAGCCGGGCACCTATCGCGTCGAGTGTGGCACGATTGATGCAAGGAACGTTGCTTGGAAGAGGTGTACTTGGGTTGAGGTGACTGTCAAATAACCTCAACTTCTCTTTCATAGATGCCACGACCCATCTTGGCAAAGAGACAATACCCCTATTCACGAAATTCTAACTATTCCCTGTTCTTTAGTTCCCTACAATTATGATCAAGCGACTGATTTTGGGCATTGCCGCCCTTCTGAGTTTTACTGTCGCCACGGCTCAGCCCGTCCCTGGTGCCGATGAAAACATCCCATTCCTCATGACTTTCGGCAAGAATAGTCAGACTGAGTGGGGCGACGACAATTTTGTTCAGATTATCTTCTTCTCCATCCCGGCCGATTGCGCCACCCCTATCTACATCCGCGTCTTCGACCCGGATTGTGGCGGAAAGAACGATGAAGTCCGTGGAGAATTCAACACTAAGACCCGTTTCAGCGTATACGGCGGCAAGGAGTCTTGCTCCAACAAGGATGCCCAGAAAGGAAATATCAACGGCAAATATAAGAGTGGCACTATGCTGGCCACTAAGACCTTTGGCGTAGACCCTAATTACGACGACAAGTGGTACACCTTTGGCCCTTTCAACCCGTCCGAGGGTGAGGATCTTCCTGAGTTCGGTGGCCGCACTTTTAAACTCGTAATTGAGGGCATCTCTGGTGACGACGGCAATATGTACCGTCTCTTCCTCAGCCGCAAGAAGGATGAGAACGTGAAGGTCGATGGCGCTTTCGCCTACTACTTCAAGTATAAGTTCCGTATGCATGACTCCGCTACAGAGGTCTCGCATATCTATCCTTATATCGATGACAAGACCATCTCACTCAAACAGAGCAACTTCGACTGGGATAGCGATGGTATGCTCCGCATTATCTCTGTCGCTAAGAATGGCGAGATGATGAAGGTCAGCGGCAACAATGAGTGGGTCACCAGTACCCATAAGGTGGCCGATGAGGAGAAGAACACTTCATGGGACATCCAGATGATCAAGTTCAAGAACAAGCCCCTCAAGAACAATAACGTGGTCATCTACCTTGAGAACCAATACGGTGAGCTTATGCCGTTCTATAGTGTGCCTATTGGTGGCATACCCAAGTATAAGTACACTATCGGTATAAAGCCGAAACGATAAAGATCCCGTGAGCTATGGACTCCAAACCTCCAGGAGCCCATACTGCTCTACGTCATATAATTACAGAGCTATTATCTGCATCCGAACCGCCCCTATGAAGGGCTTGGGCGGATGCAGGTTTTAGCCGTTTATCTGACCGTTAATTGACTGTTTATTTGACTGCTTAAAAGAATCAGGCTAATGGTTACATTAAAGAAACTGGCAATGGCTGCGCTGCTCCTCTTTGCGGGAGTGGGCTCCGCTTTGTCGCAAAACTTCAATCTCTCGAAGTTCACCAATGCGCAAGGTCTGCCTCAAAACTATATCTATAGCCTGGTGCAGGATGATAATGGCTTTGTCTGGATTGGAATGGCCGAGGGGCTCTCGCGCTACGACGGCCTACACTTCATAAACTCCAGCACCCGCGACTCTCTGTCGGATAACTACATCTCCGACATGATTATCGACACCGATGGTCTCCTTTGGTGTGGCCATGGCAACGGTACTTTCACCTACAACGACGGCCGCAAGTTCGTCAAGATGCCTGCTGTGGACGAGATGCAGGCCCCAATTAAGGATATGTGTCTCGACGACCGTGGCAATATCTGGGCCGTCGAACAGAATATGGGTATCGTAAAGATTTCCCCTGACCACAAGATGACCACCTATTTCGACGACGAGATGTTTGGTGGCCGTATGTATACCTCTATTTGCGCCGTCAATTCTATGATTCTCCTTGTCGGCACTTCTGACGGCCTGCTCACTGTCCGCGTCGATGTTGATGGCACTGTCCATGCGCCCGAGGAGATTGACGATCTCCCTGCCACAACAGTCAATTGCATCAAACCTACCCGCCGCGGATCCGATTATTGGGTTGGTTTTGACGATGGTAGCATCTATCGTTATTCGCCTACTAATGGAGCCCATCTTCTTAGCCAGTGCACTAAGGCTTGCTCTTCTGGCAAGATTGCTGCCTACGACATCCGCGCCATCTACGAAGAGGAGAGTGGTAATCTCTATCTCGCCACTTGGGGCGATGGCGTCAAGGAGTGGGAATACCGCGAAGATACGCAGGACTACGTCGAGGCACTTACTCTCGATGAGCAGAACGGCCTTGGCAATAATTATGTGGCCGATATTATGGTCGACCGCGAGGGCATCTTCTGGTTCGCTACCTACGGCAGTGGTGTCGTCGCTTGGATTAATAACTATTTCGCACAGTACAACCTTGCCGATATCGGACTCTCTCGCAGTCGCGTCATCTCGTCCCAAATCCATGGGGAGCGTCTTTGGCTCGGCCTTACAGATGGACTCATCAATATGGACACAAAATGTATGTCCAACTTTGAGTACTTAGATGCCACCTCAGGTCTCCCCGATCGTAAGGATATAACGCGTATAGTCTTCGACGACAAGAGGCATGTGCAATACGTCGGTACTCGTGGCGAGGGCGTTTACATCCGTCGAGATGGTGAGAGCCGATACCGTCGTCTCGCTCTTGGCGATATCCAGCACAGCCAGATGACTGTCAACGATATGACGCTCGACAGCGCAAAGCTTTATATTGCAACGACTGGCGGTCTCGTGGTCTACGACATCAACTCGGCCAAGACGCGTGTTTTTACCACCACCGAAGGTCTACCTCACAATAATGTCAATTTCGTAAAGCTCGACCGCGAAGGCCAATTGTGGTTTGGCACAAAGGATAGCGGCATAGCTATGCTTTTTAACGACGACGAATTTGATGTTCATCGACTTGCCGATGTGCCTGTTGACGTGGCAGGCATGTCCTTTGACGACCGCGACCGTTTCTGGCTTGCTACGGTCAACAATGGCATCCTCTGCACAAACAACGATTCAGTGGTCTCCATAACCACGTCCGATGGCCTCTACAAGAACTATTGCTATGGCATCTCTCGCGATGGCAATGGCCATATCTGGATATGCCACCAGCCTGGCCTCAGTTGCATAGACCTCTCTAATGGCAATATCCGTACTTATGGTCAGGGCAGCGGCATGGACTATGAGTTCAATGGTGCCACCCAGGCCCCCAACGGCGACATCTGGTTTACAACGGCAGTTGGTGCAGTCCATTATATTAGCGCCTACGACCGTCGCAACAGTGTGGCTCCTATTATGAATCTCACGAATGTCGTGATCTCTGGTCACAAGCATGACATCCACGACGAGATTGACCTCAGTTACCCATATAGTGGCGACCCGGACAAACTTGAGTTTGAGTTTGTCGGTATCTGCATGAAGGACCAGTCCAACGTCACGTACGAGTATTGGATGCAGCGTCTCGATGAGAAGTCCGAACCGCATTGGATGCCTCTCGGCACGCAGAACCACAAGGAGTTCGACTACATCCCCGATGGCGATTACATTCTCAATATCCGCGCTTTCAATAGCTCTGGCATCGTTAGCCAGCAACCGCTCAAGATCCGTATCCACATCGACAAGCCGTTCTGGAAGATGTTCTGGTTCCCCATCTTCGCTTTCGTGCTTCTCATACTCGGTGTCCGCTCTTTCTCCAAATGGCGTGAGCGCAAACTTATGGCTCGCCAAAAGGAACTTGAGGACGAGGTGGCTCGCCAAACAAAGGAGATAAACGAGAAGAAGAACGAGATTGAGCGAAAAAATAAGGATATCACTGGCAGTATCACATATGCCAATCGCATCCAGACCGCCGTTCTCCCCTCTCGCACTAGCCTCAAGGATCTCCCATTCGCGGACTCTCTCCTTATGTTCCGCCCGCGTGATATTGTCAGTGGCGATTTCTATTGGTTTAGTATGTATGGCGACCATGCTCTCATCTGCTGCGCCGACTGTACTGGCCACGGTGTCCCAGGCGCATTTATGACCCTCATCGGCACCACCATCCTCAACGACGCTACCCGTGACCCTGAGATGCGCCACCCGAAACCTCTCCTTGAGAAACTTGATAGTGAAGTGAAGCAGACGCTCAATAAGAATCAGACTGTCGAGACGCGAGATGGTATGGATTGCGTCATTATCGATGTCGATATGAAGACCGGCGTCATGGTTTCCGCTGCCGCCAAGCGTCCTCTCTTCATTGTCCGCAAGGGCAAACTTACCACCATCAAGGGCACCCGCCGCGCTATTGGCGACGTCTGGAATGACAATGAGTTTACAGAGACCACTACCCAGCTCCTCGATGGCGATTGCCTCTATATGTGTTCCGACGGCTATACTGACCAGCTCGGGGCCGACCCGTCGAAAGACGAGACTACACACGCCAAGATTGACGACGACGACGCTGTAAAGTTCTCCACGAAGCGTTTCACGTCAATGCTCGAGGATATATCCGCCCTCCCTATGGAGGATCAGCTGCGCAAGCTCAACGAAAACTATGACGCTTGGCGACATAATGTCGATCCTGTGGACGATGTCATCGTGATGGGCTTCCGCTACAGTGATGCCGCTAAGGAAGCTAAGAAAAACTAACAGCTAATTTCTATACATGGCGCACTACTTAAGTTTGTAG
>CAVGTO010000029.1:0-18138 GCA_963631865.1 Eggerthellaceae bacterium
CTTATTGCCAGATTGAGAATCTGATGTCCTAACCGTTAGACGAATCGGCCAGTAGTTTTAAGGTGTCATCCTTTTCGTTTGACGGTGCAAAATTAGGTCATTGTTTTGGGATTTGCAACAGGTGTGGCAATTTTTCTGAAATATTTTTTCGTTGAAGGAAATTGGACGTTGGTAAAGATAATGTTGAGAAATAATCGAAAGTCGCGTTGAGATGCGCATCTTAGGTTGAAAATTGAATGTAAGGCATATAAAATGTCAGTGGAGATTGTTAATTTTACGTTCGGAAAAAAGTAAGGGGTGGTCAGATAGAGGTATCTGGCGAAAAACCCCATAGAAATAAAAGGAAAACGAAAGACATATAAATCCGACATGGAACCAATAAACATCAAGGAGTTGAACGAGCGGATCAAGAACGAGAGCTCGTTTGTTGACCTCATCTCGATGGAGATGAACAAGGTAATCATTGGTCAGAAGCACCTCGTAGAGAGCCTTATGATAGGTCTCCTCTCCGATGGGCACATCCTCCTGGAGGGTGTACCAGGCTTGGCAAAAACCCTTGCCATCAACACCTTGGCTAAAATCATCGACGCAGACTTCGCACGCATACAGTTTACGCCGGACCTTCTGCCGGCCGACATCCTCGGCACCCTCATCTACAGCCAGAAGACAGAGGAGTTCCAGGTAAAGAAAGGCCCCATCTTCTCGAACTTCATCCTTGCGGACGAGATTAACCGCGCCCCGGCAAAGGTGCAGTCCGCACTCCTCGAGGCCATGCAGGAGCGCCAGGTCACCATTGGCGACAAGACATACCCTATGGCGAAGCCTTTCCTCGTAATGGCAACCCAGAACCCGGTGGAGCAGGAGGGCACGTACCCACTGCCAGAGGCGCAGGTGGACCGATTCATGCTCAAGGTCATCATCGACTACCCGAAGAAGGAAGAGGAGCAGCTCATCATCCGCAACAACCTCGCCAAGAGTTTCCCGAAACCCGACACCATCCTCAAGCCAGAGGACATCGTAAGGGCCCGCGACGTGGTCAAGGACGTTTATATGGATGAGAAGATCGAGAAGTACATCGTGGACATCGTCTTCGCCACTCGCTACCCGGATCAGTATGGCCTCGGCCAGTTCAAGGATATGATATCCTGCGGCGCATCACCTCGTGCATCTATCAGTCTCTCAATGGCTTGCAAGGCTTATGCGTTTATTAAGCGCCGTGGTTACGTAATTCCCGAGGACGTCCGTGCGGTATGTCATGACGTGCTCCGTCACCGTATCGGCTTGAGCTACGAGGCCGAGGCGAACAACGTCACTTCGGAGGAGATTATCTCCGAGATCCTCAACAAGGTAGAGGTGCCCTAACAGTTGGCAGTGCACAGTCAATAGTTTACAGTTACTGCAGTTCTCAGCTTTTCAGGTAGCAGTCTCCTGCTGCCGAGTTTGAGTGCGGCAGTTCTGTTTTCAGCAATTTGAAATCTTGTTTTCTGTGCAACCTTTTTTAGGGACTTTGGCTACCGCCTTGCAAACTCACATTGGGTATTACAGACCCGATTATTAAGGCCGTAGAGCAAAAGGAACAGTGTAAAACTAAAGGGATGAATGAAATAGACAGCACGGAGTTGCTCAAGCGGGTAAGGCAGATAGAGATAAAGACCCGCGGCCTCTCCAACCATATCTTCGCGGGCGAATACCATTCGGCCTTCAAGGGCCGCGGTATGGCCTTCAGCGAGGTGCGTGAGTACCAGTATGGCGACGACGTGCGCAATATCGACTGGAATGTCACGGCGCGTATGAACAAGCCGTACATCAAGATATTCGAGGAGGAGAGGGAGAACACTGTGGTTCTGCTCGTTGACGTGTCGGGCTCGCGCGAGTTCGGCACTGAGGAGAGATTCAAGAAGAACCTGATAACAGAGATGGCGGCGACGCTGGCTTTCTCGACCATTCAGAACAACGACAAGATAGGCGTAATCTTCTTCAGCGACAAGGTGGAGCAGTTCATCCCGCCGAAGAAGGGCAAGAAGCACGTGCTCCACATCATCCGCGAGTTGCTAATGTTCCGCCCGACAGACCGCGGCACGGACATTGGCGAGGCCTTGCGGTATATGACTGGCGCCATCAAGAAGCGTTGCACAGCGTTCCTTATCTCGGACTTTCTTGGCGACAAGAATTTCGAGCTGCCGCTACGCATTGCCGGGCATAAGCATGACCTTGCGGCTCTCCGCATAGCGGACCGCCGCGAGAGTGAGTTGCCAGATGTAGGCCTGATGCTCTTCCAGGATGCGGAGACACGACGCCAGATGTGGATTGACACTTCGAGTGCGGCCGTGCGTTCCGAGTATGCAGCCAAGGCGAAGAAACGCCACGAGGAGCTGGACGCCATCTTCCGCCGTTGCGCAGTAGACAACGTCGAGGTCTCGACGGGCGACGACTACGTCAAGAGCCTTCTCTCGCTCTTCAAGAAGAGAGGATAACCGAAGGAGAGGATATTGATATGCATCAAACCTTTAGTAAATTTAGATATACTCTTGCCCTTGCGGCAATGAGTCTTACGAGTGCAACCGTCCTTGCTCAGCAGCCGCAGATACGCGCCGAATTAGACTCGATGAACATCATTGTCGGCAGTCAAGTCGGGCTGAACGTCTCCGTGTCCGTGCCCAAGGGTGCAGCGTGCCACATACTGCAGTTGCCGGACACGCTGTCGAAAGAGGTAGAAGTAGTAGAGGCTCTCAAGCCGGACACCATCGACGCAGGCGACCTTATTGAGTACGCCCAGCGTTATATTGTGACGTCGTTCGACACCGGTTTGCACTACGTCGGCCCGATACCCCTTGTCATCATGGGCGACAGCACACAGTTCTTGACGCCCGAGATTGCCTTGTCCGTGACCAACCCATTTCAGAGCATGGAGGTCAACGAGCAGGGGGTCAATAAGATATGCGACATCAACAATGCCGAGGACGCACCGTTCAATTGGCATGAGCTTTTGCTCTACTGGCCTTGGTTGGTGGGCTTGATAGTCGTTGCTGGCGCGATATGGCTTGGGATTTTCCTGATGAAGAAATACGGGCGCAAGAAGGGTGGCGAAGAGAATTTACCAGTCGTGCCCGAAGAGCCGTGCGACGTGACGGCCTTGCGCGAACTCGAAAGAATACGCGGCGAGAAACTGTGGCTCCACAACCAGGTGAAGGAGTTCTACACCGACCTGACGGAGACGCTGCGTCGCTATATTGGCGAGCGGTATGGCATCCAGACCAAGGAGAGCACGTCGGCCGAGATTATGGAGCAGCTTCGCAAGCCGCTGCACGGCCAGCCTGCCGAGGCAGAGAGACTGGCTTCGATACTTGAGACAGCGGACCTCGTGAAATTCGCCAAGATGGAGCCACTCGCCGAAGAGAACGACAAAGCCATAACGGACTCGGAGACATTCATCAATGCAACCACCGAGACAGTAAAGGCTAAAGAGGCAACAGAGGCCGAATCGGCAGCAAGTTTGCCAGAAGCCACAGAGACGAAGGAGGAGAAAGATGCTTAGCGGAATAACATTTCAGCACCCGTGGGTGTTTCTTCTTTTGCTGATCATCCCGGCTTATTTGGGATGGCGAATATGGCGCCGGCACACGTCGCACGCCACGATGCAAATATCAACCGTCGAGCCATTTGAGGGAGTTAAGCCCACATGGCGCGTCAGGTTGCGCATACTCCCGATGTTGCTGCGTCTCGCGGCATTTGCGCTCATCGTAGTAGTGCTGGCCCGTCCTCAATCCACGTCGAGCCATTCGGACCACAACACCGAGGGTATCGACATTGTGATGTCACTCGACATATCGGGCTCAATGCGCGCCGTGGACTTCAAGCCCAACCGACTTGAGGCGGCAAAGGACGTAGCCACAAAATTCATCTCGGGACGCCCGGATGATAACATAGGCCTCGTAATCTTCGCGGGCGAGAGCTTTACGCAATGCCCACTCACGACGGACCATGCAGTCCTCATCAACCTCTTCAACCAGGTTCACAACGGAATGCTTGAGGATGGCACGGCGATTGGCATGGGCCTCGCCACGGCGGTCTCGCGTATCAAAGAGAGCAAAGCCAAGAGCAAGGTAATAATCCTGCTCACCGACGGTTGCAACAACACTGGAGCCATAGCCCCAGAGAAGGCGGCCGAGTTGGCAAAGACCTTTGGCATAAGGGTATACACTATTGGCATTGGCACCAACGGAGTAGCGCAAATCCCAGTCCAGACACCTTTCGGAATGCGCATGCAGGACCTGGAAGTGAACATCGACGAAGACCTCTTGCGCAGCATGGCCGAGAGCACCGGCGGCAAATATTTCCGCGCCACGGACAATAAGAGCCTTGCGGCAATCTACTCAGATATTGACACCATGGAGAAGACGATAATGGAGGTGCGCCACTACACCCAGAGGTCGGACGAGTATATGCCGTTCGCCTTGGCGGCACTTTTGTTGCTCCTCTGCGAGATAGTGCTTCGCAACACGCTCTTGCGCACCATACCATAAAAAGACGTACAACATTAAGAATCAATATAGTGGAATCATTTAGATTTGCGCACCCCATGGCGCTCTATCTGCTCCTGATAGTGCCCCTCGTCATCGTGCTCATGTATATCTTCCACAGGAGCCGCGCCAAAGCCCTCGAACGGTTTGGCGAGAGCGACTTACTGATGCACCTTATGCCGGACTATTCCAACAAGCGTGTACGCATCAAGGCATGGCTGGTGATCATAGCAATCTGCCTGCAGGTGCTTGTCGTGGCCGGCCCGCAATTTGGCTCGAAGATTGAGACCGTGAAGCGGAGTGGCATTGAGGTGATGATAGCACTCGACGTATCGAACTCCATGAATGCGCAGGACGTGTCGCCGTCGCGCCTCGAGATGGCCAAGATGGCAGTGTCGCGACTGGTGGACAAACTCGACGACGACAAGGTAGGCCTTGTGGTGTTTGCAGGCAACTCGTATGTCCAAATGCCTATGTCGGCTGACTTCGTGTCTCTCAAGATGTTTATGCAATCGATCTCGACAGGCATGGTACCCACCCAAGGCACAGCCATTGGCGCAGCTATCAATATGTGTCGCAACTCATTCTCACAGACCGAAGGTAAGAGCCGAGCCATAGTTGTAATCACCGATGGAGAGAACCATGAGGATGATGCCATCGAGGCGGCGAAGGAAGCCGCAGCAGAAGGCATCCAGGTCTACACCGTAGGTATGGGCACCAGCAAGGGAGCCCCGATTCCCGTAGCACCTGGCCAGAGCAACGCCTTCATAAAAGACAAGGACGGCAACATCGTGATATCCAAGATAGACGAGACATCCTTGGCACAGATTGCGCAAGCCGGCGAAGGAGCCTACATACCTGCCAACAACATCCGCGGCGGCATCAATTCACTTGTCGACGCACTGAGCGGGTTGGACAAGAGCGAGATGGAGGCCAAGGTATACTCTGAATATGAAGACCGTAGCGCATATCTTGAGATAGTGGTAGCCATACTGCTGTTGTCTGATATGCTGTTGCTCTCACGCAAAAACCCCAAGTTGGCGGCATTCGATATCTTCACACGAAAGAAGACCTCGCCCGATATGTTCGTGTCGGTACACGAAGTGAAGCCCGTCTAAACTTATTAGAGGGATAGAAAGAGGAGAGTTAAGAGGAGTGATAATAAGGAGAAAAAAATGAGACAAGTATTAAAGGTGGCCATCCTCATGGCGGCAAGCGCAATCATCTGCGGCACAGCCGACGCACAGAAAGAGCGCAAGCTTATCAGGGAGAGCTACAAGCTATATAACGACTCGAACTACGCAGGAGCGCAAGAGGCCAGCGCAAAGGCAATGGCCGAAGCGCCAGAGTCTTACGAGGCCGCATATAACTACGCCGACGCCCTCTTCAAGCAAGAGAAGGTGGACGAGGCGCAACAGCAGTTCGAGAAACTCGCCGCAAACGAGACAGACAAAGGGCGCTTGAGCAAACTCTACCATAACATTGGCAACTGCCACTACGTAAAGAAGGAGTACGACAAGAGCATCGACGCATATAAGAAGTCGCTCAGAGCCGACCCGACAAACAATGCCACGCGATATAACCTTGTTGCCGCCCAGAAAATGAAGGATAAGAAGGACGACAACCAGAATCAAGATAAGCAAGATCAAGACAAGCAGGAGCAGGATCAGCAACAGCAGCAACAACAGCAGCAGGATCAGAAACAGGACCAGCAGAAGCAAAACCAGCAGCAACAGCAGCAAGACCAGATGAATAAAGAGGAAGCGGAGCGCCTCCTCCAGGCGGTGCAGCAAGACGAAAATGAGTTGCAAGAGAAGCGTAAGCAACTGAAAGACGCAGAACGCCGCCACATTGAGAAAAACTGGTAAGCGAAGAAATTGAAAAGTATTACCTTTGCAGCATGGAAAAGAATGTAGCAAGAAGAATCGTCAGGTGTCTGTTCGCCCTGATCGCGTTCTGCCTCGGCAGCATGACGTCCGCCTGGGCCGACGACGTCACGGCGGAGTGCAGCGCCCCCCAGCAGGTGGCCGTGGGGCGTAACTTCCAGGTGGCGTACTCGATAAACACAGGAGCGGAGAGCATAACGACGCCCGAAATGGATGGCTTCACCGTCCTTATGGGGCCGTCTACGATGACGTCGTCCAACCACTCATTCATCAATGGCAAGGTACAGTCGTCGCGCCAGACAACGTTCACCTACGTAGTCCGCGCAACCAAGGCTGGCACGTACACCATCCCGGCAGCCAAGATAACGGCCGGCGGCAAGACCTACACATCCAACTCGGTGAAGGTAACCGTAGTAGAGGGCGAGACGCAGAGCCAGAGTGGCAACAGCGGCAGCAGTAGCAGTCAGTCTATTCAAGGGAATGGGCTCAACTCGCGCATAAGCCAGTCAGACGACCTCTTCATACGTCAGTCGTTGACGCGCTCCACTGTGTATGAGGGCGAAGCCACGGAGCTCGTGACCAAGGTATACGCCCGCGTAAGCCTCCAGAGCTTGTCGGACGTCAAATATCCGAAGCTTGCGGAGTTCGTAAGCAACGACGTTGGTTCTCAGAGCATAACGTTCAAGACTGAGTATGTAGACGGCAAAGAATATCAGGTAGGCGAGCTCAGCCGCAAGGTGATAATACCGCAGAAGAGCGGCAAGATAACCATTGAGCCAACTGAAGCAGAGTTCGTTGTTCGCCGCAGGGTTCGCTCTTCTGGCAGCATATTCGATGATTTCTTTGGCAACGACACGCAGCTCAATAGTCAGCGCATCCGATCGGGTTCAGTGACGCTCACCGTCAAGCCCCTACCCGACGGCAAGCCGACAGGTTTCAGCGGCGGCGTTGGCCAATATAAGTTCCACGTTGACGTAACGCCAAGTGAGACAACGGTAGACAATAGCGTACAGGTTCGCGTAAGTGTAGAGGGACAAGGAAACTTGAAACTCCTGACTATGCCCAAGCCACAGTTCCACCAGGACTTCGACACCTTTGACCCGAGTTCAAAGAACGACATCAACCCGTGCGCCACTGGCTTCACCGGCAAGCGCACCGACGAGTACCTCATCATCCCGCGCCGCGACGGTCAATTTGAGATACCGCAGCTTCAGTTCACGTATTTCGACCCGCAGAAAGGCCAGTACGTAAAGTTGACTCAAGGCCCGTTCACCATCAACGTGGCAAAGGGCGATGGCAAGAGCAACAACCAGGGTGGCGCAATCTCGTTTGCCGGCTCGGGTCCTGAGAAGATAACCTATACGGGTTCGGACCTCCGATACTTGCACAAGATGGGCGCAACGAGCGAGAAGGACAACTTCCTTGTTCTGTCTGGTTTGTTCTGGGTCCTCACGATACTGCCTATAGCAATTCTTGCGGCACTCACAGTGGTATACCGCAAGCGCATGTATGACAACGCCAACGTAAGCCTCGTCAAGAGCCGCAAGGCGAACAAGACGGCGCGCAAACGCCTCAAGCAGGCAGCACGTTACATCAAGGAGGAGAAGCGTGAAGCATTCTTCGACGAAGTGATGCGCGCATTGTGGGGATACCTCAGCGACAAACTCACACTATCGCTGAGCGAGCTCACCAAGGACAACGCCCGCGACAAGATGGCGGAGCACGGTGTAGCCCCCGAGGCAGCCGACGAATTTATGAGCCTCTTGGAGGAGTGTGAATTCGCACGATACGCCCCCGCATCGGTTACCTCGACGATGGACGAAGTCTACAACAAGGCAGCCGACGTGATTGAAAAGATTGAGGCAAACAAAAAGAAGTAAGAAAAGATGAATAAGACAATCATCTCCCTCATATTGGCTGTAGGCATATCCGCAAGCGTGACGGCGCAAGAGGCCGACAACACAACTGTGGCTGTTGCCGACACCACAGCGGAAGCCTCCGAGGTCCCCAGTACGGCAAGCGCTGCCGGGAGTCCCGACAAGTTGGCGCAAGATGGCAACTTTGCGGAAGCCATTGATGCCTATGAGGCACTCTTGGCCAGCGGTCAGGAGAGTGCGGAGCTTTACTACAATCTCGGTTACTCGTACTTCAAATATGGCTCATTGGGCAAGGCGATACTCAACTTCGAGCGCGCCAAGAGGCTCAACCCGTCAGATCCCGACGTAGCAGCCAACCTTGAGATAGCATATGCCCTCACGGACAAGATGGAGATTGTGCAGCCACCCATTACAGACCGCATTTGGGAGAGCATCAAAGAGGCTTTCAGTTCGGACGGATGGGCATGGATGTTCATAATCTGCTTTGTACTGACGCTTACGGGCATTGGGATGTTCCTCTTCCTCGATTCTGTAACTCTGCGCAAAGTTGGTTTCTTCTCGGCCATAGTGTTTCTCGTTGTATCCGTCACCTCGCTCTGCATATCGCTCAGCAAAAGGTCGGAGGCAATAAACGGCAGTGAGGCTATCATAATGAGTTCTTCGGCAGACCTTAACACGTCGCCGGATAAGAATGCCACGCGTATGACGGTGCTGCACGAGGGGACATACGTCAAGATTATCGACACTCTCGGAGATTGGATTGAGGTGCGACTGCGCGATGGCAATATTGGTTGGATGAGGCAAAGTGACGTTGAGGTGATTTAATCTCAGACTGTCTCTGGCATATAATATACATTGCCAAACACTACTTGAAACGCCTGCGGGGAGATAGCTTCCTGCGGGCGTTTTTTTTCAGTTAACAGCTTAGATCAGTTCACAGTGCACAGTTAACAGTTCACATTTTCGGGGAGTAACTACAATCTTTGACAAGCTCGACTATTGCGATAATTCTCGACTATCACGACAATTCTTGAATATCCTTGACAATCCCGACAATTCCCGACTATCTACGACAATCCTTGACAATTATAGACAATTATGGGGGGGGAAAAGTGCCTGAGGACGAACTGCGGGCTAAGAACTGTGAACTGCGAACTACAAACTGCTAACAGTTAACTGTGAACAGAGAAGAGCCCCGACAGTCGCACGCACAAACAGAGAAACGCGCATACCGCCAGAGCTCAGGGAAAAGAACGGAACAGAATATTTTACTTATTCAGATTTGGGGGCGTAGTCGAAGCTCTCAAAGATGCCACGAGTCTTGCCACCATTCTTTAGAGTTTGGGCAAAGAGGGAGACGTAGGCACCAGTGAAGCCACCGCCAGCCTCGGAACTTATGTAGCGGGTGTTCATTTGGCCAAGAGTGTTGAACTTCTTGCCGTCGGACGAGAAACTGAAGGTATAGAGCTCGGGAGATCCCTCAATGCGGAGAGAGACGTTCTTGCCGTTCACCTCGATTTCCTTCTCGATGTGGCGAAGTTCGCCGAGGCGGTAACGGAGACGCACGTAGGTCTTGCCATCGGAATGGCGGACAAGGGAGAGGTCGTAGTGAGAGAAGCACTTCATATAGAGCGACATACCGGCCTCATCACCATCATTTTTGCCATCGAGGGAGACTACTGTTGTTGCCACGAAATATTTATGTTGCTGGCGACGTCCCACCCATGTCGGGGTTCCATCGTTGTCGATGGACTCGGTGGAGGCCACGAGGGTCAGTTTGCCATTACGGAGAATGTAGTCATCCGCATTGCGATTGCGGAGGTAATTCCATTCGTAGCCGAGGGGTTCATCGAAAGAGGTGTGCGTCTGAGTATCGTCTGAACTGAACTTCACTTGCGGGAGAGTCTGGACATTCATATTCTCAGAGACGTAGCCGCAGCCATTAACCATAGGCCAACCGTTTGTAGGCCAAGAGACAGGAGCAAGGAAAGTCTCGCGTCCCATAACATGGTTGTTTCCCGAGACAGGTCGGAAGCCAAGGAAGACGGCCCACCACGAACCGTCATGAGCCTGCACAAGGTCGGCATGGCCAGTGCCTTGGATTGTTGAGCCCTCGGTCTCGCGGCGGAAGTGCGTAAGGATGGGGGTTGAGGGACTTGGGGTGTAGGGACCCGAGATATTGCGGCTGCGGGCGATGCTCTCGAAGTGACCATACTCAGTGCCACCCTCGGCAATCATAAGGTAGTAGAAGCCATCCTTCTTATAGACGTGCGGGGCCTCGGGATAGCGGCCACCGATACCCTCCCAAATAAGTTTGGACTCAGTTTTCTGCTCTCCAGAGAAGGGATCGACCTCACAGAGCCAGATGCCGTCGTTGGGATTGGACACCATATAGCACTTGCCGTCCTCGTCCCAGAAGAGCGAAGGATCGATGCCCTCCTGCTTGAGCCAAACGGGGTCGGACCACTCGCCATGAATATCATTGGTGTGGACTATGAAATTGCCGCCTCCGGCCACGTTGGTGGTAATCATAAAGAAAGTGCCTTCGTGGTAACGGATGGTGGGGGCATAGATGCCGCACCAAGTGCCCGATTTAGCCAAAGGAAGTTGACTATCGCGAGTCAAGACGTGACCAATCTGTTCCCAATGGACAAGGTCGCGACTATGGTAGAGAGGCACGCCGGGCGAGAACTCGAAGCTACTCGTGACGAGATAGTAATCGGAATCCACACGACAAACACTGGGGTCGGGATGGAAGCCAGGGATGACGGGATTGGTGTAGCCAAAATCCTGCGCATTGGCCGAGAAGAGAGCCACGGCAAGAGCCGCAGCAAAAGAGAGAAATCTCATATTAAGGTCTGTATCGTTTATCAAGGCGTTTATTGAAATTGTTTTAAATCAGCAAGAAAGGGTATTCATTTTAAATACCGAAAGCAAATTTAATGTACTTTTGCAAAGAGGGTACTGCCATTAACAAAGTCAAAACTTTTAAGGACCCAAATGGAAACAAACAGACCCTCCGCATCGCCTTGCGAAAGGCGTTGCAGCACTTTGAGAAACTCGATAATCGAGACTAACAAAATAAATACCCAAAACCTTTAGAGAAGCCCCACTAAAAATGCGCCCCGCACATACGGCGCACAGTGTCAGCCACCTTGTTCCTTGCTCCCAACCCGCTTCTCTAACACACACATAATGCTGGCCAAACGGGCCACTACGAAGCTTATGACCGTAAAGATTTTCAGCGCGATAGTTGCGGCATTCTCAGCATGCGCCACGACGTCGCAAGCACAAGGGTTCAGCCTTGCAAGTGAATATGCCAAGCAAGTAAAACGCAACCCGGACATAAGGCCATATATGCCAGACGTACGGGGAGTGAATGCGTCATTCGGCGTAGAGTACACCCCCATGAGGAGTGAGCGCAAGCTCTATTTGGACATCTACTCGCCTTCGGAACGGAATGGCGAGATGACACCAGTGGTATTCATTCACGGCGGCGGATGGAATACAGGCGACCGTAAACTCGACATGCCGATGGCTATGCGGCTGGCCGAGGCGGGGATATGCGTTTTCTGCGTGGAATATCGACTGTCGGGCGAGGCGCAATATCCGGCTGCGCTCAAAGACATAAACACAGCATTGGCGTGGATAGATGCACACGCCGATTCGATTGGCGTAAATATGAGCAAGCTGACGGTCGTAGGAGCATCGGCTGGCGGTCAGATGGCGGCACTGCTTGGAGCGTCTAACGGGACTGTGGCGCGCTACTTGCCCGAGTCAGGTGTTATGCCTCCTGTGATCAACTTGACTATAGATATTGATGGCGTACTGGCATTCATACATCCCGACTCCTCGGAGGGGAAGGATAAGCCAGGCAAAGTTAGTTGCGCCACGCAATGGCTGGGCAAGCCAATGGAAGAGGACAGCGTACTGTGGTGGGATGCGTCGGCTGTGACGCACGTTGGCGCATGGTCGGCAAAGCGATTTGTCTTTATCAACAGCAGTCAAAAACGTTTCAGCGCGGGGCAAGCGGACATGATAGAGTTGCTGCACAAATACGGGAAAGAGACATCGGAGCACAAAACGGAGGGCACACCACATACATTTTGGCTTTTCGAGCCATGGGCAGAGGACGTGGCAAAACTGATAATCAGTGAGGTAGAAAAAAAATTCTAAAAAAGGCAGTTTACGCCTTGCGGATTTAGTCAAAGGTAGTAAATTTGCACTCGGAAACGCCGATATGGCTCAGTTGGTAGAGCAACGCATTCGTAATGCGTGGGTCCTCAGTTCGAGTCTGAGTATCGGCTCTGAGTTTAAAGCGCTTTGCTTCGCAGTTTTGTGAAGCAAGGCGCTTTTTCAGTTCTCAGTACACAGTTAACAGTGAACAGTTTTCAGAGAATCGTCTGCTTTTTTTGGGGTGCGTTTGCTTTGTTGTCTGTTTTATTTTTGCTTTATGTTTGCTTTGATTTTCACCAGCTAGTGCGGATTTTATATTTTAACCGCGCGCTTCGCTCCTTGTGATTTCCACAGAAATGGAAACACAAGGGAGATGGGAATTACATATTTTGAGAATTTGAACGGTAGTTCCACCATCCACACAAAAAATCCCCGACACCATAATTTAATATGGTGCCGGGGAATATGATTTTCAGAACGAGCGGAACAGCTAACTGTTACTTGCTAACTGTTAACCGTTTAGAAGATCCACTTAACGCCGAGACAAGGACGGCACTTGAAACCGCCTACGGAACCGAAGTTTGTACTGAGTTCAATCTCGGTGCCAAGGTTGAGGTTATCGACGCCGAAGTGACGACCTACATTGTACCACAACTGGGGCTCGGTAATGAAGACGGTCTTCTTCTCGGTAGCCGAGCCGTCGGCCTGATAATCGACATTGTGTGTTTCCCACCAGAAATCGGCAAAACCGTCGAAGGTTAGTCCCGTTAGGCCAAAGATATCTTTGCAAGTCCAAACGGCCGTTATCTGAATGGGAACCTCATTATCGGTCTTACGGATGGTCTTGTAAAGGAGCTTGAGGTTGAGGGTATTGGAGAAATCATCGGAGTGGAAGAAGTAGTCGAGACCGAAGAGCCAAGCCGAGTTAATCGGGTAGCTGCGGGTGATGCCTCCATCATACTCTACGTGGACGCTGAGGTTCTTCACCGCACTGTTCTGCCAGAAGTTAAGGCAGCGAGAGATCTCGGTATAGGTGCCACCTTGCGAGAGATTTGGGCCCTCGATATGCTGATTGTAGTTGAAGTCGTGATCGACAAAGAAGTAGGAGTTGCCCCACTTGTCGGCCTTGAACATCTCGAGGGTAAGCGTGGCGAACTTGCGGTCGGTGCCGAAATCATAGAAGAGTTGGGCGTTGACCTGGGCCTCGGCCTTTATGGTTGGGAGTGCGACCAAGAGCAGAGCCACAAATATGGATAGAAGAGTTTTCATTTTTCGGTTTGGGAAACTGTAAACTGATGACTAGCTGCAGATGTAGTAGACTACGAAGAGGACGGCGAGGACGTAGAGAGTCGGGTTGAGATCGCGGAACTTGCCGGAGAGCATCTTGATGAGGACGTAGCTGAGGAGGCCGAGGCAAATGCCGTCCGCGATGCTATAGCAAAGGACCATGGTGATCATAGTGATGAAAGCGGGGAAAGCCTCTGTGATGTCGGAGAGGTCTATCTTCTTGAAAGAGTCCACCATGAGGACGCCGACCATAACGAGGGCGCCACACGTGGCCGCACTTGGAATAAGCATAAAAATCGGCGAAAGGAAAATGGCAAGGAGGAAAAGTACGCCGACAAAGAAAGCGGTAAGACCCGAACGACCGCCCTCGGCCACGCCAGATGCGGACTCAATGTAGGTGGTGATGGTAGAGCTGCCAAGGAAAGCGCCGCAGGTGGTGCCGATAGCGTCGCTCATCATAGCCTCCTTCATATGAGGGATGGAGCCATCGGGGCGAACGATGCCAGTCTTGTCTGCAAGACCGATGAGAGTGCCGAGGGTATCGAAGATATTGACGAGGAGGAGCGAGAAGATTACAATTACCATCTTTGGGGTAAAGAAATTGGAGAAGTCGAACTTGCAGAAGATAGGTTCAATGCTATGAGGGGCGGAGACGGGGAGCCAACCATCGGGAATCTCAGTAACGCCCATAGGGATGCCGATGATAGTGGCTGCTATGATGCCATAGAAAAGTGAGCCCTTGACGCGGCGAGCCATGAGCATACCACTTATGAGGATGGCGACTATACCAAGTATGCAAGAGGGCGTGAACGTGCCGAGCGAGACGCAGGTAGCGGGATTAGGCACGATAATGCCAGCGCCCTTGAGGCCAATAAAGGCAATGAACATACCTATGCCGGCCGAGATGGCGTAACGGAGATTCTGAGGGATGCAGTTGAGAATCTTCTCACGGACATTAAAAAAAGTGATAAGGATAAAGATAACGCCCTCGACAAGCATCACGGCAAGGGCTTGCTGCCAAGTGAGCCCCATAGTGGCGCAAAGCGTGAAGGCGAAAAAGGCGTTGAGACCCATACTAGGAGCCTGCGCATAAGGCAGTTTTGCCATAAAGGCGAGGAGGAGGGTCGCGATGGCACAAGCGAGAGCCGTGGCCGTAAAGAGGGCGGGTTTGTCCATACCCGTGGTTGCAAGGATGGAGGGATTGACAGCAAGGATGTAGCACATCGTGAGGAATGTGGTTACGCCGGCAATGAGCTCTGTGCGGACCGACATGTTCTTTGCGTCGAATCCGAAGAGCGACTTGAGGTAGTTCATAGTTTTGTTTTTGCGAGTTTCGTTTTTTTGGGGTGATGCGCTCACGCACACCCGCGAAGATAAACTAATTAATGCGGTTAGCGCAAGAAAACGCAGGATAATCGTTTAGAATTAACAATGAGTGATAAGAATAAAACAACGTTTCAGTTAGCAGTTAACAAGTAACAGTTAACAGTTGACGATTGTCCATGGAGCACCGACCCGCCCAGCCACGCTTTGCACGCTTCTAGGCTGCGTTAAGAATCCGTAGCATCCGGTGGCTTCGCGAACCAGCAAAATAGAATTTTGGGGCGTGCAAATTGATGTATTAGTAAAAATACAAACAGCCCACCGTGCATAAGCACAGTGGGCTGCGAGAGACTGGGAACTGCTAACAGTTAACTGCTAACTGTTATCGTCCTGTGGCTTGAAGGTAGTTACGGAGGGCGACTTCATAAGATTGGAGGGCCTCGGCATAGGAGTCGCGGCTCTGCTGATAGAGGGTTTGCGCATCGAGGAGGTCGCTCATAGATTCCGTGCCAGCTCGGTAATAATCTGTGCTGAGGCGAAGATTCTCCTCGCTTTGGGCAATGGACTCTATGGCAATGGAGAGTTTTCCATAGGAGGTTTGGACGTTGGTCCAGGCCTGCGCCATACGGACTTTGAGGAGGCGAGACTGATCGTCGCGATCCACCTTGGCATTGGCGACCTCGATGCGTTTGCCCTTGATGGCTCGCGAACCGCCCCACCAACCAGAGAGTGGGATGGAGACAGAGACACCGCCAACAAGATTGCTTTGCGAGCCGTCCAAGACATTATTGTATACATATCCGCCGCCAATGGCCACCTGAGGCAAGTTCTCGCCCGTGGTCATCTTACACTTGAGTTCGCTGGCCTCAACTTGAGCCGAGAGGAGTTCATACTCAGCTGTTTGCGACAGGGCTTCGTCGGGCGACATATATATGCCTTGCGGATTCTCCGGCAACTGATAATCGACAGTATAGTTGACATCGACAGAATCGGCATCGACACCCATAGACTGCGCAAGCATTGACCGCACTACGCTGAGCGCGCCTTCAACTTGAAGCCGCGACACACGTACATCGTTTTGCTTGAGGCGGACTTGCAAAAGGTCGTTGCGATTGCGGACGCCAGCATTGACGGCGACTTCGGCATCTGCAGCCACTTGGGAGAGTTGAGCCTCGACGGCCGAGAGGGTCACGAGTTTCTCGCGGAGCATTACCACTTGCCAGAAATAGCCTTCGACATCGGTGCGCACCTCAGCCTCGGTCAGGCGACGTTGGCTGCGGCTGACCTCCTCGCCCACCTTGGCAAGGCGATTGCCATTGACGACCTTGCCACCCATATATATAGGCTGAACGGCCGTGACGCTAGCGAGTACGCCCTTCTTGACCAAATTGAGGTTGGGATCGACACCGGCAAGGGCAGCCAGACTCTCCGTTGGGAGGAGTTGCGCGGCCATAGTCATTTCGTCTGTCAGATCGTAGCGGATGAGACCATCTTTAGCTACGAAGGCGCCACCTTGGGCAGAGATTTGAGGGAAGAAGTTGGTGAAGACCTCCTTGTGCTTCATCTCGGCCACAGTCACTTCGCCATCGGCCTTGCGGATTTTGGCGTTGTTCTTGACGGCTTCGGCAATGCACTCATCCAGCGAATACGACTGTTGCGCCGAAGCCATATTGGGAGCCATTGCGAGGGTGGCCACGGACAGTATCAATATCTTGTTCATCTTGAATAATCTTAAGGCAGCCAACACGTTAGGCTGATTTTTTATTCTCTTGATAGAGACGGACACGGCGCACCTTGTCATGTTTACGGAAAGCCACGAGATAGGCGCACGGGAGGACGGTAAGGATGAAGAACATGGAAACGACAGTGCCGACGCAAACGACAGTGCCCATAGGCATCCAGAGGCTCGACCCGCCAAGAATCATAGGCACGACGCCCACGGAGGCGGCCGCGGAAGTGAGGACAATGGGCCTCATACGTCGGCTAGCCGAATGATATATGGCATCGGGCACCTCGATATGCTCATCGCGGCGGAGCTCCTCAGCGTAGTCATACATGATAATGCCATTGCGGACAATGATGCCCATAAGGCTAACCATGCCGAGCACGCAAGTGACGCTATACGGGACACCCAAAATCTTGAGTCCCAAAGCAGCGCCAGGCACGCAGAGCGAGACGCAAGCGAAGAGAATGAACGAGAGGCTGAGCTTGCCGAAATGGGATACGAGGATGAAGAAAATGATGGCCGCAGCCACACCGAGACCCGCCATTACGGGGTCCATCTTCTCTTTACTATCCTCATGCTCGCCCCCCACAGTCACCTTGACATCTGGCGAGAGATGCGCCTCGGCCACACTGTTTGCGACCTCACGAGTGACAGTCTCGACATTGGCGCCACGGACCACGTCGGCCATGACAGTAATGGTAGGCACGCCATTGCGACGGACAACCTGGCCATGGTGATACTCAGGCACGATATCCGCAACTTGGCGCAGAGGCACACTCCGTAGACCGCCCATGACGGGTATCAACTCATCGCCAAGGCGCGAAGCCGAGACGCTGTCGGAGTGGCAGCCTGTGATGACAATAGGCACCTCGGTGTCGCCCTCCCAGACACTGGCGAGACTAACACCCGAGCCGTAGCGCAGGGCGAGAGTGCTCTCAATGGCGGCATTGGAGAGGCCGAGACGGGCAGCCTCATCGGTGCGGACACGAACACCCACGGAAGGCATAGGCTCGGCAAAATTGGTGCGCACAAGTTTGAGATCAGGCTGACTGCGCATGATGGACATGACAGTATCGGCCTCACGGACAAGGATGGACTCGTCCGACGCACTGAGACGGATTTCGACAGGGCACTCGGGAGTGCAATAATCGAGTTGCTTGAACTTGACAACAGCTTGCGGGAAACGGTCGGCCCAGACATCGGCATAGTCATTGAGGATACCGACAGTGGCATCGATGGAGACAGTGTTCACAATAAACTGCGCATAGTTGAGGCCTGGCATCTGAGGAGCATAGGATGAATGGAAACGAGGCGACGACGTGCCCTTGAAGGAGGTCACGGAG
>CAVGTO010000030.1:0-18024 GCA_963631865.1 Eggerthellaceae bacterium
TACCTCACCTTCCCCGCCGAGACCCTCTTCCCCTACATCCCGGCCGACGCAGCTTACACCGGCGAGCTCAAGCTCCGCATCGAGAGTCTCACGGCATCGAAGCTCGTACTCGTATGGGACGACGGTTCATCCATCGCATGGCACTACATCCTGACCAGCGCCGACGCCGGATTCCAGGGCTTCACCGCCAGCAGCGACTGCAACCTCTGGAAGAGCTGCACCTTCGAGAACCAGTTCTACTACGCACCCGGCTGGAGCCAGATAGACGACCCGACCTTCGAGGCCGACGGCAACAGCTACACAGTATCGCTCCCTAGCGCAACCTCCGACCAGTGGCAGGCACAGGTCAAGTTCCTTACCGACATGACCACCACCTCGGCTAAGAACTACGACTTCTCCGCCAAGTTCGGCTCCGCCACCACCGACATCAACGGCGTGACAGTCAAGCTCGTCCTCACTGGCGACGACAACACCTATTACTTCGTAGACCGCATCGACCTCAAGGCCGGTGGTGAGTACATCTTCTACAAGAGTGACATGGCCGGCATCGACATGAGCGCCGTAAGCCTGGTACTCGACTTCGGTGGCGCACCCGCCGACAGCAAGGTCAACATCTACGACGTTTGCCTCCAGGAGCATATGTGCGACGGCGTAGAGGCCCCCGCCGAGCAGGAGGAGGAAGACAAGACCGTCTACACCTACAACTCGGAGAGCAACCTCTGGAAGACCTACGTTGACGACAAGGGCGCCGACGGCTACACCACGTTCTTCTACTACGCTCCGGGCTGGTCTGAGATTTCCAGCGACGGAATGCTTAGCGCAGCCGACGGCGTATACACCGTATCGCTCTCAGAGGCATGCTCACAGCAGTGGCAGGCACAGGTACACCTCAAGACCGCCATCCCCGCCGAGGCCGACACCGAGTATGACTTCTCTTGCAAAATGACAGCCAAGAAAGACATCAGCGGCGTAACCGTCAAGCTCACCGACGACGCAAGCGACGACAACTACCTCTTCGTCAACCAATACGACCTTGCGGCAGGCGACGAGTACGTGGTCAAAGTCCCCGCCTCGACATTCAAGAAGGGCGCAGCCGAGAAGATCAAGCTCGTCTTCGACTTCGGCACCACCCCGGCCGACGAGACTGTAGATATTTCCGAGATCATCTTCCAGAAAACTGCCAAATAGCAGTAAAAAAAAGAGACAGATGAACAAAGCAATGATTTTATCATCGATAGCCGCCGCAGCCCTTTGCCTCGCCACGGCATGCGACGACAGCAATGACATTGGCTATGCCGACGCCGAGACCATAACCATCGCGAGCCGCACGGTAACGTTCACGGCCGACGGTGGCGAGGCCACGGTCAACGTCCAGAGCAGCCATGAGTTCTCTATCTTCTCGAAAGCCGATTGGCTGAGCGTGAGCCCCACGAGCAGCGTAGGCACCGAGGCCGACGTCACCATCACGGCCGACGCCAACGCCACAACCTCCGCACGCCGAGGCACAGTGATAATCTGGGCCGGCGGCTCGCGAGACAGCATTGTCGTCACCCAATCGGCCAAGGAGGTCATGCCCGAAGAGGAGATAACCTGCCCCATCGACGGTTATAAACTCGTATGGCACGACGAGTTCGACGGCACTAAGCTCAGTTCCGATTGGACCGCCGCCACAGGCAAAGGCGACAACGGTTGGGGCAACAACGAGATTCAGTACTACACCTCGCAGAACGCCACCGTAGCCGACGGCCGCCTCACCATCACGCTCAAGAGCGACGGCGACCAGGTGACCAGCTCGCGCCTCTACGCCAAGGTCTCCACGGGATGGAGATATGGATATATCGAGGCCAGCATCAAGCTCCCGACAGGCAAAGGCACATGGCCAGCCTTCTGGATGATGCCAGTCAACTTCACCTCATGGCCCGCCGATGGCGAGATAGACATCATGGAGGAGGTCGGCTACGCACCCAACGTTGTACACTCAACCATCCACTGCAACAAGTACAACAACACCGGCACGAGCGTCGAGACCGCACAAAAGAGCGTCTCGACGGCTCAGACGGAGTTCCACACCTACGCATTGCTCTGGACGGCGGACAAGATGACGTTCTACGTAGACGGCGCCACCATCCTCAGCTACGCCAACGACGGCACGGGATATGACGCATGGCCCTTCGACTCGGCCTTCTACCCCATCCTCAACCTCGCATGGGGCGGCGGCTGGGGCGGCCAGCAAGGCTTGGACGAGACTTGCCTCCCCGCGACGATGGAGGTCGAGTATGTCCGCGTCTTCCAAAAGTAGCCCCTCTTCTCTCCCAAGAAAGAGATACTAAAAAGAGACTCTGTTTGTCAATATCGTAAGATTATGACCCGGCCCCGCTTAGGCAAAAGTGGAAAGTAGTGTGGAGACACTCCCTTTAGAGCAACACTTTTGTCTGAGCAGGGCTTTTTTCTTACATTTAAACAGTAAAAAGCGATCACACTGAATATGGAAAAAAGAACTTTACTCCTGGCCTCGGTGGCTGCCTTGGCGAGCCTCTGCGGTTGCCAAAAGCAAGATACGTCCAGGATAGACGACCTCATGAGCCGCATGACGCTCGAAGAGAAACTCGGCCAGCTTAACCTCCTGCCAGGCGGCGACATCACCACGGGAGCCGAGATGAACTCCCCCATCGCCGAGAAAGTCAAGGCTGGCCAGCTCGGCTCAATACTCAACGTCAAGGGCATCGAGAAGATTCGAGAATTGCAGCGCATAGCCGTAGAGGAGAGCCGAATGGGCATCCCCCTCATTATTGGCCAGGACGTAATCCATGGATACGAGACAGTATTGCCATTGGCATTGGCACAGGCATGTAGTTGGGACACGGCGCTGATCCGCTCTTGCGCAGAGATGGCGGCCGTAGAGGCCACGGCGTCGGGCGTCAACTGGGTCTACTCGCCCATGGTGGACGTAAGCACAGACCCCCGTTGGGGACGCGTCAGTGAGGGCGCGGGCGAAGACCCGTTCCTCGCAGGCGAAGTTGGCGCGGCGATGATTGCCGGTTATCAAGGCGAAAATCCTAACTCTATCGGCGACCACAACGTCATGGCGTGCGTAAAGCACTACGCACTGTACGGCGCGAGCGAGGCGGGGCGCGACTATAACATGGTAGACATGAGCCGCGTCAGGATGTACAACCAATACTTCCCGCCCTACAAGCGATGCGTAGAGGCCGGAGCCGGCTCATTCATGACCTCCTTCAACCTTGTGGACGGCGTCCCCGCCACGGCCAACAAATGGCTGGTCAACGACGTATTGCGCGACGCATGGGGCTTCAATGGCTTCGTCGTTACGGACTACGCATCGATATCCGAGATTATAACGCATGGCGTTGGCGAACCCGCAGCTAATGCCGTACAGGCTCTTGAGGCAGGCACCGACATGGACATGTGCTCGGAGTACTACGTAAAGTACCTGACGAAGGACAACATAAAGAAGATTGACGAGGCATGCCGCCGCGTGCTTGAGGCAAAAGAGAAACTCGGCCTCTTTGACGACCCGTATCGCTATTGCAACGTAGAGCGCGAGAAGGCCGACCTCTACACCCCCGAGCACCGTGCCTTGGCACGCAAGATGGCCACCGAGACCTTCGTACTCCTCAAGAACGAGGGTAACATCCTGCCCCTCAAAGAGCAAGGCACCATAGCCCTCATCGGCCCGCTTGCCAACACACGCAACAACCTGCCAGGCTCGTGGAGCACAGGCGACAAGCCCGAGAAGTACACCACCCTACTGGAAGCCATGCGAAGCAGACTAGAAGGCAAAGCAAACGTACTCTATTCGCAAGGCAGCAATATCTACGACAGCGAGAAACAGCAGCACGAAGTTGAGTTCGGCCGCCCAATAGACCGAGTAGACAAGCAGAAGGCGTTGAACGAGGCGCTAAATATTGCCCGCAAGGCCGATGTGGTGGTCCTCGCCATTGGAGAGATGGCTGAGATGAGCGGCGAAAGCTCCTCACGCTCCGACCTGACCATGCCAAATGCTGAGAAGGACCTTATGGAGGCCATTGCCAAGACGGGCAAACCCGTTGTCCTGCTCAACTACGCCGGTCGCCCCACAGTCCTCTCATGGGAGAAGGAGAACCTCAATGCCATCCTCAACGTATGGTTCGCAGGCTCGGAGACAGGCGACGCCATCTGCGACGTGCTCTTTGGCGACGTATGCCCGTCGGGCAAGACCGTCAACTCATTCCCGCAGAACGTAGGCCAAATACCCATTTACTACAACCATACGAACACCGGACGCCCCGTGCCCGAGAACGCCGACCAGTACTTCAAGTACCGCTCGAACTACATGGACGTGCGCAATGAGCCGCTCTACCCCTTCGGTTTCGGCCTCTCGTACACCACGTTCGAGTACTCCGACGTCACGCTGAGCAAGAATATGCTTAGCGGCGAAAGCGACGACAGGGTAACGGCCACGGCAACAGTAACCAACACAGGCACGGTGGACGCTGACGAGGTGGCGCAGCTCTACATCCGCGACATATCGGCATCCATAGCCCGCCCCGTCAAGGAGCTCAAGGGCTTCCGCCGCATCCACATCAAGGCGGGTGAGAGCCAGAAAGTCAGCTTCAGCATAAGCAAGGACATGCTTGGCTTCTACACAGGCTCCGAAGATTGCCCATACTACGAAGACTTGACAGTTGAGCCAGGCGAGTTCAGCATCATGATTGGCCCCAACAGCGCAGAGGTCAAGAGCGCAACGCTCACCTACGGAGAGTAGGCGACAGCGCGAACATAAATAAAATCGAAGGCGACCCGCGGCTTTGGCCACGAGTCGCCTTCGATGTTTTTAGAGGAGCGTCAGCAGACTTCCTTCCATCCCGTCATGCCCTTGCCTAGGTCATCCAGCTCGATGGCGATGCCGATGACTTTGCGCCCGGCGCCGCGGAAAGGCTCAAGGTCGTTGTTATCCATTATCTGCTTTGCGGCAGACTCGAGGCCGCCATTTTTCTGCAGCTTGAGCTCGACCACGTAGGTTATTTGGGATGTGCTTGCCACCACGTCAATTCGGCCAGTCGAGAGCATATGCTCTACTTCGACATTGAGGCCTATGGCGTTGAGTATTGTGCTGATAATTAGGCGGTAGCGCTCCTCCATATCCATACTAGCCAACTTCTTGTTGCTATATGGGACATCCGCGATGAGAGCTTTAAGAGCATCCATGACCTCGGGTAGGATGCCATCTATGAGGTCGCTCTGGAGTATTCCCTGCGCCGACTGCGTGTTATTCTCGATGCGCATAGAGAGGATTGGCAAGACAGTCTTATAAAGAGCCTGACGGACCTCCTTATTGGGGAAGCCAAGGGTGTAGACACCGTTCCGGAATCCCTTAATCGTCAGGTAACCAGATTGGTAAAGAAAAACCTCTGGTCCGCCGACAAAAACATCGGAGGTCTCGATGACATCGGAGCTTATTCGGCAACCGTCGAATTCCCTAAGTCGGATTTCGGCATCCTTGACAAACTTGGCAATTAGAGTGCTGGCGCCAGACGCCACCCAATAGCTTGATATCTTTCTGTTGTCGAGAGCGTTAATTAGGCTGAACGGATTGTAGATGTCCTTCTCGAATTCGTCTGAGAAATGATAGCCGTCATAGTTTTCCTTGAGTCTTTTCAGAGCCTCGTCCCTTGTGCATTTGTTCTTTTGTGCGAACATCTCAATCTCCGGCGCGAAATCGCTTTCGAGTTCATCCTGCGATATGCCACAAATATCCTCATAGACAACTTTAAAGCTAACGTTGACAAGGTTGTTGAAGGCCGAGAAGAGTGAGATTTGCGTAAACTTGGTTATGCCAGTAATGAAGACGAAACGTATATGCTCGTCCTCGGCTTTAACAGTCGTAAAGACGCTGCGATACAGGCTTGCGCATTTCTCATGTTCCGGCGTTCCCCACGTATGTTGGAGAGAATAGTCGTACTCGTCGACTAGGATTGCGACCTTCAGCCCGGACGACTTGTGCGCAGCAATTATTATTTCGTGGAGCCTACTCGGAAGCGAGGCATCCGGTTCTTTGGATATACCATATTTCTCTTCTAACTCACCGAATGCAGTTTCAAAGAAAGAGCGGAGGTCGGCTGCCGTCTCGCCGGCTTTGCTCATATCCAACCTGATGACGGGCCTCGGCTGCCACTCCGTCTCCATCACCATTATTTTCAGACCCTCAAAAAGTTCTTTGCGACCCTCGAAATAGGCTTGCAGCGTAGAGACTAGCAATGTCTTTCCAAACCGGCGAGGGCGACTGAGATAGACAAATTGGCTCGGTCCATTCGCAAGTTTCCACATTGAATCAGTCTTATCGACATACACGTAATCCTCTTCTCTTATTTTAGAGAAAGTCTGAATGCCAACTGGCAATTTTCTGACACTTGCTGTCTGCATAGGCGTATAGCTTTTTTACTAATACGTACAAAGATAGCATTGCGACAGAGGAAAGGCAAATCATTATCACGCACATTGAAGAGAAAGCGAGCGGAACTTGCGACTCGCGCGCCGCACGATATTTTTGTGAGCAACATTGATTGCCAATTGAGTGAAAGAGCGTATCTTTACATTTATGAACATACGTAAGGCAATCGCAACACTTGCATTCTCGGTGGCGCAGACCATCGTGTTTATGGCAACGGCCAACAATAGCATAGACGCTAAGGTAGACTCCATCCTTAGCCAAGTGGACTATGCAATAGACCATTCGGACGAATACGTGGCACGGAAGGAGGCCAAGATTGCCACACTGCGCGGGGAGTTGGCAAAAGCCAAATCCGGCGATGCGCGATATGAGCTAGCATTTAGCCTATACAATGAATACAAACCTTTTGTCAAGGATTCGGCGATAGCGTATCTCGACGTATGCATTGCCTCTGCACGGGAAAACGGAGATGCGCAGCGCAGCGCGACATGCAAAGCCCTAAAGGCACATATATGCTCAAACACCGGAACATACGTAGAGAGCCTCGATATTTTGGACAGCCTCAAGCCCGAAGAGTTATCGGCCGAGGCACGCTACCAGTACTTCGTATCCAAAATACACGTACTTGGCGAGATTGCCTATTACTCGCCCATAGTCGAGGCGCAGAAAGGATATGGCAACGCCGCGGCAGAGCTCAAGGAGCAACTTTTCGCGGAAGCCGACCCCATGCGCCCCGACATCCTGCTATCACACGAACTGGCGGCCCTGGACGCAGGCGACACTGCCACATCGATGCGGATAAACGACACATGGCGCTCACAAGTTACGCCCGGCACCACGGACTACGCCCTTTTCGCACTCTACAGATACCTTGAGTATAAGGCCAGGCAAGACACGGCCGAGATGCTTGTGTGGCTTGGCGCGTCGGCATTGGCGGACATACGGAACGGCGTATTGGACCAAGGCTCGATGTGGGAACTTTCCAACCAGTTGATAATCTTGGGGCAAGTAGACCGCGCCTACCGTTACATCTGTTACACTAGCGAGTGCGCCAACCGATTTGGCAGCCGCCAGAGGCTGTCGTCGATATCCCCATTGCTTACCAAGATAGCGCAAGAGTACAAAGCCGAGGGAGAGAAATCGCAGTCGCGGCTACGAGTTACGCTCTTCTGGCTTACAGTGCTCGTTGCGTTGCTCGTGACCATAGTGATCTACGTGGTCATCCAACGAAATAAACTGAAAGAGGCGCGGGACCGCCTGGCGCATAGCAATAAAGCCCTGACGGACGTAAACGCCCAACTACTGAACGCCAACACCGCGCTGACCAACCTCAGCGAGCAGCGCCAGGCGCTGAACAACCAGCTATCCGAGGCCAACAGAGTGAAGGAGGAGTACGTGGGCCGGTTTATGAGCCTTTGTTCACGCTACGTGGAGCGACTGGACGACCTGCGCAAGAAAGTGCGTAACAAGATACGCAGCGGTCAGACATCGGACCTCAACACCCTCATGCGCTCTGCGGACTTCAACACGGACGACATGGAGGACCTGTATATCAACTTCGACACGGCGTTTCTGCACCTCTACCCCGACTTCGTGGCGCAATTCAACGCCCTGCTCACTCCCGAGGGCCACATAGCCGAGCCACAGCCAGGCCGCCTTACGACGCAGATGCGCATCTTCGCCCTCATCCGCCTCGGGATAACGGACTCTGGCAAGATATCCGAGATATTGCACTATAGCGTCAACACCATCTACAACTACCGAGCGCAGACCAAGAAACTATCTGCTTGCGGCAAGGAGGATTTTGAGGAGCGGGTGAAGAAGATTGGGGTTATTGGTAGCGTAAAGTAGAAATGTTTAAAGTGGTATTTTATAAAATCCGCCATTTTTATAAAACGCCATTTTATAAAATCTGAGGTTTTTATAAAATGCGGCTTTATAAAAACCGCAATGTTTAGCGATAGTGCGCGTTCGGAATGAACGGTTTTTGGGGAAAGTGCGCGTTTGGAATGAACAGTTTCGGGGAAAAGTGCGCGTTCAGAATGAACAGTTTTGGATGTAAAGAGTTTGCATTATAAGGTTAAAGTCTTAAATTTGTGGATATTAAGAAATTTAAGATGAAAGAGCTTTTAAAACGAATCATAGTTGAGCAGCAAGACCTTTGCAAGATGACTCTTGAGAACACTATACCGAGAGAGATAGACAGCGAGTGGATAGAGACAAAGGAAGTGCTGATAATAACTGGAGTAAGACGGTGCGGCAAGTCGGTTCTGATGCAGCAGATAAGGGAGAAACTGCCCGAACGGGACTTCTTTTTCAATTTTGAGGACGAGCGCCTTGTGAACTTCACGGTCACTGATTTTCAAACCCTGCAAGAGTGTTTCTTTGAGCTATTTGGTGAGCAGCACACATACTACTTTGACGAGATACAGAACGTAGAAGGATGGGAAACTTTCGTGCGCCGGCTTTACAACGAAGGTAACAAAGTGGTAATAACAGGCTCGAACGCACGTATGCTGAGCCGCGAACTTGGCACACGCCTTACAGGGCGATATATATCCGTAGAGACGTATCCTTTCTCTTTTGGTGAGTTCTTGAAACTAAAGGACGCGTACCCTGGCAAAAGGGATTTCTACACCACAACTGGACGCTCCCGCCTTGTGGGGCTTTTCCGCAATTTCCTAGAGATGGGAGGCTTCCCCCGATATTTGCAGACAGAATCCGTGCGCTACCTTTCTTCGCTCTACGAGAGCATAATATTCCGCGACGTCATGGCACGCAACGGATTGACCAACGACAAGGAGATACAAGAGCTCGTATTCTACTTGGCAAGCAACGCGACAAAAAGGACAACATACACGTCGCTCGGCAAAACAGTAGGCATCCGCCATGCGGAGACTATAAAGAACTACATAGAGTATCTGCAGCAGACCTATATGGTTTTCCAGCTACTGCGATACGACCCGTCGGTTAAGTCGCAGATGCTGAGCCCGAAGAAGATATACTTTGTGGATAATGCCATCATTGGCCGCATAGGATTCAACGCCACGGACAACGTAGGCGTGAAACTGGAGAATATGGTGTTTGTGGAACTGAAGCGAAGGGGGTGCGATGTGTTTTACCATGCGGGGGATAAAGAGTGTGACTTTGTTGTCCGACAGGGAATGCGAATAACGGAGGCGTACCAGGTAACCGTTTCGATGGCGGACGAGAAAACCCGCAACCGAGAGATTGCGGGTCTATGTGAGGCAATGGATGCCTACTCTTTATCTGTTGGTTATATCCTCACGATGGAGGATAAGGAGGATATTTTGCTTGAGGACGGGCGGAAAGTTCGCATATTGCCGGCTTGGGAGTGGGGGCTTTTGCCAGTTAACAGTTAACAGTTTGTGGTTTGCGGCTCACAGTCTACGGCAGTACGCTGTTGCTAGTTTTTACTGAAATTGGCGGAGTTCCCGCATTTACCAATCGTCAACTGTCAATTGTTTAACGATTTTCTCGGCGTCGGCCTCCCAAGTGAGGCGGGGGGCGAGGTGCTTGACGTTGCCACGCCAGCGGGCCACCATATCGGGGTCGACCATTATCTGGCGGATGGCACGGGCAATGGTATCGGGCTCGGTATCATCGATGCAGAGTCCCACGGGGAGCGGGTTGCTGTAGTCGTCCTTCTGGTTCTCGACGATAGCGGCAATTTCCGGGAAACGGCTACCGAGGATTGGTAGACCCGCCTGGACGAAATCGAAGACACGGTTGGGGAGGGCGTAGTAATAGTTGAGGCAGAGATTTTGCATAAAGACGATGCCGACATCAGACTTTGCCATATAGGGTGCCAAATCAACGAATGGCACACGGCCGACAAACTCCACACGATCCGCTACGCCAACCTCGGCCGCAAGAGCCTTGGCACTGGCAAGGACATCGCCATCTCCAACCACAAGGAAACGGCAATCAGGAAGCTGGCGCAAAGCGCGGATTGTCTCCTCGACGCCACGACCGACATTCACGGCACCCTGATAGAGAATGGTGAACGGATGGGGAACCGATACGGCGTCCGTATTGGCACGGGCTATTTCAGCTGCGCGTGCGGCGAGAGGAGCATTGCGCACCACGAGAAACTCGCGACCGTAGCGCTCAAAAAAGATATCGGCAATGGACTGGCAGACAGTGACCGCCAAATCAGACTCTCGCAAGCGGGGCACACAGAAATTCTGGATGGCCCACCAAACTTTCTTAACCTTAGGCTTATTCGCAATCTCCGGCACCTCGGGGAAGAGCTCGTGGCTATCCCACATCAGTCGGATGGAGCGCAGACGAGCGGCGACCTGGCACCCCAAGAGGGTGTCGAGATCGACAGAGACAATGAGATCCCACCGGCGGCCGAAGAGAAGGCGGAAGAAAAGACGGAGATTGAGTTCGGCATAGAAAAGCGGACCGTGCCAAAAGAGATGGCGCATATAGACCACGCCATCCGCAGCTTTGCGGCCGTCATGGGGGTGACTGCGGCCAAGGAGGGTCACGTCGTAGCCGAGCGACGTGAGTGTCTGGCGCATCTTCTCGATGCGGTAGTCGGTGGCGAAATTGCTCTGCGAGCAGATAACGGCCTTGCGGGGTTGGGTCATAAACGCCAGGAATCGAAGCCTTTAACGTCGCGGAAAACGCCGTAGATGTCGGTGAGCACACCGCCGGGGCGCAGATGTTGATTAAAGAAATCTTGACCAAGACTGCGGAAAACGCCGTGGGCCGTGGCGACAATGATAGCATCATACGTGCCCTCGGCCTCATCTTTGGGCTCGAAGCCGTAGAGAGCCATAGAGTCGCGCTTAGAGGCCACGGGGTCCATAACGTCTATGCAACCGATGCCGAAAGAGCGGAGTTCGTCCAGGATATCCACGGCGCGAGTGTTGCGAACGTCCTGCACATCCTCCTTGTAAGTGAGACCCATAATGAGAACACGCATATTGGCCGAGCCCCACCCCTTTGAGAGAAGACGCTTGACGGTCTGCTTGGCAACATAGCGACCCATGGAATCGTTGACGTAGCGACCATGGTTGATAATCTGAGTATGATAGCCGAGGTTGCTAGCCTTATAGTCAAGGTAATAGGGGTCCACGCCGATGCAGTGGCCGCCGACGAGACCGGGATGGAAGGGGAGGAAATTCCACTTGGTGGAGGCGGCTTGGATGACATCGTTGGTCTCGATGCCCATGCGGCTGAAGATGAGCGAGAGCTCGTTCATCAGTGCGATATTAACATCGCGCTGGGTATTCTCAATGACCTTGGCGGCCTCGGCCACACGGATGCTTGAGGCGCGGAAGACCTCGGCGTCGATTACGGACTGGTAAGCACCCGCCACAATGTCGAGGGCCTCGGGAGTGCCGGCGGAGACAATCTTGCGGACCGTGGTGAAGGTATGCTTATTGTCGCCGGGGTTGATGCGCTCGGGACTGTAGCCGATATTGAAATCGGAGTTGGGAGCGAGGCCTGATTCACTTGCCAAGATGGGCAGGCAATCCTCCTCGACGCAACAGGGGTAGACGGTGCTCTCGACGACAACGGTATCGCCACGCTTGAGGGCACGGCCTACTGTGACCATGGCGGACTTGAGGAGCGTTATATCCGGCACGTGGCTGTCGTCGACAGGAGTGGGGACAGCAACGATATGGAAATTGGCGCGACGGAGGTCGGCAGGGGTGGCAGTGAACTCGATATCGAGATTGTCAAAAGACTCGGGGGGCACGGCGCCACTGGGATCCTGACGACGGCGAAGCATCGCAATGCGCTCCTCAGAGTGGTCGAAACCAATGACATGGTAATGAGCGGCAAAGGCTAGAGCGGCGGGGAGACCGACGTAACCCAAACCCGTGACAGAGATTGTCAGACCGCTAATGGGTTGCGTCTTGCTCATGGGCGATAGGTAAGTGGGGTTGACGAAGTATAGTTGCCCGAGCGGAAGGCATAGGCTCGCTCAATGGTATCGACGACAGACATACCGTCGGAGAGGTCGGCGGTAGGCTCGGCACCGCGGAGGAGCACGTCGGCGATGTTCTCGAAGACGTAGCAATGGTTGGCAGCCGAACCCTTGTATGCGCCATAGTCGTTGGGCGGATTGGGGGGCGGAAGCTGAGGCATAATGTAGCCGGGGATCTTGCAGAAAGCCACGTCGCTCATATATTGGCCAGCGACCTTGACGCTGCCCTTGGTGCCGATGAGAGTTATGGAGCTCTCGAGGTTCTCGGCTGGGACGGCAGTAGTGTAGTTGAACGTGCCGATTGCTCCGCTCTTTCGGGTGCGGAAAATGAAGGCACCGGTATCCTCGAAATCGGTGGTGGACTTATGCGCAAAGTCGTCGAACGTAGCGGAGAGGATATCCACCTCGCCAACAATCCAAAGAAGGATATCGACGTAGTGCGAGAATTGGGTAAAGAGCGTGCCGCCGTCGAGAGCCGCAGTGCCATGCCACGAACCGGGCTTGTAATACCGCTCGTCGCGATTCCATTGGCAGCAGACTACAACAGAAGTGACGTCGCCAAGCGTGCCGCCCGACACCACATCCTTGAGCCACTGGGAAGTGGGGGTATATCGATTTTGGAAGACGCTGAAGACACGGCCCTTGGAAGCCTTCTCAGCATCGGCAATGCGACGGGCGTCGGCAACGCTGAGGGCAAGAGGCTTCTCCATAAGAACGTTAGCACCCGACTTGAGAATCTTGATGGCGATGTCGGCATGAAAACCGTTTGGAGTGCAGACAGAGACCACATCGAGTTGACCAGCCGAGGCTAGAAGGTCATCGACGTTGGAAAAGAAAGGGACGCATGCTGGAGCGTCGCAAATATCAGCCGCACGGACATCGGCCACGGCGACAAGTTCCATTTCGTCGTTGGCATCGATCATAGCCATATGGCGGTGGCCGATATAGCCACAGCCGACGACAGCCATGCGGAGTTTTGGGGTATTCATAGTAATTGGGAAAATCTTAGAGGAGGGACACGGACGCAGAGCCATCGGGCGAGATGGAGAGACGATATCGCTCACCTGTCTCGGGGCACGAGGCAAGTCCATTGGCATCGAATGAAAGGCGATGGCCGGCACGGGACACCCACCCTATCCGTCGGGCGGGATTGCCGACCATGAGGGCGAAGGGAGCCACGGCGTGCGTAACGACACTGCCGGCGCCGACAAGGGCATATTCACCAATCTCATTGCCACAGACAACAGTGACATTGGCACCGATAGACGCACCGCGGCGCACCACCGTAGAGCGATATTCACTCTTGCGGGAGATGAACGCGCGGGGATTGATAACGTTGGTGAAGACAGCCGATGGGCCAATGAAGACATCATCCTCGAGGGTCACGCCATCATAAACCGAGACATTGTTCTGAATCTTGCAGCCATTGCCAATTACGGCCGAGGACATAACGACGACATTCTGACCGAGAGAGCAATTGGCACCGACATGGCAACCGGAGACGAGGTGGGCGAAATGCCAAACGCGCGTACCGGGGCCTATCGCGACGTTGTCATCAACGACAGCCGTAGGGTGAATCAATTGACAATTGGCGGAAGGTCGAGACGGTCGCTGACCGTTGTTTTGGGATGCCGACGTGTTCACAATGGCGATTTATTTGTTTTCCTTGGCACGTCTGTTGGCGCCAATCTCGAAGTGGAGGATGGCGTCGGAGACACGGTCGATGGTGTCGGGGGTGAGTTCGGAGTGCATGGGGATGGAGAGCACGGAAGCGGCAGCCTTGTCGGCCTCGGGACATGAGGCTAGTTCGGCCTCTGAGAGGTCGGCAGCGAAGACGGGCTGACGGTGGATGGGCTCGGGGAAATATATCATCGTAGAGACGCCTTGCTGGGCAAGGAACTCGCGGAGATCGTCGCGGCAACCGTAGTTGACGTGGAGCGTGAACTGATTGAAGGTGTGGCCGTCGGCCATGGCTGGGCAGACAACGAAATCGTCGGCAGCGAGGGCGGCGCGATATTTGAGGGCAGCAGAGCGACGGCGGCTGATGCACTCGTCGAGTCGTCGGAGCTTGACGCGGAGAATGGCGGCCTGGATTTCATCGAGTCGGCTGTTGATGCCGACACGGACGCTATGGTATTTGCGCTCGGCGCCATGGGAGGCGACGATATTGATCTTATTGGCGAGGTCGGCCGAGTTGGTGAAGACAGCTCCGCCGTCGCCCATGCAACCGAGGTTTTTGGTGGGGAAGAAGGAAGTGCAGCCGATGTGGCCCACGGCGCAGGCCTTTAGGCGTTTGCCGAAGACGGTTTGCTCGGCGCCGAAGGCCTGTGCGGCGTCCTCGATGATGGTGAGGTTGTGGCGACGGGCGATCTCGATGATGGGCTCCATAGGGGCCATCGCGCCGAAGAGGTGGACGGGGATTATGGCACGAGTTCTGGGAGTGACGAGACGCTCGATTCCTTGCGGGTCGATATTGAAAGTTTTGGGGTCGATATCGGCGAATACAGCTTTAAGGCCGAGGAGCTTACAGGCTTCGGCGGCGGCTATAAAAGAAAAAGTGGTGGTGATGACCTCGTCGCCTGGTTGGAGGTCGAGAGCCATGAGGGCAATCTGAAGGGCTTCGGTGCCGTTGGCGCAGGTGCGGCAATAGGCGGTGCCGACATAGTATGCGAGTTCGTTCTCAAGTGTGCGCACTTCAGAACCACGTATATAAGAGCCGCTGGCCACGACTTTGCTGATGGCCTGGGAGAGAGCCGGCTCAAGGCGACTATGAAGAGCAGGAAGGTCCTGCATGGAAACGTTATCCACTTCGTTTAATTCTCAGTTCACAGTGCACAGTTGCTGGTGTATACCCAACTTTGTGAAGAGGGATGACGCCATTGCCACAAGTCATTTATGGCTGATGCTGTGCACTCAAATTCTTTTGTAGTTGGCCCCCCTGTCGGGAGCTTGTTTTTGCGCTTTGGCACTTGGGCAACGGGTTGATTGTCGTTGCGTTGGGGTGCTGTTTTTTGTGGTTCTTGGAGAGGCGGGCGCAATTGCGCAAATTTACTTGTTTTTGTGGGGGATTGCAAGGGGGGAGGGGGTGATGTCAAAATTCAGCTCAAGGCGGAAAGCCGCGAAAGGGTCGCCTCAGCCACAGCGCACTGATGTTGGATAAAATGAGCGAAAACGCCGTTTCGATAGATATTGATAAACAAGAATATACGTCGTTTTAGAGAACAAAAGTGGTCATATGACCAGTTTTGGTCAGTAGAAAGGGGCATTTATGGCATTTGGGAGCGACACGCTGTTAGTTATTTAACTTTTTAGCGAAGAAATAGCGTCATTTTGGCACATATAGTTGCAAAAACGGACAGAAATGCGCATCTTTGGAGAACAAAAGTGGTCATATGACCAGAAAAGTTCTGCAGAGGAAATGAAGATAAAGCGAGATTTACATTTGAAAAGGCTCATAGACAGCCGTCATAATGGACTCATAAAAGTGGTGACAGGAATTCGCCGCTCAGGTAAATCATACCTGCTAAGGGAGTTATTCAAAAATTACCTTATAGAAAACGGCATAAACGAAGACCACATCGTAGAGCTTGACCTTGAGGACAGAAGAAATAAAAAGTATCGAGATCCAGATGTCCTGCTTGAGTATATAGACAGTCGAATAAAGGACAATGAGATGTATTACATCATGCTTGATGAGATACAGGTCGTTGATGAGTTTGAGGATGTACTGAACTCATACTTGAGTGTAAAAAATGCTGACGTGTACGTCACAGGCTCCAACTCACATTTCTTGTCCAAGGACGTAATCACGGAATTTAGAGGACGAGGCGAAGAAATTCATATAACACCCTTGTCGTATGCGGAATATCGTTCGGCGCACCCCGAGATGGAGTCCCACCAAGTTCTTCAGGAGTACCTTACGTACGGAGGATTGCCACACGTATGCACAGAGCCGAACGAGCAGAAGAAAATAAGCTATCTGCAAGGGCTGTTTGAGAAGACATACATGGCCGACATCAAAGAGCGTTACAACATCAAGGGAGAAGAGGTCATGGACGAGCTGCTAAATGTAATAGCCTCGTGCATTGGAGGATTGACCAACCCCACGAAAATAGAGAATACATTTCGGAGCATAAAGGGGATAAACATAAGCAAGAATACAGTGAAAGAGTATCTTCAGATGTTGGAGGACTCGTTCCTTATTTCACATTGTGTCAGGTTTGACATCAAAGGGCGCAAGTACATCGACACGCCCCAGAAATACTACTTTGAGGATTTAGGACTACGTAACGCCCGCCTTGGGTTCCGTCAAGTAGAGGAGACCCATTTGATGGAGAACATGATATACAATGAGCTCAAGATGCGCGGATACATTGTGGACGTGGGAGTCGTGCCAACACGCACTAAGGAAACGGACGGGACATACAATAGGAGTTTGCTCGAAGTGGATTTTGTGTGCAATAGAGGCTCAGAGCGAATATACGTTCAATCGGCTTACAGGCTTCCGACAGAAGAAAAGAAGCAGCAGGAGACAGCCAGCCTTCTTAAGATTGACGACTCATTTCGTAAAGTTGTAATCACAGAGGATTTGGTAAAACGCCATATGGATGACAATGGTGTGGAATGGGTAAATATTTATGATTTCCTTATGAGCTCGGAAGTCTGACCCAGCCCCATCTCCCCCAAAGACAACAAAAAAGCCTCAGGCTCCCAGCCGACTAGGACTGGGAACCTGAGGTTTAAAAGTTTATCCCGGTAAGGGGAAGAGAAATCGTTTCTAAGCGAAGCGCAGAGGCTTACTTAACGACGAACTTCTTGCCGTTCTGGATGCAGACGCCCTTGTAGCCCTCGCCGACGCGCTGGCCCTGGAGGTTGTAGATAGGAGCGTTGTTGTCGAGATCATCGATGGTGATGTTCTTGATGGCAGCCTTAGCAGCGCCCTCGATGGTAGCGAGCTCAGTCGCTCCAGGGATGAAGACATAACCACCGCAGGTGATCTTAGAACCGGTAGCGTTGACGTAGTACTTGGTGTCAGCGGCAACAGGGAATGCGATGACGCCAGAAGCGTTCTGGCTAGCAGAGGTCCATTCAGCACCACCAGCCGCAGCAACGATGTCGGCAGCGGTTGCAATAGCCTGACCAGCGTTCTCGATAGATGTGCAGAGATTTGCGTCAGCACCCGGAGCATCCTTTGCGCAAAGAGTCAAGTTGTTCTCAGCGAGATATGCATCAACATCAGCCTTCACAGCAGCGTCGGTCTCATAGCTTTCCCAAGTGGTCTTGTTCTTGCCGTCAAGCTTGATGTAGGTGCGCTTCCAGCTGATAGAGGTGAAAGCATCACCACCCTCAGCTACTACCTCACCACCTGCAGCGAAGATACCTGCGTCGTCGCCAGTGCCAGAGGGAAGAGAACCAGCATACTTGTTGCCTTTTGCATCAAAGACGACGATTGAGTAAGCGATCATAGGAGCATCAGCAGTCTGGCCAGCCCATACATAGTAGTTCTTGTTGTAGGTGAGCTTAGAGAATACGTAGAGATAGCCGTCGGCCTTAACGTCGAACTCATAGACAGCTCCCGAAGTCTGAGGAGCCTTAAGGATACCAG
>CAVGTO010000031.1:0-17873 GCA_963631865.1 Eggerthellaceae bacterium
GAGCATAGGAATGTATGAGCAACGTGAAAAAGATACCATACGGAGTCTCGAACTTCACTACGATAATGGCGAAGGACTACTACTACGTCGACAAGACGAAGTACATCCCCATTATCGAATCGCAGCCTGACTTCCTTTTCTTTACGCGCCCGCGCAGGTTCGGCAAGAGCCTGTGGATAGACATGCTTTCGACATATTACGACTGCAAGAAAAAGGATAGGTTCGACGAGTTGTTCGGCAGTTTGTGGATTGGCAGTAACAAGACAGAGCAGCAAGGCATGTATCAAATGCTTATTCTCGACTTCTCGAAAGTCGGAGGAAACATTGATACACTGCCGACCAACTTCAACAAATATACCTGCGCACGTCTGGATTGCTTCATAAGGAAATACGGGGAGGCCTATCCGGAAGATATAGTAAAAGCAATCCTAGCCTCCGACGACGCAAACGAAAAACTTGTAATCCTCGACTCCGCAGCAAGCGACCTCGGCATAGAGCTCTTCCTCATAATTGACGAGTACGACAACTTCACTAACACCGTATTGAACGAATACGGCGAGGAGGTGTACCACGCCATAACTCACACCAGCGGATTCTTCCGCGATGTCTTCAAGAAGTTCAAAGGCATGTTCCGCCGCATAATAATGGCTGGAGTAAGCCCCGTAACATTAGACGGCCTCACAAGCGGATACAACATAGGGTGGAACATCACCACCATAGCCGACTTCAGCCAGATGCTGGGATTCTCGGAAGAGGAAGTGCACGAGATGTTCGCATACTATAAAGAGGCAGGCGCATTGCCTGCATATTTCGACATCGAGAAGACTATTGCGGAGATAAAACCTTGGTACGACGATTATTGTTTCTCTCAAGAGGCCTACGAATCGAAGAGCAAGGTCTTCAACAGCGATATGGTACTGTTCTACATAAGCAACCTCATCAATTACAAGCGTCCACCGAAGCAGATGCTCGACAGAAATACGGGGACTGACTACAGCAGACTAAAGAACCTCCTGCAATTAGACAAACTTGATGGAGACCGCAAAGGCGTATTGCACAAGATAATCGAGGAGGGGCTTATAACCGACGATGTGGAGGAATCTTTCCCCGCATATATGCTGACAGAACCCAGAATGTTTGCAAGCCTGCTCTTCTACTAGGGAATGCTCACCATAAAAGGTTCCTGTGGACTAACCCCCGTGCTCGGCATACCGAACAACAATGTCCGCAAGCTCTACTACAACTACTTGATAGAAGAGTACGAAGGGTATAAAAACATCGGCCTGTCGGACTTGGCAATGCGCTTCCTCGGCATGGCAAAATCAGGGAAGTGGCGCGAGTGCCTGCAATACCTTGCGGACGCGTATGCCAGTGTATCATCCGCCCGCGACGGAATAGAGGGCGAACGCAATATCCAAGGTTTCTTTATGGCGTACCTCAGCACCAACAAATACTACCGTCTGGCCCCGGAGCTTGAACTCAATCATGGATATTGTGACTTTTTCTTGCTGCCGGACATCACGCACTATACCGAAACCAGGCACAGCTACATCATCGAGCTAAAATATCTCCCGAAGAAAGATTTTGGAAACAAGGCAAGTGGCCAATGGAAAGACGCCATAGCTCAAATTGGTCATTATGCAGCAGCCCCGCAAATGGAGATTCTACGACAAGGCACAACGCTTCACAAAATCATCATGCAATTTTGCGGATATGAGCTTCGGCGCATGGAGGAAATAAGCTAACAGCCAACGCAACACACCCGTCACACCACAGCGTCAATCCAATCATCGGGAGTCACGACACGGGATTCGCGGACACCAAACGCTTTTCGGCTCGCCCCCCAAAATATACAAAATTGGCGTAAACTTTTCGTCGAAGACCGTCACTATAGCTGATTGGAAAGAGGTTTTGCCCTATTAGAGACTAAACGGCGAACCCTCTCGACAAGCCTGCGCCCGCCCAAAGAAGAAAAGGCTAGGATGGCAGAAAGAATTGAAAAGAAAAGGACTGAGAGACAAATATTAAAAGCCAAATTGGCGAAAGGCGAGCCGCATTCAGGGAACGCACAACTAAAGAAGAAGCACACGGCAAGAACAGCCGCCATCGCCACACTCCACCAATAGGCTCGCAAGAACTCACCATAGCCCACACGCATCTTGATGCGGAAAAGGAAATAGGGCTTCCACCACACAATCACGACAAGCAGACTAATCAATACACCCGTCAGGATGCCATGAAGCCCCCACACACTGCCGAGAGCCACCGAGAGCCCGATATTGAGCCCGGCCTCAGCAACAGGCGCAAAGATATCGGAGAAATAGCCTTTGGAATTTAGAAAAGAATCCACCGCCGCACGAGAGATATCCACGAAGAGCGTGAGTGAAAGGAGCAACGTGGCCAGAGAATCGAGACGCAGTTCCCGCCCCACCCATAGGTCAACAAACGCCGGCGTGCAGAAATAGAAACCGAAGGCACATACGGCACCAACCACGATACGCATAGTCAGGATCTCATGAAAAACATCGAGGATATGGCGGCGCGGCGAGGAGTTGACAAGATTACCTACACTTGCGTTCATCCCATTGAACGCACTCTCAACAAGCATAGATACGCCAGAAAAGATAAGCATATAATTGCCATAGATGCCCACCTCAGCGAGAGAAGAGAACGCCAAAAGAATAACGGGAGACGAGCGCTGAAAAGCAATGGCGGAAATTCGCTGAACCATCAGCTGGCGAACCTTAGTCCCGACCTCAGGATATTTAGAGAGAAGAACACGGCCACCAGCAACGGGTTGACTAAGGTATGTATGGTCGCGCCACACTATATGGGAAAGGATGGCGGACGAGACTATGGCGCAAATGATATTGAGGACGAGCCAAATCTCATATCCATAAGAAGTAAAGGCAAGCGCAAAAATCTGAAGGACAGTGCGGACGGCATTGGGCACGCGAGTGGCAAGCGTCACCTTATACGACTCCTGACAGACATCTATGACAACCATCTTGTAGTTGACGAAATAGCCAAGGAGAGCGCTAAAAAGATATGCCACATAAGCCGCATAGGCGTACCACAAAGGGAAATCCGCATCGGCAAATATAACAGGGAAGAAGGCCATAAGGACCGCCGAGCCCGCAATGATGAACAACGCCACACGGCGATATATCCACCCCTGAAGAGCCACAACCTCGGCCACCTTGGCATAGTCGCCACACGACATTGGGGCGTAGAGCGACGAAACTATAGCATAGGACACGCCGAGCTCCGCCAAACTAAGCAACCCTAGCAGATTCTCGACCGAAGTGTTGAGGCCGAGAAGGTCTACACCCACGTGGCGCACAAAAACGCCGCGCGCCACGAAACTAAGGATGATATTGACAATGAAGAGCGAGGCCGAGTATGCACCATTGCGCAGGCTCTTGCGAGTACGGCTCTCGGTCATTAGTTAATCATGCTAGGCGGATAGCCAAAGGCCTTAGTGAAGCAGCGACTGAAGTACTTGGGATCGTTGAAGCCGACTTCGTACGCCACTTGACTTACGTTGAGGCGATTCTGCTTGTTGGAGAGGATCTCGCGGGCAATATTAAGACGGTACGTGCGGATAAAGTTGCCGGGAGCCTGACCCATGACGCTCTGCATCTTCTTGTGGAGCATACTCTTGGAACAGCCCACCTCGGCCACGATGTCGTCGATGGAGAAATCGGGATCCTTATAGTTTTGCTTAACGTAGCTCGTAACGCGCTCCACGAACTTCTCGTCCTCACTCTCGCGCTCGATGTTGAGGTCGGAGGTATCCAGGGTGTTGAGGAAACGCTTCTGATTCTTCTGACGGCTGGAGAGGATGCCACTGATGCGGGCCTTGAGCATATCCTCGTCAAAAGGTTTGTAGAGGTAACTCTCAACGCCGATGCGGTAACTCTCCGTCTGATAGATGCCGTTCATTTGGGCGGTAAGGATGAGGATTGGCGTATGCGAGTATGCGAAATCACCCTTGACGCGGCGTGCGAACTCTAAGCCATCCATAACGGGCATCATAAGGTCGGCCACAATGAAATCGATATCGTTCTCGGCCATGGCTGTGAGACCGGCCACGCCATTCTCGGCCTCGATAACTCGATATTCGGGTTCGAGGATAGTGCGGATGTAGAGGCGCATATCGCGACTATCTTCCACGACGAGGATAGTCATACGCTGATTGTCGGCAGCGTCTTCCTTGTCGGAGCCATTGACCTTGGCCACAGTATTGTCGGCCTCGGCCTTTGCCATCGTTATCTCGCTGTCGGGCTGTCGGCCTGCGGGCGTAGGGATCATCACGCGCATCGAGACGCCACCCGCCTTATTGTTGCGGGCTTTAATCTCGCCATTGCATTGGGTGACAATGCGATTGACAACGTAGAGACCGATGCCGGTGCTGCTGGACGACGATTGGCGATTGGAGGACGTAGACTGATAGAAACGGTCGAAAATCTTGCCAAGTTGATCGGACGGGATACCAACGCCACGGTCGCGCACGCAGATGTAGGTGAGCAACTGGCCATCATTAATCATCTGGCAGACAAAGAGGTCGATAACCTTGCCATTGGCGGAGTACTTGATTGCGTTCGAGAGAAGATTGGCAACAATCTTGGTGACGGCATCAGTATCCACACGGACAAAAGGCGTCGAGACATGATAGAAAGAGCGGAGCGTGATACCCTGCTCAGCCGCATAGGCCACGTAGGGCTTGACCATGCTGGAGATGTACTCCTCGATGTTTGTCGAGACGGGATGCATCTCGAGGTTTCCAGCCTCTACTTTGCGGAAATCCATAAGTTGGTTGACCGTAGTCAAGAGGGTGCGTGAGCTGCGCTCGATGAGGTCGAGCTGAGTCTGGACCTCAGGTTGGTTGCAGAGGGTTTGGGCGCGCTTAACGGGACCCGTGATAAGGGTGAGCGGAGAGCGGAGCTCGTGGCTTATATTGGTAAAGAACTGCAACTTATCTATCGAGAGACGTTGGATTTTGCTGGTCATCTCGAGTATATTCTCCTTTTGGCGGACAATATAGGCATTCTGTTCCAAGAGTTTGGAGTTGCTGGTCTCGAGTTCCTGTTTCTTGGCTTCGAGAGCCTGCTTCTGCTCTTCAAGTTCGTGAGTGCGTTGTTTCACCTGCTCGTGGAGCATCTTGCGGCTCTCCTCGATGTAGCGGATTCGATATTTAAAGGCAAAATATACGATAGCCGCAATGGCGGCAATGACGAGGAAATAGAACCACGACGTCTTATAGAAATAAGGCTCGACAGTGATATCCAACTCACGTTCATTGCTCCACTTGCCATGTGCCGAGGCGTAACGGACACGCAACTTGTAGTTGCCCGCCGAAATGTTTGTGTACTGCGCATAGTGCGAGCCCTTGGCAGCCGTAACCCAATCGCTGTCGAAGCCATCGAGGCGATATTGGAAACGGACAGAGCCGGGGGCCAGGTAGTTGAGCGACGAGAATTCCACACCGAAGGACTTGTTGCTCTCGTGGAGCTTGATGCCAGTGGTGCATTCAATAGAGAGACGAATTATGCCATCCTCATCGGGATATACCGTGGCATTATTGATGTCGAGCCTTGTAAGGACAGGCGCACGGCGGGTCTGCGCACTCACACTCTTGAGAGCAGGGCCAATCTCCGAAAGACCGTCCACGCAGCCGAGGAAGACATAGCCCGTGGTGCGCGAACTCCATGCGGCATTCCAATAATAGCAATCGGAGAGGAGACCGTCGGCCGTGGTATAAGAGTTTACCACATGGAGGTCTGGCGAGAGGAGAGTGAGTCCATTAGATGTGCCGACCCAAATATTGCCATCGCCATCCTCGGCCACAACGCTTACGGAGTTCGTCACGAGTCCATCACTCGTAGAGATGCTCTCGAACTTGAGCTCGGGCTGCGCAACGTCACACACAAAGAGGCCGAAACCATTTGTTCCGACAAAGACCTTTTGCTTAGATGGCGAGAAGTAGAGGAACGTGATGCGCGGGTCGCCATCTACTTTGACGTCGTCCAGTTTATGGCAGATATGCTCGAAACTTACAGTACCCTTAGCGGCATTGTAGGATTGGAGGTCAATAATGTAGAGGCCAAGCGACGTGCCCATCCAAAGGCGGTGGCGACTATCGATACACGAACCGAGAGCACCATTCATATCGCTGAAAGTCAAGCGTCCCATAGGCTCGGAGATGATACCATCCTTGATAAAATCGATGCCGCGGATAGTGCCGACCCAAACACCGCCATTGATAGAGTCATATTCCATAGCACCGATATAATCGGAACTGAGGCCGCCTTCCATTCTCTCACCCGCAAAGAAATTCTTAACCACAGGGCAGCCACTACGCTTGATGTCGATAACGTCCATGCCATCGCCCCATGTGCCAGCCCAAAGACGGCCATCGCCATCTACAGTGAGAGCCGAAATGGAATTGCCGCAAAGACCATGGTTTGCAGCAGTGAAATTTTCGAAACCACGCGAGCCACGGAGACGGCGCGAGAGACCGCCCTCGACGGAGCCCACCCAAAGAGTGCCATCGGGATCCTCGACAACTGAGTTGACAGGGCGAAGCACACGCGACTGAGAAGTCGTCCCATGACGACGGCCACCAGCAATCTCGTCGGACGAGAAGTTAGTAACATCGAGAGAGACAGGGCTAACAAGATCGGCACCAGCAATGTCCGTGCCCACCCATACGCCTTGGCTGGTAGAGAGAAGACAATTGACAAAGTTGGAGCAGAGCGCCTTGTCGGCCAAGACATCATCTTGCGTAACTCGGTCAAAGTCGTCGGTCTCAGGATTATAGATGTTGAGACCTTTGAGGGTTGCGACCACAACGCGGCCTTCGTCGTCAGACGCAATGTCGGTGATTCGGTTTTGCGAAAGAGAGCGCTGGTCGGAATCGGAATGAGTGTAGAGTTTTTCCTCACCCGTGGCCATATTGAAGCGGAAGAGTCCATTGTTCGAGCCCACCCAGAGGTAACCGGAGCTTTCGGCTATGGTCTCGACCACGCTATTTGAGCGCTCTACAGAGGGGCGTCGGTCGGGACGAACGCTAATGGCATTGCGAACGACATCGATAGTACAAATATAGATATCGGCAAAAGAGGCCACATATATGCCACGGCTACCGCGCTCGAGGGCAGTCACTGGCTGACCGAATTCATATTTGTCGATAAGTTCCGCCTTGCCGTCGGGCTTGATGCGGACACAGACAACGAAGTGGCGCGATACGAACCATACGTTGCTATTGTCATCAAGGACTATGCGAAGGATTACGCCGTCCGTTAGGCTCTCGCCATTCTTGTCGCGGACAGAGATGGAGTCTATGCGCTCGGTGCGGCTATCGTAACAGCAGAGGCCGCGGTCGGTGCCAATCCACAGATGACCAGACGCATCGGCCGCGAGGGAGTGGATGAAGTTGCTCCTCATTGTCGACGTGTTTGAGCAGTCGAACACCTTATAAGTATATCCGTCATAGCGGACAAGACCACTGCCGCCCATGGCGTACCATATGTAGCCCTGCTCATCTTGGCAAATATCGTCAACAAAGTTTCCGGGCAGCCCCTCATGCATTCCCACGTGGCGGACTATATGGCGATCCCAGAATGAATCAGATGCCAAAGCTATTTGCGCACAAGTGGCAAAGAAGAGGGCGAATATGGTCAGAATGCGAAATATAGATGTGCCTATCTTGGTCATAGTACGAAAACGTTCTAATGTGAGGTTCTTGGAACAAAAATTAAAATTAAAAGAATAAATTGACATTTTCAAACAAACTGCCGGAGTAGTTGTAACTTCGCGCTAGAGCCGAGCCTCAAGGCGAACGGAAAAACGAAAACAGACAATAGAATGAAAACTTGCATCATAACCCTCGCATCAGTCCTCGCCCTCACGGCATGCAGCGGCGGACAGAAACCATTATCGCAGAATGAGAGTGTCGCGCAGACGGCACTGCCAGTGGTAGACTTCTCGGCCGACTCGGCATATAGCTACGTCGCCGCCCAAACGGCTTTCGGTCCGCGCATCCCTGGCACGGATGCCCACGCCAAGTGCGTAGAATACTTGACCTCGAAGATGAGGCAGTTCGGCGCAGAGGTGACAATACAAGAGGCCACAGGCGCGACGTACGACGGTCAGCCCGAGCCGGTTCGCAACATTACGGCATCCTACCGTCCCGACCGCGTAAAGAGGATACTCCTCTGCGCACACTACGACAGCAGACCTTGGGCCGACCACGACAACAACGAAGCATTGCGTAACAAACCAATAAGCGGAGCCAATGACGGGGCGTCGGGCGTCGGCGTGCTTATGGAGATTGGCCGCCAGTTACAGGCTAAGGCGCCCAACGTGGGTGTGGACATCGTCTTCTTCGACGCTGAGGATGCCGGCACTCCGGACCACATAGAAGTTAGCGATTATAGGCAAGACACATGGTGTGTGGGAAGCCAACTTTGGAGCAAAGGTCCAGGTCGCGACGCACAGCACCTTTTCGGCATCCTCCTCGACATGGTGGGCGACTCATCGGCAGTATTCCCCGTAGAGCTCTTCTCGAAGGCCAAGGCGGCGGACATCGTCGACAAGGTGTGGACAATTGCCGAACGCACAGGTCATGGTGCGCGTTTTGTTCGCACAGACGGCAGTTACATCACCGACGACCATTACTACGTCAACAAGCTCACCAGCATCCCGACAATAGACATAATCCACTACGACTCGCAGAACGCCAAGGGCTTTTGCGACACATGGCACACACAGGATGACACGATAGACCACATCAGCGCACAGACACTCAAAGATGTTGGCGAAGTGGTCCTCTCCGTCGTCTACGCCGAGAAGTAAGATGAGCGCAACCGCAGAGCAAGAGACTTCGGCATTGCCTCTAATGGCCCAATCTTGGTGGTGGGACGCCGTCTCCACGCCCGTAGGGAAAGAGTGGATACGCATAGTAGCCCGCGACAAGCAAGGGAACGAGACAGCCACCCTACCCTGCCAGATTACGCGTCGCGGTCCTTTTTCGGCGTTCTTGCTTCCGCAGCTGACGCAGACAAGTCATATAGCTATATCGAACGGCGCCAACAGGCAAGAGGCGATAAGCCTATTGGTCAAAGCTTTAAAAAAAGAGATGCGCAGCCGCAGAGCAATCATGGCGCAAGTGGCGGACTACCTGACGGAAGCTGACAAAGCCATCCTACACGGCGAAGGATTTGACATCGAAGAGCGGGTGAGCTACCGCATAGAGCCGGACGACATCGACGCAGTGGTCAAAAGATTTCATTCGGACAAGAGGCGCACGCTCCGCAAAGCACAAGGCCTCACGCTGGACACATCAATGACGCCCGACGAGCTTTACTCATTAATAGAAAAAGCCTACGGCACAGCAGCCTATACACGCAACCTGTTCACATCTCTCGCATCGGCGGCCATAGAGAACAAAAGCGGCGTAATATTGCGAGCCAAGGATTCAGCAGGGGCTGATGCGGCGGCATTGCTACTTGTGCATGACAACCGGATTGCCTATTACCTGGCATATGCCATAGCCCCCGAGCATCGGACAGACGGCTCGATGGAATGGTTGACCGTAGAGGCTATGAAATACGCCTTCGAGCGAGGACTGACCTTCGACTTCGAGGGCTCTATCATACAAAATATTGCGCGCACATATCGTCACTACGGCGGTCAGCCGGCGCATTATACACTTACGACCATCTATGCCAACTCGTTGGCTAAACTCGCAATGAGAGCATTGACCCACTTGAGTAAAGGATAAAAGCCCCCACACAATGCACATACTCTTCCTCACACCGTGGTATCCCAATCGCCACGACGCCATGGATGGCATATTCGTCCGCAAACATGCGCAAGCTGTAGCACGGCAGGGCGTCCGCGTCTCCGTAATCCGCGTGAGGTCGGATGCGGAGGTCAAGGATTTTGAGATAGAGCGACACACCGTTGCCGATGTAGACGAAGTATTGGTCTACTATCCTATCTCTAAATTGCCAGTTCTCAAACAGATATCCATCCTTGTGAATTTCATCCGTGGCATGGTTGCGGCATATGGGATGGTAGTGGAAAGACATGGGCAGCCAGACGTGTGCCAGGTGAACGTCCTGACGCGTATGGGCATCGTAGCCTGGTGGCTCAAGATTTTCAAGGGGATACCATATGCCATCATTGAGCACTGGGGACGGTATATGACTTCACGCAACGATTATAATGGATTTGCGCGGAAACGGATGACGGAGATTGTATGCCGCGGAGCGAGCGTAATCATGCCTGTATCTAACGACCTAGCACATGCGATGCAAAATTGCGGCATCAAGGCAAAGCGATGGTCGCCAATTCACAACGTTGTGAATGACTGCTTTTTCACACAGAAGGATATTGAGCCGGCAGACAATAAGTTCCGATTGCTATGCGTCACGACAGTAAATGAATTTCAGAAAAACACAGCAGGCACAATCCGTGCGCTCAGCATTGTGGCGAAAACAAGGCGAGATGTGCACTTGACAATCATCGGACTGAATGAAGCGACAGAGCCAATGGTTCCAGAGGTTACACAAGCCGTCTCAGACACAGGAATGAGAGAGTTTGTAACCTTTGCGGGCGAGATTGCTCCAGCATACGTCAGCAGATATATGCACTCATCAGACGCTCTTGTGCTTTTCTCGAACAGAGAGACATCCTCGGTCGTCATCCACGAGGCTTTGGCGAGCGGATTGCCGACAGTAGCCACCAAGTTGGGATGTCTGCCCGAAATTGTGAATGGCACAAACGGCATACTTGTCGAGCCGAGAGACGAAATAGCCTTGGCGGATGCCATCCTGAGCATAATGGACGGCCGCCGAGTTTTCGACAAGGAGAAGATACGGGAGTCAAGCCGAGAGTTCAGCTACGACAGCATAGGGCGTCAACTTGTCGGAGTATATAGAGGTATTGCGGATAACCAACGGAAAAATCACTAACTTTGCGCAAGTGTGCTCTTTTGCGCCACACTAACCACCCCCACAAACTCGAAACATAGAAAACAACATGAGAAACGCCATAGCATTGCTCTTGCTCATTGCGCTTACGATATGCACACCAGCCGAGGCCCGGAAAAAGAAGGCCACGTGGAAGAAGGGCTATACGCAGAACGACTGGTCCGTCGGCTACGGATACAAGAGCATTATGACGATATCCGACGGATTTAAGGATATCGAGATGTCTGACGTCACAAAGCTCACCGTGACGGCCGACAACCGCAAGAGCATCGGCGCCATTAGCTTCGGCTACACCCACCGCAAGGGCAAGCTCGTGAGTTTCGGCCTCCAAGCGGCCTTCGAGCTCACCAAGGAGGACTGCATGATCAACAACAAGACATGGGCCATTGACGGAACGCAGGTAGACAACTACTCGAAAGTTGGCGAGCTTACCAACAGATATATTACCGTGACGCCCCTCTTGCGCTTCAACTGGGCAGACTACTGCGACGGCAAGCTGAACATCTATAGCAAGATTGCCGCCGGCATAACGTTCATTGGCGACTCATACACCAACCAGAGCGAACTTACGTATTCCGTAACGAGCAAGAAGCAGCACTACTTTGGCTTCCAAGTGTCGCCCATCGGCATCCAGTATGGCAAGAAAGCGGGCTTCTTTATCGAGGCAGGCTTCGGCAGCTACGGCATTGCGCAAGCTGGCTTCTGCTATCATTTCTAAGAAACGAACTTACTGAAAATCAAAAGATACAAGCGAAATATGGACAATAACACATCCGCCATCATCGCCGGCCGACTGATGGACATCAAGGCCATCAAGCTCCAGCCCAACAATCCGTTCACCTGGGCGTCAGGCTGGAAGTCCCCAATCTACTGCGACAATCGCAAGGCATTGGCTTACCCCGACATCCGCACCATCATCAAGTGCGCTTTTGCCGAGACCGCGCGTCAGAAGTATGCCGATTTCGACGTCGTAGCAGGCGTTGCCACTGGCGCCATTGCACAGGGAGCCCTCGTAGCCGACCTCCTCGGCAAGCCATTCATCTATGTACGTTCGGCGCCGAAAGACCACGGTATGGGCAACCTCATCGAGGGTGAGCTTCATGAGGGTCAGAAGGTACTCGTAATCGAGGACCTCATCTCGACCGGCGGCAGCTCGCTCAAGGCAGTCAATGCTCTCCGCGAGGCTAAGGCAGAGGTTGTAGGCATGCTCGCCATCTTCACCTACGGCTTCCCCGTAGCAGAGGAGGCATTCAAGGCAGCCAACGTAGAGCTCACGACTCTTAGCAACTACAACGTACTCATTGAGGAGGCGGTAAAGCGCGGTTACGTAACCGAGGCTGACATCGAGACCCTCAAAGAGTGGCGTAAGAATCCTTCCGTCTGGAGGCAATAGAGCACCCGTAAGATCTCGCAAAGTATGGAGAAATACGAAAGCAAGATAAAGGTGGTGAAAGGCACGCCCGAGGCTATCTTTGCCACGCTTACGGATATGCTCAAGGTCAAGGACTCGCTGCCCGCCAACATCGGCGTGAACGACGTCGAGGCCACGGCAGATGAGTGCTCGTTCCGCGTCGACAAGATTGGCCGAGTCGGTATCTGCATTGCCGAGAAGACTCCGTGCTCAATGGTAAAGTACGCCCTCAAGGCATCCATGCCGCTCGGCATCAACCTCTTCGCCCAGTTCAAGAGTGCGCCCGAACCAACGAGTGAGCCCGAGAGCCGACTGAAGTTGACCATAACTGCGGACATCCCCTTTATGCTCAAGCCGCTTATCGGCGGCAAGTTGCAGACATTGGTGGATAATATGGCGGCATCCATCTCGCAAAGGCAGTTCTAGAGTCCACCTAGGATAACCTTAGCACCAATAAAAAGCCCGAGGGGCGTGAGGAAGTTCAAGTTTCCTCACGCCCCTCGGGTGTTTTATTAGATGATGATGACATCAACGATATTTGCCGTCCTCCTCATCCATAATGTTGGTATAGCTCTCGTAGCGCGTAGGGGCTATGCGTCCCTCCTCGACGGCCTTGATTACAGCACAACCAGGTTCATGGGTATGAGTGCAGTTCGGGTAACGGCAGTCGCCTGCGTATTTAAAGATATCACGGAAATAGTGAGCCATCTCAGAATGCTCAATATTGATGATACCGAAGCCACGGATACCCGGCGTATCGATGATATCGGCGCCAAACGAGAGGTGGTGCATCTCGGCAAAAGTCGTAGTGTGGCGGCCAGAGTTATTAGCCTCACTGATGGCCGAGGTACGAATGTCGAGCCCCGGTTCGAGAGTATTGACAAGAGTGGACTTGCCGACGCCAGAGTGACCCGCAATGGCCGTAAGTTTACCTTTGAGGACAGCCTTTAGCTCAAATATGCCGTCACCTTTGGCAGCCGAGATGCGCAGGGTTTGGTAACCCATATCGCGGTATACCGTCTCACGATACTCCATCTCCTCAATCTCCTCAGGTGTATAGATATCAATCTTGTTGAAGGCGATTATGACGGGCACCCCATAGGCCTCGGCAGAAGCCAGGAAACGGTCAATAAAGACAGTTGTCGTAACCGGGTGGTCGATAGTCGTGAGGAGCAAGGCTTGGTCAACGTTGGCGGCAATGACGTGGCTCTGCTTACTGAGGTTAGTAGAGCGGCGGACAATATAATTGCGCCTGTCGCATACAGCAGATATGACATTGTCACGTTCCTCGACAGAGAAGACCACGCGGTCACCCACAGCCACAGGATTAGTGCTGCGGATACCACTGAGCCTCATACGTCCCTTGAGACGGCACTCATACGTAGAGCCGTCGTCAGTTCGCACAGTGTAAGAACTGCCCGTCGAGCGAATTACCACACCTTGTTGAGCCATAAGCAGGAGAGAGGTTGTAAACTGATGTTTTAGCCTTTGATGAGTGCAATGGCCTCGTCGACGCTGATGGTCTGCTGCTGACCGTTGCTCATATCCTTGACGGTGACAGTCGCCGAAGTGCGCTCAGTCTCGCCACAGAGGACAACGAAACGGATCTTACGCTTGTCGGCATAACCCATCTGTTTCTTCATCTTGGCATTCTCGGGATATATTTCGCCCGAGAGGCCAGCGGCGCGCATCTTGGCAAGCACCTGGAGGCTATAGAGTTCATCGTCGCCACCGAAATTGGCCACGAGGACATCGGTAGCTGCGGTAGCCTCGGAGGGGAAGAGCTCAAGACGAGTCATGACATCGTAGATACGATCGGCACCGAAAGAGATTCCTACGCCCGAGAGGCCATCGAGACCGAAGATGCCAGTGAGGTTGTCATATCGGCCACCACCAGAGATTGAGCCAATCTCGGTATCGAGAGCCTTGACCTCGAAGATGGCGCCAGTGTAATAGTTGAGACCACGCGCAAGGGTGAGATCGAGCTCGGTCTTGATGTCAACACCAAGCTTGTCGATATAGCCGAAGAGAGTGCGGACCTCCTCAATGCCCTTTTGACCTACCTCACTAGTGAGGATTTTCTCGAGGCCTGCAAGTTTCTCCTCCTTAGTGCCAGAGAGGCCGAGGATAGGTTGGAGAGCCTGCACTTGCTCATCAGAGAGACCATTCTCGCGGAGCTCGGTATTGACGTTGTCGAGGCCAATCTTATCGAGCTTATCGATGGCAATGGTGATGTCCATCATCTTGTCGGGGGCTCCGATAGCCTCAGCCATGCCGGCAAGGATCTTACGGTTGTTTATCTTGAGGCAGACGTTGATTCCTAAAGCCTTGAAGACATCAGCGGCGATCTGCACAAGCTCAACCTCACAGAGGAGGGAGTTGGTACCTACGACATCGACATCGCACTGATAGAACTCACGATAACGACCCTTCTGAGGGCGGTCGGCGCGCCAAACAGGCTGAATCTGATAGCGCTTGAAGGGGAAAGTAAGCTCACTCTGGTGCTGGACGACGTAGCGTGCGAAAGGCACAGTGAGGTCGTAGCGAAGACCTTTCTCAGAGATCTTGAGGGCCGCCTTGTCTGAATTGACGGGCAGCGGGCCGCCAGCAGCCTGGAGAAAATCGCCAGAGTTGAGAATCTTGAAGAGGAGCTTATCGCCCTCGTCGCCATACTTACCGAGCAGAGTCGAGAGGTTCTCCATTGCGGGAGTCTCGATAGGCTGATAGCCGTAGCGACGGAAGACACGGCGGATTGTGTCGAATATATAATTGCGGCGCGTCATCTCTTCGGGGCCGAAGTCGCGCGTGCCTTTGGGAATGCTGGGTTTAACGACGTTCATCGTTCTTGCGTATGTGTGTGTTACTCTATTGGGGAACCTAAATCTGACAACTAGCGTCCGCTAATGACATTAGGATAGCACTAAACATTGAAGCGGAAGTGCATAATGTCGCCATCTTGGACAACGTAGTCCTTGCCCTCAACGCCGAGTTTGCCAGCCTCGCGGCAAGCAGCCTCAGACTTGAGCTCTACGTAGTCCTCGTACTTGATGACCTCGGCGCGGATGAAACCCTTCTCGAAATCGGTGTGGATAACACCGGCAGCCTGCGGGGCCTTGTCGCCAGCATGGAAAGTCCAGGCACGGACTTCCTTGGGGCCTACGGTGAAGAAAGTACGGAGATTGAGGATTGAGTAAGCGGCGCGAATAAGCTGGGCCACGCCACTCTCCTTGAGACCGAGATCCTCAAGGAACATCTTGCGCTCCTCATATGTCTCAAGTTCGGCGATCTCACTCTCCGTCTGAGCGGCAATCACGAGCACCTGCGCACCCTCATCCTTGACAGCCTCACGGACGGCCTCGACATAGGCGTTGCCAGTATTGACAGAGCCCTCGTCGACGTTGCAGACGTAGATGACGGGCTTGCGAGTGAGGAGGAAGAGCTCTTTATCGAGCTTGAGCTCGGCTTCGGAAAGTTCAGCGGTGCGGAGGTTCTGACCTTCGTTGAGAGCATCACGGTAGCGGAGGAGGAGGTCGAGAAGCTTCTTTGCATCGGCATCCTTACCAGAGATTGCCTGCTTCTCGCACTTGGCGATGCGCTGGTTGACGGTCTCGAGGTCCTTAATTTGGAGCTCGGTATCGATAACCTCCTTGTCACGGACGGGATCTACAGAGCCATCGACATGGGTGATGTTGTCGTCGTCGAAGCAACGAAGGACATGGATGATGGCATCGGTCTCGCGGATATTGGCGAGGAACTTATTGCCGAGGCCCTCGCCCTTGCTAGCGCCCTTTACGAGGCCGGCGATATCAACAATCTCGACTGTTGTGGGAACAACCTGCGCGGGGTGCTCAATCTCGTTGAGAACCTCGAGACGGTTGTCGGGCACCGTAATGACGCCCACATTGGGCTCGATAGTGCAGAAAGGGAAATTGGCCGACTGGGCCTTAGCGTTCGAGAGGCAATTGAAAAGAGTCGACTTGCCGACATTGGGCAAGCCCACGATTCCACATTGGAGTGCCATAGCTGACTTTTATAGTTCGATTAAAAACGCAAAAGGAAGCGCGACGTCGGGAAAAGACGTGTCGCGCTTCCGCCCGCGTAGGGGAATATTATGAAGCAGAATACTGTCTCAGGGTATCTTTAGAATACGTAGTTGAAGCAGAGGGCCCAGACACGGTCATGTGAATGGGAGTTGTAGCAACCAGCCTTTGAGCTATCCCAAACGGGGGTGATACCCATCTGGCAGCGGATGTCCACACCTATACCGGAGGGAGAGTCGTAACCTATACCCCAAACGGCATGGATGGTGAACTGGTTCTGCGCACGAGCGAAACTACGCAGCGTGTTGTTCTTGTTGATGTTGACGGAGCCATCGCCGCCGAGCATCGGGTCGAGGAGGTAACCCTGTGGGCTATTGGTGCTAACCTTGTAGTCGAACCTCTGGCTGAAGAGTGGGCCTGCATGGACGTTGAGACCTGGGCCACCAAAGAGGTTGACAGGGAGATAGTACTTAAAGATGATAGGGAGCTGGACGTTATCGGTCAGAAGTTGGAGGTGGAACTTCTGGTTAAGAAGGTCCTGATCCTGGTAATATGAATCGTGCTCAGGGAACCACTTGATGGTCTTGCGGAGGCCACGGACACCCATACGTGCGTAGAACAACTCGCTCTGAAGTGCGAAATGGTCGCCGAACTTCCAACGGGCGAGGACACCCCACTGGCCCATGCGAGCCTGGACATCGTCCGCGTCACTATCGTAAGTCGTGAAGTTGATACCACCCTTGAAGCCCCAGTGGAACTCCACCTGCGCCGACGAGCTCACTGCGAAGAGGCAGATGAGACACAGCGTTGCCAACAGTTTTTTCATTATTAGAATCGTCGATTTATCGAGTGTGCGAATCATCATAAGGGGCGAGCCCTCGGAGCTTCGCATTTCGAGGAATGTTGCTATTGCGAATTTACAAAAAATATGCGAACAGAGAGAAACGAGGCTTCTACAGAAGATGAGCCGCCACATTTCAAGGTGCAAATGTAAATATAAATTTTCTCATAGAAGCCCTTTGCCCGCCACTCGCTACGTTTTCTTATTCAAAAAAGGCTAAAGAGCCAACGAGTGGCGGCCAAAAATCAACCAAAAACAGAGACGAGAGGATAGGATAACATGTGTAGTCCACTCCTCCACAGTCGAAATCAGGATTAGATTTTTTAATAAAATTGGCATTTGACAAATCTCACTCCAAAAACGGCGAACAAAATGCGCAAACGTTTTCATAACTAACAAGATGCGAGCAAAACGGTATGAGCAAAAATAGTACATATATTTGTCGTTTTTTTGCAATACCATATATATTCGCCATATTCAACACATACGCCAAAGCGGACATACCTACAAAACAAACACTTAAGCCAAGATGGCGAATTTACAATTATTAAATATTGGAGAAAAACACACCTATTTTGGAG
>CAVGTO010000032.1:0-3760 GCA_963631865.1 Eggerthellaceae bacterium
AAAGAATAACTGTGGAACAACGAATACGGAGCGTAAATGGAAAATTACGTGTGGGCCGTGGATGGCCGTGAACAGCGAACTATGGAAATAGTAACAGCGGGACAAATAATGCTGAGCGTAAATAGAAAATTGCTGGCGGGTAGCGGATAACTGCGACTATGGAAAGAATAACTGTGGAACAACGAATACGGAGCGTAAATGGAAAATTACGTGTGGGTCGTGGACGGCTGTGAACTGCGAACTATGGAAAGAATAACTGCGGAACAAATAATGCTGAGCGTAAATAGAAAATTACGTGTGGGTCGTGGACGGCTGTGAACTGCGAACTATGGAAAGAATAACTGCGGAACAAATAATGCTGAGCGTAAATAGAAAATTACGTGTGGGTCGTGGACGGCTGTGAACTGCGAACTATGGAAAGAATAACTGCGGAACAAATAATGCTGAGCGTAAATAGAAAATTACGTGTGGGTCGTGGACGGCTGTGAACTGCGAACTATGGAAAGAATAACTGCGGAACAAATAATGCTGAGCGTAAATAGAAAATTACGTGTGGGTCGTGGACGGCTGTGAACTGCGAACTATGGAAAGAATAACTGCGGAACAAATAATGCTGAGCGTAAATAGAAAATTACGTGTGGGTCGTGGACGGCTGTGAACTGCGAACTATGGAAAGAATAACTGCGGAACAAATAATGCTGAGCGTAAATAGAAAATTACGTGTGGGTCGTGGACGGCTGTGAACTGCGAACTATGGAAAGAATAACTGCGGAACAAATAATGCTGAGCGTAAATAGAAAATTGCTGTCGGGTAGCGGATAACTGTGAACTGTTAACTGTGCACTGTTAACTGAAAATGGTCCCATCTCTTTCGAGACAGGACCATCGTCGCATTACTTGGAAAAAATATTTTTATTTCGTGACAGCCTTACGGGCAGCGTAGCTGATCTTGAGGGCTTGCGCCTTACGAAGAGCCTGCTTGATGTCGGTGATTGTACCCATTTGGATGTCAGAGTCGGCCTTGATGGAGACCGTCATCTTAGGACGATCGGCCTCGCTGAGACCCTCGCGCTCCTGGAGAATGTAATCCTCGATGCCGTCTACGGTAGCGTAGGAGTCGTTTAGCTGAATTCGCGGCTCGGTGCCGTACTTCTTAGCCTGAACAGGCTTACCAACGTAGATGTAGCTGACGAGGGACTTCTGCTCGAGCTTGGTGATCTCGGTGGCCTCAGGCAGTTTGACCTTGACTATCAGTGTTACCTCTTTCATGTTCGATGCGACCATGAAGAAGAACAGAAGCATGAACACGATGTCAGGAAGCGAAGAGGTGTTGACCTTGAACTGCCCTTTTTTCTTGCTTTTTCTGATGACTGCCATTACTTCTTGTAGTTTTTAGGTTCTGCCTCGGAAATCTTCTGAGGATAAACTTTCTTTACAGCCTCTTTCTCGTCGTCGGAGCAATCTTCATAGCTCTTGTGGAACTGCTTCTTTGCGAATTCGTCACGGAGCTCGTTGTAGGCTGCCTGGAGTTCGTTCTGAACTTTGAGGTATGCCTGATACTCGCTACCGCGGTCGTTCTGAAGAGATATGACGCCCTTCGATACTCGAACCGTGCCGATGCCCTCGATCTCAGTCTCGGTCTTCTCTGGCAGGGTGGGGTCGTCGTAAGGGTTTGCGATGAACTCCTTGGCTTTCGCCTTGAGCTGGTCTACGCTCTCCATCCATTCGCCACGGACGAGCAGCTGGTTGTTGTAGTTCAGCTGTACCATGAAGACGTTACGCTCCTTGATGATAGGCGCGTCGGTCTGATCCTTCGGGGCGATGGGAGGAAGCATTCGGCTCAGACCCAGGTCGGAGGTCATGGTCGTCGAGACGAGGAAGAAGACCAGAAGGAGGAACGCGATGTCCGCAGTGGAACTCGCATTGACGTCTGGCGTTTCTTTCTTGTTTCCCATAATTTACTTGTTTTTTACTTAGGTTTCTTCGCTTTGGGCCTCTCACTTGCCCTTGCCGAGCAAGCAAGGGGCTTTGGCAATTTCTACCTGAAAAGATTGTAAACCTCGGAAACGACGATGGAGATAACGCCGGCTGCGAGTGTGAGATAGACGGTGAAGATACCCATATCAGAGACCTTCAACCATGCGCCCTGGTTCTCGTCGCCCTCATAGCCTACGAGCTGGAGAGGGGTGTCGTCGCCAAGTGCCCAGAAGACACCGAGGATAACGGCAACGCCGACGATGGCAATACCACCCTTGACGAGTGACTTGGGGTCGGATGCCGCATTGACTGCCTCAGACACTATTGCGCAGAGGATGCCGATGCCGGCGAGGACAATTGTCCAAATGATCGTGATGTCTACGAATGAACCATCCTCGAGGGGGGCATTGTCCTTGTTGATGAAGCCAAGGATAATGAGGACCGCGTCGATGGCCAAAAGGACATACATCACGATGCTTGTGATCTTTTCTATTTGTTTCATCTTCCTTTGTTTTTTAGGCTTTTGCTTTTTCTGCTTGGTGCGCCCGACGTGCGCTGCGGACTATGAAGTCCCATCACTCGCCTCTCGTGCCGCACTTCTGTGCGATAGGATTATTGGGCGACCAGCAAAATCCGATGTCTCTTTGCGCCTGCCAGTCTGCTCACGACGTTGAGCGTGTGCGCTTGGCGGTCGCGGGCTGCGGATTAGTGCTTAGCCTGATACTTGAGGATGATGTCCATCAGAGAGATGGAAGCGTCCTCCATCTTGTTGACGATACCGTCAATCTTAGCGACGATGTAGTTGTAGAAGAGCTGGAGGCAGATTGCGGCGATAAGACCGAAGATGGTGGTAAGAAGGGCCACCTTGATACCGCCTGCAAGAGCGACAGGGCTCATATCACCGAGCTGCTGGATGGAGTCGAATGCCATAATCATACCAACGACAGTGCCCATGAAGCCGAGGGACGGTGCGATGGCGATGAAGAGGGAGATCCAAGTAAGGCCAGTCTCCATACGACCCATCTGGACAGAACCGTAAGATGCGACTGCCTTCTCGACCATGTCGGGACCCTCGTTGTAACGCTCGAGACCTTGATAGAAGATAGAAGCGATAGGGCCACGGGTGTTGCGGCATACGTCTTTTGCTGCCTCTACGCCACCGTTCTCGAATGCATCCTCTACCTTCTTGAGGAGCTTCTTGGTGTTGGTGTTAGCTGCGGTGAGGTAGATGATACGCTCGATTGCGATTGCAAGACCGAGGACGATACATGCAAGCACGGGGAGCATCCACTCTACGCCACCCTCGACGAACTTCTCTTTGAAGACCTGATGGAGGCTCTTCTCCTCGTCGACTGCTACGGCTGCAGTAGCCTCCTCGGTAACCTCCTCTGCTGCGGGTGCAACAGCTGCCTCGGTCTGCTCAGCTGCCGAAGCTGCGTTCTCATCCTGTGCCATGGCGACAGAGCCGAAACTCATCATGCCGACGACTGCTAAATAGGCAAAAAGCTTTTTCATAATCTGTGATAAATTTGACTTTTTATTAATTTTTGTTTTTGTTGGTTTGCGTGACAAGCGCAGTTAGTTGACTTGGGCGCTTTTCAATGCCAAATTACTAATTTTTTACAACATAGTGCCCAAACTCTTTGCAAAATGCGTCTTTTGGACGGTTTTTTGTAAATCCATCCTAACCCCAAAACGTGGCGAACAGGGGCGTTTTTCTTTTGATTCTTGCCGCTATGCGTTGTGCTTTAATTAGTTGTGCCGCCGAATGGCCTAAATTTTC
>CAVGTO010000032.1:3770-17701 GCA_963631865.1 Eggerthellaceae bacterium
TCGAAGAAGAAGAGTCGCATTGCGTTCTCATGAGTCTGATGCGCTACCTCTTCTGCGCTGCGCCCCATCGTTTGCGCTAATTTTTCGACTACGAATGGGATAAATGACGGTTCATTGCGCTCCCCGCGGTGTGGCACTGGCGTGAGATATGGTGCATCGGTCTCCGTGAGTATTCTGTCGAAGGGTACGGCTGCTGCTACTTCTGCCACGCGCGAGTTTTTGTATGTGCATGAGCCTCCAAAGCCGAACATCAGTTGCGGCCATTTCCGTGCGATTACCTTGGCCTCGTCCACGCTGCCTGTGAAGCAATGCAGTGAGCCTGCGGGTATATGTCCGCCCATCCGTTCGAGGCACTCCATAAGTAGCCATACGGCGTCGCGACAATGGATTGAGACCGGCAGATTATGGTCATATGCATAACGCATCTGCCACTCGAATACCTCTACCTGCTCGTCTTTACGTCCCTTGTCCCAATGCAAGTCAAGACCTATCTCGCCTACGCCTACACGTGGCAATCCGTTGCTCTCGGCAAAGTCCATTATGGCTTCCGCCTCTTCCATCGGTTTCTCTCCCATCTCGGTGGGGTGGAGTCCGTAGAGGGCGAAGCACGTGTCGGGGTATGCTGCCGTTGTGTCGCGTACCATTGTGGCGTCGGCCAGTGTACATGACATTATCAATATTCGTTTAATCCCAGCGGCTTTCGAGCGGGATATTACCTCGTCTCGGTCGCTGTCGAATTTGCTTTCGTAGATATGGCTGTGCGTGTCTATCATCTTTAATGTATAATAAAGGTGTGGGGTGCGTGCCACCCTTACATCTTGTCTCTGTTGTTGTCGTCTGTCTTTTTATTTGCACGTTTTGCATAACTGCCGAAGACTGTGTCCTCGGCCGCCATTGGCAATTCGGTCTCATCAAAGTCGGTCTCTTCTTCTTGCTCCATCCCATACGAACTTAGTGCCCCCTCTTCGGCAGCGTAGGCGTAACGCGGGTCTTCGTCGTCAATGTCGTAAGGGTTGGTTATTGCGCTCGACTTTTTTGTAGCCATATGTTGGTGCTCCCACTCTTCGCGTGCTTCATCGAGCAATTTGGCCGCGGCCTCCATTGTGGCCTCTAAAACGGCAGGTTTGAGTTGGCATTCCCAAATGACCATGGTGCGCCACCCTATGGCTCTCAACTCGATGCGTACGCGTTCGTCGCGCTCTTTGTTGCGGGCGAATTTATTTTGCCAAAATTCTGTGTTGGTGTGTGGGGTGGAGTATGCCTTGCAACCCTCATGCTGATGCCAGAAGCATCCGTGGATGAAGATTGCCGTGCGGGATGCTGTGACGACGATGTCCGGTTTGCCAGGCAGCCCGGAGGCGTTTTTGCGATACCTGTACCCATGCGTCCACAGCCAATGGCGAGCCGCTATCTCCGGCTTCGTGTCCTGCGAGTGGATTGAGGCCATAACCTCGCTCACCGTCTTGGGTTTGCGTCGGCGTGGCTGCATCCGTCTGCCTTTCTCTTCGGTCATTTGTATATGATCGATATTTGCCAGACGCGTACGTCTTTCACAGGCCGATCTCCTTTTTCTCCTCCAAGGGCTACTTGCGATATGCGGTCCACCACGTCCATTCCGCTCGTGACTTCTCCGAAGACTACAAACTCTCCGTCGAGGTGTGGAGCTCCGCCTGTCGTGGTGTAAGCTTTGCGTTGCTCTGCGCTGAACGATATATGTTCTTCACGTGATATCTTGCCGAGCTCCGCATCTGTGAATTTTCGTCCGCTGACTACGTAGAATTGTCCGCCATCGCATTTGTTTTCAGGGTTGCGGTCGCGGGGCAGTTTGGAGGCTGCTATGGCTCCGCGCTTGTGGTAGTGCTTCTGCTTTTCGATGTTTGGCAGCGTATATCCCGGGCCTTGCCATCCTACCATGTCGCCAGGCTTAGCGTATTTACTGTCCGCCGCGCCTGTCTGGATGAGGAAGGACGGCAGCACGCGGTGAACTAGCAGGCTGTCATAGTAATGATCGGAGACGAGTTTGATGAAGTTGTCGCGGTAAGCGGGAACGTCATCATAGAGCCTAAGCGAGAAGTCGCCCATCGAGGTGCGGACTTTGAAGCCGGCTATCTTGGTGTACGACGGATATTCTCGGCCAGTCTGAAGTCTGAGGTCGTAGACGGATGAATGTCGTGCGTTTTGCCTTATTCTTAGGCTGTCGATGTCGGCTCCGGCTATGCGTCGGCCGCCTGCTGTTACAATTTGGCGGATGCGTCCGTCGTTGTCAAAAATGGCTGCGCCTGGGCGTACGGCGCCCGTCTCCGTTGATGATGCGTCTACGCTCTTTTTGAATATCTTGCCTGCGAAATTGGCGTCGATGCCGAAGAGAGTGTCCGATGCAGTAGTGGCGTCTGGACATATTGGCGACGTCTCCGACCTTCGTTTCCCGACCCTGAGGAGTACGAGGTCGGTGCGGAAGTCGAATCCGGTGTATCCGTAGACGGGATATTTGTCGGGCTCCGTCAGTGTGCACGCCTTTGCGGAGTGCGATCCTCGGATTGCGGAGAGCGGTGCGGCCACGATGTCGCCTGCCACGTAGGTAGCCATTGTCTCGCCTAGGCTGTCCCCCATCGCGTTGTATGTAACAATGCGCATCTGCGAGGCGGCGTCGATGGCGTAGAAGTTGTGTGCTACGGGCGCCTTCGTTTTCTCTGTTTCCTGCGCGCATCCTGTTAGCACTGCTATTGCCATGGCGGCCAACAATGTAGCTCTCTTCATCTCTCTCTGCCTATCTGTTGGCATATTGCTCTTCGTAGTACTTCTCGTAGGCGCCGGATGTTATGCGGTCCATCCATTCTTGGTTGTCGAGGTACCAGCGCACGGTCTTCTCGATTCCCTCCTCAAACTGGAGCGAAGGCTTCCAACCTAGTTCTCGGCTCAGTTTGGTTGAGTCGATTGCGTAGCGAAGGTCATGGCCTTTGCGGTCGGTCACGTAAGTTATGAGGTCGAGGCTCGCTCCCTCAGGATTGCCAATAAGGCGGTCGACGGTGCGGATGAGAACCTTGACGATGTCTATGTTCTTCCACTCGTTGAAACCGCCGATATTATAGGTGTCGGCTATTTTGCCGTTGTGGAAAATCACGTCGATGGCGCGTGCATGGTCCTCTACGTAGAGCCAGTCGCGTACGTTCTCTCCCTTGCCATAGACTGGCAGCGGACGACGATGACGTATGTTGTTGATGAAGAGCGGGATGAGTTTCTCCGGGAACTGGTAGGGGCCGTAGTTGTTGGAGCAGTTGGTTACGATGGTCGGCATCCCGTAGGTGTCATGGAATGCGCGGACGAAGTGGTCAGACGAAGCTTTCGAAGCGCTATACGGACTGTGGGGCTGGTAGCGCGTGGTCTCGGTGAAGAGAGTGCCGTCGAACTTGAGTGCGCCGTATACCTCGTCGGTCGAGATGTGGTAGAATCTCTTGCCTTCGTATCTCTCAGACAGGCTCTCCCAATATGTCTTTGCGGCCTGGAGTAGCGTGAGCGTACCTATGACGTTGGTGCGTGCAAAGGTGAACGGGTCGCGGATTGAACGATCGACGTGGCTTTCGGCGGCGAGGTGGATTATTCCGTCCACATGGTGCTCAGCGAGTAGCGACGACACCTTGTCGTAGTCGCAGATGTCGGCACGCACAAAGGTATAGTTCGCCGCATTCTCAATATCCTTGAGGTTCTCAAGATTGCCGGCATATGTCAACTTATCGAGGTTAATGATATGGTAGTCAGGATATTTGTTGACAAAAAGACGTACGACGTGGCTGCCGATGAAACCTGCGCCTCCGGTTATGATGATAGAACGCTTGAAGTTGCCCATGATGATTGTTCTGCTACTGCTTAAAATGATACGTAAATATATGTCACGCGAATTTAACCATATAAGAGTGAAAACAAAAAAATGAGTCACCATCCGGAAATAATTAGGAAATAGGAATATTTTCCATATCTTTGCACCCGATTTCCAAATCATGCAAACAAGGCTTCATAGTTCAAGGGATAGAACGGGAGTTTCCTAAACTCTAAATTTCAGTTCGAGTCTGAGTGAGGCCACTGTTCATGGATGTTGATTTTTGCCTGGCTACCTTCTTCGGGTGGTCAGGTTTTTTTTATGCTGTTGCTTTGGCAAGATAAAAGTGCTAAATTCGCTCCTATTATGTTCGATATTGTCGTTGTTGGCCTTTGTGTCATTGCCTTCGTGTGTGGTCTGCGCCGCGGTCTCATTGGTGAGCTTGCGGGGCTTGTGGCTCTTGCGCTTGGCGTATATGGAGCAGCGCGTTTCAGTCCGCTCACCGAGGAGGCTATAGCGCCTTATTTGGCTGGCCATCCCACTCGTCTTGTGGCTTTTGGACTGACGTTGCTCGTAATCGTCGCAGCTGTGTATCTCATTTCGTCACTAGCTACCCGCCTTGCCAAGGCTGTGTCACTTTCTGTGCCAAACCGTATCTTTGGCGGCGTTTTTGCCGTAGTGAAGGTGCTCCTCGTGGTCAGTTGCGTTATTGGCATGGCCAATCGTCTGTGGCCTGGTGAAGACGGTGTCTTTACCGACGAGCAGAAAGATGAGATGGTGACGTACCGTTTTGTGGAGTCGTTCGCCAGCTTTGCTTTCCCTTATCTTGACCAAGGTCTCGATGCTGTCCGTGGAGCCTGCGATGCTGTGGATGGCAAGATAGGCAATGCCGAAAAATAAAATTTCACATCTCGACTGCTTAATAAATTCATAACGACCTCGACATGCCCAACATATATTTCCTCTTGGCGGACAATCAGGATATAACACGCGCTGGCCTGCGCCACTACATTGAAGGCGCATACCCCGACGCCGTGGCCGTGGACATACGCGACGAGGCCGTCCTCTGCTCCGAACTTACCAAACGCCCCGACTCGGTGGTCGTGCTCGACTACACCACTTTCGACATCCCCAGCGTCGACGGAGTGGTCAACATTCGCCAGCGTTACCCGATGAGCCAATGGGTCATGTTCTCAAGCGAGCTCACCCAGGAGGCCATACGACTCTTCGCCTCCGAGGACAATATGAGCATCGTGCTCAAAGAGAACTCCGAGGACGAGATCCGCAGCGCCCTGCGTTGCGCCACAAAAGGCGAGCGCTTCCTCTGCCATCAGATAACCAACCTCCTCATCGAGGAGCGTACTCAGAAGGTGACGCAGGGAAAACTTACCCCAACCGAGATTGAAATCCTCAAACTTATCGCCAAAGGCAAGAGCGTCAAGGAGATTGCTAACGAGAGGACCTCAAGCGTCCACACCATCATAACCCACAAAAAAAATATTTTCCGTAAAATTGAGGTCAATAACGTCTACGAGGCAACTAAATACGCCCTCCACGCCGGACTTGTCGACCTAATGGAATACTACATCTAAAAGAACCAGACCTACCAACAAGATGAACGATAAGCATTTAGTCATAATGGCTGGCGGCATCGGCAGCCGTTTCTGGCCTATGAGTCGCCCGGAGAACCCTAAGCAGTTCATCGACGTCCTCGGCTGCGGTCGCACGCTTCTTCAACTTACAGCCGACAGGTTCGGCAGCGAGTTTACGCCCGACCATACTTGGGTCGTCACTTCCGAAAAGTATTTCGACAAGGTCCGTCAGCAACTCCCGGATGTCCCCGTGGCGAATATCCTCCTCGAACCTTGTATGCGCAACACGGCGCCCTGCATCAGCTATGTCATCTGGAAGATGCGCAAGCGCTATCCCGACGCAGTGGCCGTCGTCACTCCTTCTGACCATTTTGTGGCCAATGCCGATGAGTTCCGCCGAGTGATAAACCGTGGAGTGGAGTTCGTCTCCGGCACGTCTAAGGTGCTTACTCTCGGTATGACTCCCACACGGCCTGAGACGGGCTATGGGTATATCCAAGCAGGCAATGTTGAGGACCGCGATGTCCTCCGTGTCTCCGCTTTCAAGGAGAAGCCAGATCTCGACGTCGCAATGTCTTATCTTGCCGAGGGCGGTTATTATTGGAATTCTGGCCTTTTCTTGTGGGAGGCTGCTACAGCCGAGGCCGCCATTCGCCAGTTCCAACCTGAGATTGCCGCCAAGATGGATGAGATCGCCGTTGATTTCTACACTCCGCGAGAGCGTGAGACGGTAGAACGTCTATTCCCTGAGTGCAAGAGCATATCTATAGACTATGCCGTCATGGAGCCTCTCGGCGGCAAGGATGTCCATCTTCTTGGCCGTGAGAGTGGCGTTTGCGTCCTGCCCGCCGACTTCGGTTGGTCCGACCTCGGCACCTGGGGCTCGCTCCACAATCAATTGGACAAGGATGACAGTGGAAATTCATCAACCGGCGGCATCGTCCGTTTCGTCGAGAGCGCAGACTGCATTGTGCGCACTTCGAGCGGCATGCAGATAGTTCTCCAGGGCCTCGAAGGCTACATTGTGGCCGAGGATGGAGGCACACTCCTTATCTGCAGAAAAGATCAAGAGCAAAGAATTAAACAGTTCAGCGAAACGTTAAGCAAAAATTAACGTATTATTGCAGTCGGAAATCATGCCATCCCTTTTGTGTCGGTATTTTAGGGCGGGATGGCGTCAGTAGAAAATCTTAATCTTCTCAAAGGAGTGGAAACATTGAACAAGTTGAGTGTCAGAGGGCGTTTTGCCAAGTCGGCGCTTACTGCGGGAGTTGTCGCCCTCGCGTGCATTGCCTATTTCGTGGCGGTGTACGTCCACTACGGCAATTGTTTCTCGTCTGTCTGGAAGTTGCTTTTCAGCCGCGATATGCTGCTCAGCTTCCTTCTCATTGCGATAATTTGGTCGTTCTGCGAGTCTATGCTCAAACTTAATGAGGTCTACCGCAGCCGTCCCTATAGCTATATCCTCGTCCTTCATGTAATAGAGGGCGTGGTCGGAGTTTCTGTGTTCCTCCTTGCTACCTCTATTTTTGGCCTGCCCAACTATGGCCGTTCGGTGACGATTCTTTTCTGCACCATTGCCACGACTGCGGCTTTCTTCGCCAAAGTCCTTTTCTACCATATCTTGCGTACTATGCGTCGTAAGGGGCGCAACATGCGTAATGTGGTCTTTATCTGCGATAGTTCGGGCGAGCGTCTGTTGGCTCTCATTCGTCGCCATTTTGAGTGGGGGTACCGTGTCGTCGGCATTATTGGTGATGATTATATGGTCAAGAAGTTCGATGGAGTCCTGCCTGTCTATCCTATCGATTCTGTTGAGGTCGAGAATGTCTTGTCTCAGAAGGTAGACGACCTTATTTATGCCCGCAAGGAGCTGGATTCCAATGATATCACTCGAATACAGGAACTGTGTTCCGACCTTGGCATCACTTTCCGCCTCTGCTCGTCTTTCCTCAACCGAGTTTCTAGTTCGGCCTATGTCCGTTATTTCGACACTACGCCCGTTCTCACTGTTTCCGACCTGCCTACTAACTATACCGAGCTCCTCATCAAGCGAGTTATCGATGTCGTTATGTCTTTCTGCGTCATTGTCATAGGCTCGCCTTTCTTCGCAATAATTGCACTTCTCATCAAGCTCGATAGCAAGGGCCCTGTCTTCTTCCGTCAGAAACGCTCTGGTCTCCGTGGCCGTGAGTTCGGTGTCTTCAAGTTCCGTACGATGGTTGTGAATGCCGAGGCTCTCCAAAAGGACCTTATGGCTAAGAATGAGATGACCGGCCCCGTCTTTAAGATGACGGACGACCCCCGCATCACCCGTGTCGGCAAATTCCTCCGCAAGACTGGCATCGATGAGTTCCCGCAGTTCCTCAATGTCTTCATTGGCGATATGAGTATTGTAGGTCCCCGTCCGCCCCTGCCAAAGGAGGTTGCCCAATACGACCGTTGGCAGATGAGGCGTCTCGCCATGAAGCCGGGCATCACATGCATCTGGCAGGTCGCTCCCAATCGCAACGACATCACTTTCGAGGATTGGATGAAAATGGATATGGAGTATATCGACACGTGGTCCTTGACTCTCGATTTCGTCTTGATTTTCAAAACTGTAGCCACAATGTTCCGTGCCGATGGCAAGTAACAAGAAGAAGCTCATTATCATATTGGTAGCCGCGGCCGTGCTGGCCGTGGCTGCCGTCGTTATCTACCACGCCCTTATGCCCAAAGTGCCAAGCGAGAAAAAAATGGCGCGTATCATGGCAGATATCTATACCGCCGATGCCATTCTCCAAGAGCGAAGCTCGACAGGCGCCAAGGACAAGACTATTGAGAATACCTACCACTCTGTTCTTGCCCATTACGGCCTCACGAAGGCGCAATATGACTCCGCAGTGGCTTGGTACTCTGCCGAGCCCAAGAAGTTCGCCGCAGTGTATGAACGCGTCGTGGCCATCCTCACAACCCGTGAGGACGCTGTCCGCATCATTGCCGAGCAAGTAGATTCTATTGCCCGGCGCATCGATGCCATCAATGATTCTCTGACCACTGATTTCATTGGCTCGAAACTTACCATCTCTCTCCCTCTTTCTGAGAAAGCCGACTCCGTAAAGTCTTACCTCAAGCCCTCAAGCAAAAAGTATACGCGCGTCGAGAAGAGTGTGGATCTCGATTCCGTTTCTGGCGGTCACATCGATATCAGTTTCCGCTACACCATTGCCAAGCCCGGCACGCAAGCCCAAGGTAAGTATGACAAGCAGACAAATCCGCACGTGACACCTATGCTCCGCTACCCCGACGGATACATCAAAGTCCTTGTCTCTTATGCCGATACCACCGAGCAACGCGATTCGACAGTCATTACCGTAAGCCGTAAAGTTGCTCAGCGCGAGGCTAAGCTTTCGGTCAATCTCAAGGATTCTGTACCTGCCACAAGGGTCGACCTCATCTTCTTCGAGAATGTAAATCTCAAGGATATGGAGATGTCGCTCCGCGATATTAAGGCTATCTACAAGCCCTATGATGTCCAAGACACTACCAACTATGATAATATCATCCCATCTCTGTTTGCTTACTGATGGCTCGCTCGGCCGTTTCCCCGTTGTGCGAACCAACGATGCGGGTGAAATCATATCCTTCGATATCCTCGATGGCGATTTTGAGGAGATCGGTGGTATGATTTTTCGTGGCGGTGTCATGGTCTGCGGTGTGCCCGATGATTTTGTGGGTATAACGGCCGTCGGCAAGGAAGATTTTGTGCGACAGCTGTCTCCTTTTGCCCTTTGCGAGCATGCGGCGAATATTGCGGTGCTCTCTGGCGGCGACCTTCAGTCGCTCTCTGGCTCTTTCTCCGCTTGGCGTCCTAAACTTTAACACACACACTTAGTTAACTATCCCGTTTCTTTACCTCTCGATGTCTCTAGTTAAGTCTCTTCGTCAGTTTATTCCGCATGTCGAATCGGCTCTTGTTGCTGTGGTTGCCGTTGCTCTCTGTGTGTCGTGCTCCAATAAGCACAACACGGCGCTCAGCCGTGGCTATCAGCGCATGACATCCCACTACAACGTGTTCTACAACGGTCGTGAGGCTTTCGCACACGGCATAGAGAGCTCGCAGAAGAGCTATAAGAACGACTATAGCCATGTGCTACCCGTATTTGAGTTCTCCGATATGCAAGCTGCCCGTGCTGCTCAATCCGATATGGAGACAACTCTCAAGAAGGCGCATAAACTCGTTCAACTCCATTCGATTACGGTCAAACCTGAGTATTCCGGCACCATTACCGACGAGCAGAAGCGTTTCCGCTCCAAGACGGAGTTTAACCCTTACGTGGCCGAGGCCTATCTCCTTATGGGCAAAGCTAACGTGGTTCTCCACGAGGAGAACGAGGCTCTTGAGCAATTCGACTATATCAGCCGTATCCACGAGGGCGAACGAGCAAGTTACGAGGCTCGTATCTGGAAAGCCATTGCCTATGCGCAGATTGGCCAATATAACAATGCGTTGGCCGCCCTCAAGAGTTACGATATGGACGGTGTGGCTCCAGCCAATCTCTACCCCGAGTTCCAAGCTGCCTATGCCAACATCTTCATCTGCCAAGAGCAGTATGCCGAGGCAATCCCCTATATGGAACACGCCGCCGCCGAGGTCAAGGATAGCCATTGCCGACATCGTTACAACTACATTCTCGCCCAGCTCTACCGCGCTACAGGTCAGCGTGAGAAGGCCGCACCCATTTTCTTGAAACTTTCGCGGCTCATGGGCGACTACGATATGTCTTTTGCCGCCAAACTCGATCTCCCTACTGTGGCGTCTACTCCCGAGGAACTTGCCAAAGCTGAGAAGACGCTCAACAAGATGGTCAAGGACCCCAAGAACGTGGACCAACTCGACCAGGTCTATTACGCTATTGGTCATCTCGACCTCAGCCGTGGCGACAAGCAAGGCGCTGTAGATGCGTTCAATAAATCCGTAGCCACGTCCGTCTCCAACGACAATCAGAAAGGTCTCTCTTTCCTCTCCCTTGCCGACATTTATCAGGCTGAGCCTAAGTATATCGAGGCCTCTCTCTCGCTCGATAGCGCAGCAATCCTCCTCAGCGATGCCAACGACCGCAAGGCCGAGGCCGCACGCCGTTCTAAACTCCTTTCGCCTCTTGCCAAGGAACTTACGACGGTCCGTGATAACGATTCGCTTCTCCGCCTTGCCACTATGAGCGAGAAGGTGCGTAATGAAATCCTCGACAAGATGGTCGAGGAGCACAATGAGGCTATCCGTGCCGCACGTGAGGCCCAAGAAGCCGATGCGGCAAACGCTATGAGTCAAACCGACTTCTACCAGATCCAGCAGAATACGCAGTCCTCTGGCTCGTCGTGGTACTTCTACAATACACAGATCCTTACCGCTGGTAAGGCGACCTTCCGCACCAAGTGGGGCAACCGTAAGAATGAAGATGACTGGCGTCGTTCGGATAAGTCGTCATCCGCCTCTGCCGCAAACCCCGACGACCCCGATGCGGAGCAGCAACAAGACCAGCAACTTGCAGACGCTCAGCAGGAATTGGCCAAGAAAGACGAGAACTCGGGTGAGTGGACTCGGGATATGCTTCTCCGCAATATTCCTCTAACTTCAGAGGCACAGCAGACCAATAAGGATCAGACAGCCAAGGCGATGCTCTCAGGTGCCTCTATCCTCTACGACGATATTCATGACTATGCCAGCTGTGCCGAACTTCTCCAAGAGTATTGCCGTCGCTACCCGATGTCCGATAAGCTCTACGATGCCCTCTCGCTTCTCCACTTTGCTCAAGCTAAGACGGGCGACTCCGCAGGTCAAAACTCTACTGACACTCAGATTCGCACCCAGTTCCCCGAGAGCCTCATGGCGCGCAACATATCCGACCCGTCGTTTGCGGGCCAGATGCGCGATAAACATGATGCTGCCGATGCCGACTACCGTTCTACCTACGCATCTTACGTAGGCGGCGATTTCGCTACCGTCATAGCTCAGTCTTCTGCGGCTCTTGATAATTCAGAAACCGAAGCTGATCTCCGTCCTGGTTATCTTCTCCTCCGCGCTATGGCAAGTGCCAAGTGTGGTCATGCTGAGCCTTTCCGCGCTGATTTGGAGTCCATCCATTCTTCTTATACTGGCACTCCGCAAGATTCTCTCGCGACCAAACTCCTCGCCCTCCTTGCCGAAGGTCGCATGCCTATTCGTCAGGAGGCCTACAACTCGCCCCTTGCCGAGCGCAACGCTGGCATAATGCAGACTGCCAAACCAGAGGCCGTCGCATACGCCTACGAGCCCGATTCTGCTCACGTGATTGTCTGCTTCGTGGACAACGGCAAGCTCAAGGATGCCCAGTTCACAGTCTCGGATTATAACTTCTCGAATTTCCTTATCCAGGATTATGACGTGACTATGCGCAATATGCCGCATGACGCTCAGGCGATTATCATTAGCCCATTCCCCAATCGCAAGGTCGCTGAGACATATTTCTACTCCGTCCGCGAGCAGAAGTTCTGGAAGGAGCTAACCGAAGCCGCAATTCCTCGTATATATATGATGAGCGTTCAGAACCTCCGTCTTCTCCAACTCTCTGGCCCCGATGAGGCTTTTGCTGAGTTTATGAAGGCTAACTACGGTATCTGATAGCCGCCTCTTGCCTCTCCTAATAAAACCTCTCCACTATGCCCAAGAAACGCATACTTTGGATCGACGACGAGATTGAGGGTACCATCAAGTCTCAAGTCCTGAGCCTCGGAATTGACTACGATGTCGTTGCTATGACTAATGGTCAGGATGGCATAAATGAGTTTATTCGTGAAAACTTCGACGCAGTAATCCTCGATCAGCAAATGCCAGGTATGCAAGGTGTTGAGGTCCTTGGCGAACTTCTGATGCATAAGCCTTATGTGCCTGTTATTATGTGCACTAAGGAGAACTCCGAGGACGTGGTGGAGGAAGTTCTGCGTCTCGGGGCAATGGATTTTATTTGCAAGCCTTTCGGCCCCAACCAATTGAAATTTACCCTTAAGCGTTTGCTCGATTTATCGGAGATCCAGGTCCGCAAGCTACAGGAGGAGTATAGCATCAGGCAGAGAACTCTCTCCCTTGAGATTGGCAACTGCCGTGCTTTCTCTGATTGGACTAAACTCTATTCCGAGATTGTTGATTGGGAAGTCAAGTTGGCTCAGTACCCCGAACTTTCGGAGCTTATTTTAGAGCTCAAACGCGAGGCCAACGAGTCTTTCTGCAAATTCATAAAGAACAATTTTGAATGTTGGCTTGCACCTCAGGCAAAAGGTGCGCCTCTCCTTTCACACCGCATTCTGAGCGACTACGTTAAGCCGCTTATAGCTAAAGGCGAGAAGGTGGCTCTTGTCGTGATTGATAATTTTCGTCTCGACCAGTGGAAGGTCATACGCGACAAGGTTATGGAAGATGGTTTCGACATCTCCGACGACCTCTATTGTTCCATCTTGCCAACGGCTACGCAATATTCGCGCAATGCCATTTTTGCTGGCCTCCTGCCTAAGGATATTAAGCGATTGTATCGCGACTATTGGGTTGATGGTTCGGACGATGAGAGCCAGCTCAATGCCCATGAACGAGAGCTCTTGGCAGGCTACTTCGAGCGTCAGAGACTAAAATGGCCCAACTCATACTACAAAGTGGGCTCCGATGCCAGTGGTGAGGAATATATCCGCAGATTCGGTGGCTACAAGGACAACAAACTCAATGCCCTTGTCTTCAGCTTTATCGATGCGCTCAGCCACAAAGGAGCTGACCTGTACATTATCAATGAGCTAATCCACAACGACAGCGCATATCGTTCTATCACCCTCTCGTGGTATCAAAATGGCTCTATCCGCAAAATTCTCAATCTCCTAGCTGAGAATGGGTATACCATCGTCCTTACGACCGACCATGGCACCATTAGGGTCGATAAGTCTGTCGAGATCTCTGGTTCACAGTCCATCAATGCCAACATGCGTTATAAACTCGACAACCACTTGAGGTTTAACGCGCGTGAGGCGTTCGAGGTCGAGCACCCTGAGAATATAGGAGTCCCGCCCAAGGCTCTTGCCGACCATCTTATCTTTGCTCTCAACAGGGACTTCTTTATCTATCAGAACAACCAGAAGTCCGACATCGTCAAGAAGTACGTCAACTCTTTCCAACATGGCGGCATCTCCCTCGAAGAGATGATTCTCCCCCTCATCACGCTCCGTAAACGCCAGTAATATCACTGTGTGAAGAGACAAAAGAAACCGGTCGGATTTATAGATCCGGCCGGTTTCTTCATGTCTGTGATTAGCAAAAAAAAAGAGTCGATGTCATCAACGACACCGACCCACATCATCAAAAATATACCACAAAAAATCAACCTACTAATTATTCTTATTGTGCGCAAAGCGTTTTGTTGAGGAGCATCTGTATCTCCTCTTGCCTTACAGTTACAAATATAGAAACTTTTTAATTAAGTCGTATGCTTGGATGCGCATATTTTTACATCGAAGCCCTTTTCTTC
>CAVGTO010000033.1:0-17608 GCA_963631865.1 Eggerthellaceae bacterium
GTGCATAGCCATGAGGCGCTGCTCCTCGTCGCTCCACTCGTACATCGGGAAGTCGATGACCCAGAGGCAAGCGTAGTTGTCCTTGTTGCGGAGGCCAAGCTGGTTGCCCATCTCGAGGCGGAGCTCGCAGAGCTGCTTGCGGGCCTTCATTGCGTCGGGACCACAGATGATGAGGATAAGGTCGCCAGCCTCGGCCTCCATACGCTCCTTGAGCTGCTGGAGAGTGGGCTGGTCGTAGAACTTATCTACAGAGCTCTTGACAGAGCCGTCGGCCTCGACACGTGCGTAGACAAGACCCTTAGCGCCAATTTGTGGACGCTTGACGAACTCGGTAAGAGCGTCGAGCTGCTTACGGGTGTAAGAGGCAGCGCCCTTGGCACAGATTGCGCCAATATACTCGGCGCCGTCGAAAACGGAGAAGCCGTGGCCCTGCATGATATCCTTAATCTCGACGAACTTCATACCGAAGCGGAGGTCAGGCTTATCGGATCCATAGTACTTCATAGCGTCCTGCCAAGTCATGCGGAGGAAAGGCTCCTTGAAATCGATACCCTTGACATCGCGGAAAAGCGACTTCATAAGGCCCTCGAAGACATTGAGGATATCCTCCTGCTCGATGAAGCTCATCTCACAGTCGATCTGAGTGAACTCGGGCTGACGGTCGGCGCGTAGATCCTCATCACGGAAGCACTTGACAATCTGGAAGTAGCGGTCGAAGCCAGCAACCATAAGGAGCTGCTTGAGGGTCTGAGGACTCTGGGGAAGAGCGTAGAACTGACCAGGATTCATACGGCTAGGCACGACGAAATCGCGTGCGCCCTCGGGGGTAGAGCCGATGAGGACAGGGGTCTCGACCTCAAGGAACTTGAGGTTGGAGAGGTAGGTACGAATCTTCTGGCAAATATCGTGGCGCATCTCGAGGTTCTTGCGGACTGCGGAGCGACGGAGGTCGAGATAGCGATAGCGCATACGGAGGTCGTCGCCGCCGTCAGTGTCATCCTCGATGGTGAAGGGAGGGGTGACGCTCTCGTTGAGGACGACGAGCTTTGAGGCGATAATCTCAACATCGCCGGTAGGGATATTCTTGTTCTTGCTCTCACGCTCACGGACGGCACCAGTGACCTGAATGACGTATTCGCGGCCGAGTTTAGCAGCGGCGTCATTGAGTGCGGCGTCGGACTCGGAGTTGAACACGATTTGCGTAATGCCATAACGGTCGCGGATATCGACGAACGTCATGCCGCCCATCTTACGGGAGCGTTGAACCCAGCCGGAGAGGGTAACCTGCTTGCCGGCATCGGCTATGCGGAGTTCACCGCATGTGTGAGTCCTGTACATAAAAAGACCTCTTTATAGACAGATTTATAAAAAATTCGGAAATGATAAAAAGTTAGCCTTAGAACTCGCTAGAGAAATGGAAACGAATGTTCTTGAAATCCTGTTGTGCCATTTGGAGCATAAAGTTGCTCTCGGCGAGGAAGACATCGCGACCGTCTTTATCTTTGGCGAGGTACTGCTGTTTGCGCTTCTTGAACTCGGCGAGTTCCTTCTCGTCGTCGCTCTCAATCCAGCAAGCTTTGTAGAGCGAGATGCCTTCGTAGCGGCACTTGGCGCCATACTCGTGGAGGAGGCGATATTCGATGACCTCGAACTGGAGAGCTCCGACGGTACCGATGATCTTGCGGCCGTTGAACTGATGGATGAAGAGCTGTGCGACGCCCTCGTCCATAAGCTGATCGATGCCCTTGGCGAGCTGTTTGGCCTTCATGGGGTCATCGTTCTCGATGTAGCGGAAAAGCTCTGGAGAGAAGCTCGGGAGGCCACGGAAATGGATATTCTCGCCCTCGGACACTGAGTCACCGATCTTGAAGTTGCCGGTATCGGGGAGGCCGACGATGTCGCCAGGGTAAGCCTCGTCGATGATGCTCTTCTTGTCGGCCATGAAAGCCGTGGGGCTGGAGAACTTGAGGTCCTTGCCGAGGCGGACATGGCGATATGGCTTGTTGCGCTCGAACTTGCCGCTGCAGACCTTGACGAAGGCGATGCGGTTGCGGTGGTTCGGGTCCATGTTGGCATGGATTTTAAAGACGAAGCCTGAGAACTTGGGTTCCTCGGGCATGACGTCGCGCTCGTCGGCGTGGCTGGGCTGAGGCTTCGGAGCGATTTGGAGGAAGCAATGGAGCAACTCGCGGACACCAAAGTTATTGAGGGCGGAGCCAAAGAAAACTGGAGCCACGTCGCCACTGCGATATTTCTCGATGTCGAAATCCGGGTATACGCCTTCAACGGTCTCAAGTTCCTCACGGAGAGAGGCAGCGGCATTGTCGCCAATACGAGCATCGAGGTCGGCGGAATCAATGGCCACGTCGACACCCTCCTGGACGGTTTGCTTGCTGGGCTCGTAGAGGTAGAGGTTCTTCTCGAAGATGTTATACACACCGCGGAAGAGTTCGCCAGAGCCGATAGGCCAGCTGAGGGGGCGGACGCCGATTTGGAGCTCGGACTCAATCTCATCGAGGAGGTCGAACGGATCATTTGCCGGTCGGTCCATCTTATTGATGAAGACGATGACCGGGGTCTTGCGCATACGGCAGACCTGCATCAGTTTTCGCGTCTGGGTCTCGACACCCTTGGCGGCATCGATAACGATGATTACGGAGTCGACGGCCGTGAGGGTACGGAAAGTATCCTCGGCGAAATCCTGGTGACCAGGGGTATCAAGGATGTTGACCTTATAGCCGTCGTACTCGAAGCCCATGACGGATGTTGCGACGGAGATACCGCGCTGCTTCTCGATTTCCATAAAGTCGGAAGTGGCGGTCTTCTTGATTTTGTTGCTCTTGACGGCGCCTGCCACGTGGATGGCTCCGCCGAAGAGGAGGAGTTTCTCGGTTAGGGTCGTCTTGCCGGCGTCTGGGTGGCTGATGATGGCGAAAGTGCGCCGACGGTTTATTTCTTGCAGGAAATCCAAAATATGGTGTTGTTTCTGTTCTTGAAAAGCTATACTTGTTGCGCCGTGTTAGACGGCAGAACCAATCACCTGCTGGAGGTGGGCAATGAGTTCGTCGCGACGGCCCTCATACTCGTTGACGTCGACGGCGGGATGGATGGTAAGCTGGACTCGGGCGGGGAAGAGAGTGTCGATGCCAGCTGGCATGACACGGCAAGTGTCCTTGATGGAGACTGGGAGCATGGGGAGTCCGAGCTCGAAAGCCATACGGAAAGCGCCGTGTTTGAACTCGTTCATCTCAGGACGGCCGCTGCGATGGCCCTCGGGAAAAATCACGACAGAGGTACCTCCCGTGAGGATCTCCTTAGCGCGCTGAATGCTACGGTAAGCGTTACGAGCCGAGGAACGGTCGAGAAAGATATGGCCGCACTTTTCGCAAGCGAAACCGAGGCAAGGGACATTACGGAGTTCCTTCTTCATAATCCAACGGAAGTCGATAGGCATGCTGCCATAGACAAGGATTATATCGTAGGCACTCTGATGGTTGGCCACGATGACGTAGCTCTGCCCCTCCTTAATATTCTCCGTTCCGACCACGGACACCGGCATAGGCGTGAGCCAATGGATGACCTTAGCCCAGCACTTCGCAGCGAAGCCAGCGGCGCGTGCCGAGAAGATAGACAACAGCCAAGTCCACAGTGTGAAGAAGACAGTGTCCACAACGGCTAATGGTATGAGTATGATATATTTGTATGGCTGATAGAGCCACACGAGATATTTATTGCGCATCGGCGTAGGATTGCGTGTAGTTCAAACGTGCGAAATTACGAATAAAAATTGTGATTTTAAGCGGGTAAAAAGATATCACGTTGTGGGACACGTAATAGAGGTTGATTTTTTGAACATAATCGTAAAGCATTACGTTTAAAACTTAAAATTCCCAAACAGTTTCTTATATTTGCCTAGGGGCTCAAGGCCTCAAAAGCAAAGAAAAAAATAAAAGAACACTATGCAGACAATAGAGATCAATTGCGTCAACACAGGCAACGTGGCGAAAATAGCCCCAGGGCTGACGCTGACCGAGATAGCCAATGAGTTGGGCGTCAAATTGAGCCATCCCATTGTAGGAGCCTACGTCAACAACAAGAGCGTAGACCTCGACTTCCGTGTCTTCCAACCCAAGCAGATTAAGTTCTTCGACATAACCGACTCCGAAGGCCGCCGTATGTATGTCCGCACACTCATCCTTATGCTCCACGCCGCCGTGGCAGAGGAGATGCCCGAAGCCCACCTCGAAGTGCTTCACTCTGTCTCCAAAGGTCTCTATTGCGAGTTGCGCAGCGAAGACGGCAAGACCATTGACCCCACGACGAACGAGACTCTCGCACTGCTCGACCGCATGCGCCGAATGCAGAAAGAGGCCCAGCCTATCAGCCGCCAGGAGTTGCCAACAGACAAAGCCATAGAACTCCTTGGCAAAACGTGCGACACAGCGCGCCTCATTGCCCAGCACGGCGACATGTATACAGTGGTGCACTCAATTGCGGGCCACAGCGCGGTCCTTTTCGGCGACCTTCTGCCATGCACGTCGATGGTGAACGTCTTCGACCTCCGCGAATACTTCAGCGGACTGCTGCTCCAGTTACCTGACGACAAAGAGCCGGAGAAACTGGCCACGATGACCGTACAGAACAAAATGTTCGACACCTTCTTGAGCCAGGACAAGCTTCAGAACATACTCGGCATCCGCAGCCTCGCCGACCTCAACGCGGTGCTCTCTGCGGGCAAGGGCAACGGCACAATACAGGTGGCCGAAGCACTCCACGAGAAGAAGATATCCGACATTGCCGACATGATAGCCGAGCGTCGCGCAACAGTCAAGGTAGTCCTCATCTCAGGCCCATCGTCCAGCGGCAAGACGACCTTCAGCAAGCGACTCGCCACGCAGATGATTCTCAATGGCATAACGCCCGTCAATCTCTCGATAGACAACTACTTCGTGAACCGCGTAGACACCCCGCGCGACGAGAACGGCGACTATGACTTTGAGGCAGTAGAGGCCATCGACGTCAAGCTTTTCAACGAGCAACTCCTCGCCCTTATGGACGGCAAAGAGGTGGACATTCCAAAATACAACTTCAAGAAAGGCGAAAGGGAATATGACGGCACCAAGCTCAAACTCAGCGAGAACAGCATCCTCGTAATAGAAGGCACGCACGGACTGACGCCCGCACTTACACCCATGATACCAGCTGAAAACAAGTTCCGCATCTACGTGGCACCACTCGCCGGTATCAACTACGACCACCTCACGCGAATCCACACGACGGACAACCGACTTATTCGCCGCATCGTACGCGACTACTACAACCGCGGACACAACGCCGAGCAGACCATCGCCATGTGGCCCAGCGTCCGCCGAGGCGAAGACAAGTTCATATACACCAATCAGGAGGAGGCCGACGTTATGTTCAACTCGTGCACCTTCTACGAGCTCGCAGTCCTCAAAGCCAAAGCCGAGCCCCTGCTGCTCGAAGTACGCCGCAACTCACCGCAATATAGTGAGGCACGTCGTCTGCTCAACTTCCTCAGCTACTTCGAGCCCCTCGACAGCGCAACCATCCCGCCCACATCGCTCCTCCGCGAGTTCGTAGGCGGCAGCTCGTTCGAGTATGATTAGACAGTAGGCCTGAAATTTCAGACTGAAAAAGATTTAACGGCGGGGAGCGCATCCGACACAGGCATGGGTGCGCTCCCCGCCTCTTTGTGAATATCCGATATTGGATACCACAAAAAGGGTATATTAATAACGTACGATGGCGATGTCCGGCAATGTCTATTACGCGTACCTTTGCGTCAATTAACAAAAGACAAAAAGAAGGCCAAAGCGGCATATGCCAAAGCCCGACAACGCTACACGACCAATGTACAAGTTACCATCATCTCTTTCGGCCGACATAGACTACACGGCCGGCCTCATCAAACAGTTCAAGGAAGGCAAGATAAGCGGCAGCCAACTCAAGAGCAACCGCGTGCCCATGGGCATCTATGAGCAGAGGGCGGATGGCCACTTTATGCTCCGCATACGTTGCACCGGCGGCCTCATCAAGCCAGAGCAGTTGCGTCGCGTGGCCGAGGTAGGCAAGGGAGTCGGCTGCTCGCACATACATATCACGACGCGCCAGGAGATACAGATCCACAACGTCGACATAGACGACGCCATACCCAGCCTCCGCAAGTTGCAGGAGGTAGGCCTCGGCACACAAGGCGGTGGCGGCAACACCATCCGCAATATGCTCGTGAACGACCAGACTGGCATCACGGACGCACAGGTATTCGACGTCACGCCATGGGCTCAAGCCCTCACGACTCGCCTTATTGCCGAAAAGGACTCCTTCACGATGCCGCGCAAACTCAAGATTGCCTTCGACATCAACGAAGAGAGCGCGAACTTCGCCCTTGTCAACGACTTTGGTTTCATCGCCAAGAGACAGGACGGCGTAGACGGATTCGAGTGTTACCTCGGAGGCTCGGTAGCCTCGGACCCGCATCTTGGATGGAAAGTGTTTGACTTTCTGCCCGCCACAGAGATTTTCCGTGCCGTAAAGGCCGCAAAAAATTTCTTCAACGAGAACGGCAACCGCAAGAACCGCCACAGAGCGCGCATCCGCTACATATTCTACAAACTCGGAGAGCAAGAGACCATAGACCTCTACCACAAATATTACGACGCCCTCAAGGACGACGCATCACTAGCACTCCAGCCCGATCTGGAAGTCCTGAGCATCAAGGCCCCCGCAGTGACGCCCGACGCATCGGGCATCGACAATTTCGCCTTCGGACTGTGGAAACTGCGCTACGCCGCCGCACAGCCCAATGGACTTTGGAACTTCACCGTGCCAGTGCTCCACGGCAATGCGTCAGCCGACACCTTCATAAAGATTGCGGACATCACAACACAATATGGCGAGGACGTCATCCGCTTCACGCCAAGGCAAGATATCCAGTTGCGGAATATTCCCGAGTCGCACCTAGCCGGCCTCTATAAGGCATTCAAAGAGTTGGGATTCGACATGGACGAGCCAGTCGTGATAAGTCATATCGCATCATGCACGGGAGCGGACACTTGCCGCCTTGGCATATGCCTGCCCAAGGGAGCGGTAGAGGCAATACGAGAGGAACTCAGCTCCAGAAGATTGGACCTCGATAAGGCAGCGGACGTCAACATCAACCTCAACGGTTGCACCAACATGTGCGCACAGAGCGTATGGGCGGGACTTGGCTTCTCCGGCCGCATCGGACGCAAGGGAGACCATGCATACCCGGCATACACGGTGTGGGCGCAAGTCAAGGGACGCAGACAATTGGGAGTCAACATGGGTTGGCTCTCGGCTCGCAACTTGCCGGCCTTCGTGGCGGACTACATCGAGGCGTATATCTCGGCCAAGCCTACGTATGGCACACACGACGCGTTCCTCCAAGCCGAGGGTGCGGAAATAATCAAGGCGCTCATTGCCAAGCACAAGCCCGTGGCCACCTTTGCCAAGGACAAAAATTATTACTTTGACTGGGGTTCTGAGGAAATCTTTAGTCTCTCCAGCCACGGCAAGGCAGAGTGCTCTGCCGGCCTCTTCGACATCATTGAGCTCGACGAGCAACTGATAAACGAGAAGTTCAAGGCTCTTGCGGCACCCGACGCCAACGTTGCGCAGCTACTCAACGAAATGGCATTCTCGTCCAGCCGTATGCTCCTCGTGACCCGTGGAATTGAGCCGCGCAACGAGACTGAAGTCTACGACCAGTTCATCGAGCTCTTTATCCGCGCCGGCATTGTGCCAGCAGAATACACACCCGTGGTCCTCGCGGCAAAAGCAGGCGAAGACCTCACGCCCAAGCGCAAGGAGGTGGAGGCACTCGCACACCTTATGATTGAACTGTATAAGGGTATGGACGACAGTCTGCAGTTCAAGACAGCAGCAGGCGCACAACCCGCCGTTGCGCAAGTCCAAGCACAAGCCCCCGCTCCACAAAAAGCAAAAGCAGACACCAATGAACCAGACGTACGTAAGGATTTCCGCGGTGTGGCATGCCCGATGAACTTCGTAAAGACCAAGATAGCCCTCAGCCCCATGCAGAGCGGACAGGTACTCGAAATCCTCCTGGACGACGGTGCGCCAATCCAGAACGTGCCAGGCTCAGTCCGCGGCGAGGGACACGAAGTGCTCTCCACGACAATGGTGGATGGGTATTGGAAAGTCCTTATCCGCAAGAAGTAAGAGTTGGATTTTCAATATAGTCCACTAACTTTACGGATTAGACAATAGGAATTAGCACCGGCCGCCGCACAGAAGACAAGTGTAGGCGGTCGATTTTCATTCATAAGAATAAACGCAATGGAAAGCAGCACACTGACATTCCTACCCATATCGCTACGCGCAGACAACATCCTGGTAGTGGGCGGCGGACGAGTGGCCACGCACAAGGCAACCATCCTCAAAAGGTATACCGACGACGTACGCATAGTCGGGGCAGAGTTGAGTGACGAGATAAAGAGCCTCGGCTTTGCATATGAGGAGCGGAGAGTAGAACTTGAGGACCTTCGAGGCGCACGGATTGTCTTTATCTGTACAGGAGACCACGAGCTCAACCGCAGGCTCAAAATAGAGGCAGAGCGGTGGCACGTGTTGGCATCGGTATGCGATGCGCCCGAGTTATGTGACTTTACGTCGCCAGCCATATGCGCAGTGGGCGACGGAGTTACAATATCCGTAGCTAGTGATTCGCGAGACGTAAAGCGATCGATAAGAATAAGGGACAGGATACAAGAACTCATAGCCAACGGGGTGTTGGCGATTGACTAAAATTGACAGATACAGACAGAAGGGACGGAGAGACACACACTTATGACACACAAACTAAAAGTGGCAGCCCGCGGAAGTCGCCTGTCACTCCTCCAAGTAGAGGAATTCTTCGGTCAATATCCAGAGATAAGTTATGAGCTGAATATCATAGCCTCGCTGGGCGACAAGCACAAGGAGATAAGCCTCCTGACGGGAGAAGCCCCCACGGATATCTTCACACGCGAGCTCGACCGCGCCATACTCAACGGCGAAGCCGACATCTGCATCCACTCCGCCAAAGACCTGCCCTACCCTCTCCCTGCAGGAATGAGCGTGGTATGCCTAACAAGAGCTAAAGACCAGACCGACAGCCTTGTAAGTCGCGCAGGGGCAACACTTAAAGAGTTGTCCGCAGGAGCCATCGTTGGCACCAGCAGCCCAATGCGTCGACGCGAATTACTAAAACTGCGGCCAGACCTCACAGTACGCGGAATTCGCGGAACGATAGAGGAGCGCGTGGCGCAAGTAGAGCGTGGCGACTACGATGCCGCCATCGTGGCCACGTGCGCACTGCAGAGACTCGGGATGGAGGACAAGATAGCGGAGCGGCTACCCTTTGCCACCCACCCGCTGCAAGGCATGCTAGCCGTGACGGCTCGTTCGGCAAGAGCGGAAGAGATGCGCCACATATTCTTCCGCGGAAACCTGATGCTCGAACAGGGCAGCGTAACCATAGCAGGCTTCGGACCCGGCGACCCAGAGTTGCTGACTGTAAAGGCGGAGAAGGCATTGGAAAGGGCCGACGTGATAATCCACGACGACCTCATAGACCGCACTTATCTCGACAATTTCGGAGCGGAGAAGATATACGTAGGCAAACGCAGCGGTCGCCACAGCGCCGAACAGGAAGAGATAAGCAACATCATGCTGCGCGAGGCACGCATGGGGCGCAATGTCGTTCGCCTCAAGGGTGGCGACCCTGCCATCTTTGCCCACACAGGCGAAGAGACGGATTTTTTGCGCCGCAACCTCGTAAGTGTTAGCGTCATACCAGGCATATCAGCGGCATCAGCCATGGCTGCGGAACTCGGATTGGGGCTGACGCACCGCGGGGTATCGTCGTCGGTAGCATTCGTCAACGGGCATGCGGAAAAACTTTTGCCAGCTGATGCCGACACCCTCGTATACTTTATGGGCGGATCGCATACGGCCGGCATTGCGCGCCAGCTAATAGAGAGAGGAAAACCAACCGACACGCCAGTCCTGCTCGTGAGCCATGTAGGCAGCACCGACAGACGGGAGTATGAGACGACTCTGGAGAGACTGCAGGAAGGCGACAACGGACAATTGCCGACGCCCGTCATATGTCTCGTAGGCGATGTCGCCGCACTGCGCCACAAATCGGCAGGCAGCCGAACGCTATATACCGGTAGTCAATGTCCCGACCCCAATTTCATTTGGACTCCACTAATAAAACTGACGCCAGTGGCCGACACCACGGCATTGGAGGATAGCGTACGCAAGACTGCCGCAGAGGCATACAAGTACGTGATCTTTACAAGTCGTCATGCCGCACGTTATTGGGCAGAGGCGGCAGGAGATGAATTTCATATGCCCGAGACGACAAAGGTGGTCGCCATTGGCGAGACGACGGAGAACGAGCTCACCGACCTTGGGCTCCGAGTAGACATGCGCCCCGACACCGACGACTCGTACGGCATAATCCGCCTTATGGAGAGCCAAGAGCGCGGCACCGTCCTCATCCCGCGCTCCGACAAGGCATTGCCAATAATCCCCGACGGACTGCGGGAACTGGGCTACGACGTAACGACACTTGTGGCATACGAGAACAAAATAAACCACACAGCGCGCCGAATAAATATGGACGACGTGGACACCATAATATTCACATCGCCATCGACCATCGACGCCTTCATAGCCCTCTACGGAGCCATCCCCGAGGGGAAGAACATAGTGTGCCGCGGCCGAGTGACCGAAGCGCACCTCAAAGAGCTAACCAACCCAAAGACAACAATATGATACGATTTCGTCAGACACGCGTCAACCAAGCTATGCGTGACAAGTTTGCCGACATCAGCCTGTCGGTAGACGACCTCATCATGCCCTACTTCGTAGTTGAGGGTGAGGGCATCAGCGACCCAGTGCCATCGATGCCAGGCGTCAACAGGTTCTCGATAGACCTCCTCGTGGACGACGCTAGCAAACTCTACACCTCGGGAGTGAATAAAGTGCTGCTCTTCGGCGTTATCTCCGACAAAGATAAAGACGAGCGCGGCAGTGCTGCGTACACACCCGACAACCTTATAGTGCGCACAGTCAAGGCCCTCAAAGCGGCAATGCCTGAGCTCATCGTAATCACCGACATTTGCCTCTGCGAATACACTAGTCATGGGCATTGCGGCCTCTTGACGCCCAACAAGGCCGAAGCCGGCTACCTGGACGTTGACAACGACAGTACATTGCCACTACTTGCCGAAATGGCTTACACCCATGCGCTTGCGGGAGCCGACATTGTAGCCCCCAGTGCGATGATGGACGGGCAAGTGGCGGCAATCAGAGAGCGATTGGACTCCGACCCGCGAACCAAGGCATGCCAAGTGATGGGATACTCGGCCAAATACGCATCGGCATTTTACGGACCCTTCCGTGATGCGGCAGGTAGTGCGCCAGGTACGCAGACACCAAGCTGGCCGGACTACAAGCTGCCAGCCAATCGCAAGACATACCAGATGGACTACCGCACCCGTGAGCAGGGACTCGACGAGGTCGCAGCCGACCTCGAAGAGGGAGCAGCCTACGTAATGGTGAAACCCGCTATGCCATACCTCGACATTATGGCGCGCGCCATGGAGCGTTTCAAACTCAACACCGCCGAGAACCCAATCAAGATGGTGGCTTACCAGGTATCTGGAGAATACGCCATGCTGTGCGCAGCCGCTCAGAACGGATGGTTGGACCGCGACCGAGTGATTTACGAAAGCCTCATAGCGATAAGGCGAGCAGGGGCTTCGCTCATCATCACATACTTCGCCAAAGAGGTGGCCGAGAAGAAGCTAACTTTGAACGGATACCTAAAATAGCGGCTAAGACGTAAAGCCACACAAATCAGCAACGCCTTGTCTCCCTCTCTCGACATGGGAAACAAGGCGTTGACGTTATACCCCAAAAACAAAATCGACTGCTCACAGAGACACCTGCCCATTCTCCACATTTTTCCGCACGAATATTAGCACATTCATCACACTTTTCGCACGAATATCAGCCAAAGACGATCAGCGACTGTTAGCTGTAGCCGATTTCCGGCAGTCGGGGCAAATGCCTTTTATGATAAAAGTTGCTGAGAGAGCCTCATAGCCGTCAGGTAAACAGACGGAGGGGATGGCGATAGACTGGAGGCACGTCATACGGTGGCAGACGCGGCAATAGAAATGAGCATGAAGATCCTCGTCATCCTCAATATCGGAGAGATGACAATGACCATCGCACTCGTCGTGGCAATGGCAGCGGCACATCTCATAGCGCAAGGCACCCATCTCGTCCTCGATAGTGTGGACTATACGATTTTCACGGAAAAGGGTCAGTGCACGGAAAATGTTGCTCTTGTCTACAGTGTCGAGGGCATCTTCAAGGTCGGCGAGGCAAACAGGGCGTCCTGCGGCGGCTATGGCCTGCGCCACCATTATGCGGTTTGCCGTAGGCTTTATGCCGTGCGACGAGAGGAAAATGTCGATTTCGGAGTCGGTCATGATTTCACGGATAAATTGGTAAAAAAAACAAGGCGATGCCCCCAGAATTCCATAAAAGGATTTCTTGCGGACATCGCCAATATCTTTATTTATCAAGCACGCCGCCCCATTGGACGGCTGAGCCATACTGTCATTCTTTTAGAACGGGAGCTCCTCGTCGCCACCGTTACCAGCAGGAGCCTGTTGGCCACCCTGAGGAGCAACAGTCTGCCGGGGGGCTGCAGGAGCCGCCTGCTGACCACCGAAGCCTCCCTGGGGAGTTCCAGCACCACCTTGAGGGCCACCGAAGCCTGCCGGCTGGCCATTGAAACCGCCTTGAGGTGCGCCATAGCCACCCTGGGGAGTATAACCGCCCTGAGGAGCAGCGCCATAGCCGCCCATCTGACCGCCGAAGCCACCCTGAGGAGCACCGTAGCCACCCATCTGACCGCCCATCTGACCGCTATAAGGAGAGATGCGCCAAGCGTTGAGTCGATTGAAGAAGACGATGCGGCCGTCTTGAGGATTAGTCCACTTGCGGCCCTGGAGATCGAAGTCGACAACAATCTCTTGACCGACCTGAAACTGGTCTACGAGATTGGTACGCTGATTAGTCAGCTGAAAGAGCACATGCTCGGAGAACTGAGAACTCGGATTCGAGATTTCCAAAACAAACTCCCTCACAGAAAACGTCTCGGTTCGCTTCACCACATCATGAACCTCCTCGAGTTTACCAATAACTTGCATTTGAAAACAGATTAAAATATTACAATTACGGAATTGCGCCGCACCGGCCGAGCATACCCGCCGAGCAACCACGCAAAGTTAGGAAAAATAGTTCGAGTCCACCAAGGAAAAATGCACGGGCCCGGGAAAGAATTATCCACAAGAGAGATAACACCTAAAAAAGGAAACGGACGACGGCAGAAAATATTTTGTTTGAGCCACGAACAAGACACGTATCGCCATCTCGTTTGTATCTCAACTCATTACATTTCACATCGAAAGCCCTCTAATAAGACATACCTTGTACGAAATTAAAAAAAACGTGTTACACTAAATTTCACTCATTAAAATTTGTTATCTTCGCCCTCGAGAGATTTGCCACTTTGACCCGCCACGACGTTACGAAACGCGCAAGTTGGTTCTTAGTGAGTGAAAATATAAACACACTGGTCGAGACGGGGCGCCACAGGTATAATGTGCGAGCGGCCTGCCTTCGACCGACAAAACAAAATTAAAAACAGTAATGACAACTGCCATTATCACAGTTTTCGTCGTCGGCTACCTCTTCATTGCGCTAGAGAGCCTGACGAAAGTCAACAAGGCAGGCGTAGCCATCCTTATGGCGATAGCCTGCTGGGTGCTGCTCCTTATGGGCGCAGCCGAGTATGGTGCCGACCTTATAGTTAAGGCCAACACCAACGGCTGGCTCTCCGACGACCTTGCGGCCAAGCTTGGCGCCGACGTCAACGGGTACGCCGGCTTTATGAGCGGGGAGCTCTTCTTCCACTACCTTTCCGAAGTTTGCGGCACCATTCTCTTCCTTATGGGTGCCATGACGGTCGTCGAGACCGTAGACAGCCACGGCGGCTTCGGCTTCGTCAAGAGTGCGCTCTACACTCCTAACCCTAAGGCCCTGCTTTGGAAGGTCTGCATTATGACCTTCATCCTCTCCGCAGTGCTCGACAACATGACCACCTCTATTGTCATGGTCATGGTGCTCAAGAATCTCATCGAGGACAAGGCAACACGCATGAAGTTTGCCGGCATGGTGATTATCGCAGCCAACGCAGGCGGCGCATTCTCGCCCATTGGCGACGTAACAACCATCATGCTTTGGATCAAGGGTTGCGTGTCCACCATCGGTATCATCAAGGGTATCATCTTTCCATCCATTCTCTGCATGGTAGTCCCGGCACTCATCGTTATGTTCTCACTCAAGGGTGAGATAAAGGCACCCGCAGAGGACGCCACCAACTCTGACGAGAGGCCACTCTTCCGTCCTGACATGCGCAACGTAATCTTCGTGATTGGCGTAGGCGGCCTCATCTTCGTGCCTTTCTTCCACAACCTTACGGGTCTGCCACCCTTCATGGGCGTCCTTCTCGTCCTTGGCCTCCTTTGGGTTGCCACCGAGCTCATTATCGACGCTCACCACAAGAACGACGAGCAGTATGAGAAGGCTCGCATTTCGAGCATCATCTCTCGCATCGACATGTCCACCATTCTGTTCTTCCTCGGCATCCTCACGGCTGTTGACGCAGTCGCAGCTACAGGTTCGCTTGAGTTCCTCGGACAGTGGCTCAACACCAATGTTGGCAACATCTACATTGTAGACTCCGTAATCGGTATCTTCTCGTCCATCGTGGACAACGTGCCTCTCGTAGCCTCGGCTATGAACATGTACCCGATTGCCGACGCCGCAACCGTAGCAGCAGACGCAGCCATGCAGCCTTACGTACAGGACGGCCTGTTCTGGGAGCTCCTCGCATTCTGCGCTGGCACTGGTGGCAGCCTCCTCATCATCGGCTCCGCTGCAGGCGTAGTTGTTATGGGTCTCGAGAAGATCAACTTCATCTGGTACCTTAAGCACTTCAGCCTCCTCGCCCTTTCTGGTTACGCTGCCGGCGTAATCTGGTACTGGTTCGAGAAGACGGTCCTTGCAGGTCTCTTCGCTTAAGGATTTCCGCATAATCGGGATACTTTCCGACATATAACGGCTTAGCGCCGGGGCTCAGACTTTTGAGCCTCGGCGCTTTTTTGTAAAGCGTTTTTTTTGGGGGGAAAGTGGCGTCGATTACCTCGTCAGCACTCCTTTTGTTCTCTGCCATTTTGGCGCAAAAGAATCTTCGAAAGCCGCGCAAGCGACAAAAAGTCACACGCAGAAAACAGGCAACGAGAAGAGACGAAAGAATCCACAATTCAATTAATCAGCAGAATGTCAGCAGAGTACAAAACTAAAGCAGAGTAAAATCAGGGATAGAGTATAGAAGACGCCGCATTCTTGGCACTCACTTTGCGATATAGAGGGTCAGAAAACAAAAAAAATAACGAATTATGGATTTCAACAACTTCACGGTCAAAAGCCAAGAGACAATAAACAAGGCGGCGCAAATAGCCACCTCGCATGGTCAGCAGGCGTTGGAACCTCTGCATATACTGCACGCCATAATGGACACAGCGCCCGACGTGACCAACTTCGTATTCAACAAATGCGGAGTATCTACCAATATATCATCGGCCATAGACGCCGCCATAAACTCGCTGCCCAAGGTGAGCGGAGGCGACGGACAGGCATACTTGAGTGGCGACGCCAACACGCTGCTGCTCAAGGCGCAAGAGCTCAGCAAAGCCGAAGGCGACCAGTTCGTATCGGTAGAGTTCTTGCTCCTTGCCACACTGCTCGGCAAAGGCACAGCGGCCCAGATACTCAAAGACGCCGGGGCCACCGAGAAAGATTTCAGAGCCGCAATCCGCGAGCTTCGCAAAGGCAGCAAGGTGACCGACCAGAACGCCGACAACAACTACAATGCGTTGAGCAAATACGCAATCAACCTCAACGACCGCGCACGCACTGGCAAACTCGACCCAGTCATTGGACGAGACGAGGAGATCCGTCGAGTGCTGCAGATACTCAGCCGACGCACCAAGAACAACCCTATCCTCATTGGCGAGCCTGGCGTAGGCAAGACGGCCATTGCCGAGGGATTGGCGCACAGGATTATCTCGGGCGACGTGCCTGAGAACTTGAAAGACAAGGAGATATTCTCGCTCGACATGGGTGCGCTCATTGCGGGAGCCAAGTACCAAGGCGAGTTTGAGGAGAGGCTTAAGAGCGTCGTAAAGGAGGTCGTCTCGGCTAATGGCCGAATAATCCTCTTCATCGACGAGATACACACACTCGTGGGTGCAGGTCAGAACAATGGCGCCATGGATGCCGCCAACATCCTCAAACCTGCCCTTGCACGAGGCGAGTTGAGGGCCGTGGGTGCCACGACACTGGACGAGTATCAGAAATATTTCGAGAAGGATAAGGCCCTTGAGCGTAGGTTCCAGACCGTCATGGTAGACGAGCCGAGCGAGGAGGACGCCATATCAATCCTCCGTGGCATCAAGGAGAAATATGAGAGCCACCACAAGGTAAGGATCAAGGACGAGGCGATAATCTCGGCCGTAACCCTCAGCCGACGCTACATCAGTCAGCGTTTCCTGCCTGATAAGGCTATCGACCTCATAGACGAGGCCGCAGCGCACCTCAGGATGGAGATGAATTCCGTGCCAGAGGAGATAGACAGCCTCGAACGTAAACTCAAACAGCTTGAGATTGAGCGTGCAGCGATCCTCCGCGAGGGCGACACTGACAAGATTGCCGAACTCGACAAAGAGATTGCCGAGCAGAAGCAGCAATGCACCGAGCACCGAGCCCAGTGGAAGGCCCAGAAAGACGTAATTGAGGAGATACAGCAGCAGAAGGCTGAGATTGAGAACATCAAGTTCGAGGCCAACCGCGCTGAGCGAGAAGGCGACTACGGGCGCGTGGCCGAACTGCGATATGGCAAGATGTCGGCAGCCGAGAAACGCATAGAGGAGCTCAACGACAAGTTGGCACATATGCAAGAGGGCGGCGCACTCATAAAAGAGGAGGTCGACTCGGACGACATTGCCGAAGTCGTATCGCGTTGGACTGGCATACCTGTATCCAAGATGCTTGAGAGCGAGCGATCTAAATTGCTCCATCTTGAGGACGAGTTGCACAAACGCGTCGTGGGTCAGGACGAAGCCATACGCGCCGTGTCCGATGCCGTACGTCGTTCGCGTGCCGGACTGCAAGACGCACGTCGCCCTATAGGCTCATTCATCTTTATCGGCACCACTGGTGTAGGTAAGACTGAGCTTGCCAAGGCGCTTGCCGAGTTCCTCTTCGACGACGAGCAGCAGATGACCCGTATCGATATGAGTGAGTACCAGGAGAAACACAGTGTGTCGCGACTCATTGGCGCGCCTCCAGGATACGTAGGTTATGACGAGGGCGGCCAGCTCACCGAGGCCGTAAGGCGTAAACCATACTC
>CAVGTO010000034.1:0-17288 GCA_963631865.1 Eggerthellaceae bacterium
GCAAACAAACGAACGTTAGATTGACACGGTACACGGAAACAAGGAAAAACTGTAATCAACCAATAATATAAGAATGAAACACTTATTGCTACTAATGGCGTTCGGCCTGTGGTCAGCTTTTGCGGCTGCGCAGACTCGGACCGTCAGCGGCACAATCCGCGACGCGGCAGGCAACCCGCTCCCGGGCGTAGCTGTCATTGTCCCTGGCACGACAACCGGCACAGTCACCGACTTCGATGGCCACTACACCCTCAAAGTCGACGGAGCACAGAAACTCACGGCTTCCTTCATCGGATACCAGAGCAGCGAGATTGACCTCGCTTCAGGCAACGGTGACGCCGTTCTCCAGGAGGAGAGCAAAGAGATGGACGAGGTTGTCGTTGTCGCATACGGCACCACCACCAAGGGCGCATACACAGGCTCCGCAGCACAGGTAGGAGCAGACAAGCTCGAGAAGCGCCAAGTTTCTAATGCATCGCAGGCCCTCACCGGCACCATGGCTGGCGTCCAGACCCAGAGCTACAACGGCCAGCCAGGCACCAGCGCAACCATCCGCGTCCGTGGCGCAGGCTCTATCAACGCATCGATGAACCCTCTCATCGTTGTTGATGGCATGCCTTTCGATGGCGACCTCTCCTCTATCAACACCAACGATATCGAGTCTATGACCGTCCTCAAGGACGCTGCATCCACAGCCCTCTATGGCGCGCGTGGCGCAAACGGCATCGTCATGATCACCACCAAGAAAGGAAAGCAGGGCGAGGCTAAGATTAACTTCGAGGCTCGCGTAGGTGCCAACACTCGTCAGGTCGAGAACTACGACGTACTCCGTAACCCCGCCGAGTATATGGAGAGACTCTACTCCGCTTACTACAACGGTTACTACTACAATGAGAATGCAACTGCCGATATGGCCGCCATCGGCGCAAACAGCGCTATCGTCAACGGCGGTGGTCTCGACGGCAAAGTCAAAGGTCCCGGCTATACTATTTACACTCTTCCCGACGGCGAGACCCTTATCGGCGCCGACGGCAAAATCAACCCCAACGCAACTCTCGGATACTCCGACGGCCAGTACTACTACACTCCCGACAATTGGGAGGACGAGACTTTCCAGCGTCAGGGCCGTCAGCAGTACGACCTCTCGATCGCAGGCGGCACAGACAAAGTCAACTACTTCTTCTCACTCGGCTATCTCAACGACGGTGGCGTAATCCCCAACTCGGCCTTCGAGCGCGTATCGACTCGTCTCAAGGTTGACTATCAGGCAAAAAAGTGGCTCAAAGTCGGCGCCAATGCAGCCTACAGCCACAGCAAGAGCCGTTACCCCGATGAGCAGCAGAGCATCAGCAGCTCGGGTAACGCATTCTTCGTGTCCAACTTCATCGCTCCCATCTACCCGATGTATGTCCGCGACACCGAGGGCAACATCATGACCAACAACGGCCGCCTCGTATACGACTACGGCGACGGCAAGAGCACCAACGGCCAGCGCAACTGGATGTCAATCTCTAACCCTCTCGGCTCTCTTACCTATGACAAGACCGTCTATGAGGACGACATCTTCAACGGCAGCGTATTTGCCGACATCACCCCAATCAAGGGCCTTACCCTTACTGCCAAGTACAGCATCTACACCGACAACGAGCGTGGCAGCCAACTCAGCAACGCATACATGGGTCAGAGCGCAAGCTACGGCGGACAGGCAGTCCAAGAGGCCGACCGCACCTACGCACTCGACCAGCAGTACCTCGGCAACTACAACTTCACCATCGCAGACGTACACTCGATTGACGTGACTGTCGGTTACGATGGCTATCACCTTCGCTCCACCACACTCGAAGGCAGCGGTTCGCAGCTCTACAACCCCGAGAGCTACTTCCTCTCCAACGTATCCTCCAACTACAGCATCTCTGGTGGCGAGAACCGCTACTCCACCGCAGGCTACTTCGCCCGCGTCAACTACAGCTACGCAGAGAAGTACTTCGGCAACGTATCTTACCGTCGCGACTCATCCAGCCGTTTCAGCGAAGACAACCGTTGGGGTGACTTCTGGAGCGTATCCGCAGGCTGGCTCATCAACAAGGAGCGCTTCCTTGAGGACGTTAAGTGGATCGACATGCTCAAGATTAAGGCATCTTATGGCGAGCAGGGCAACGACAACATCGGCAACTACTACGCATACGAGGACCAGTACACCATCTCTGGTTCCGACGGCACTTTCTCTGACGCATCACTCTACTGGAAGGGCAACCCCGACCTCACTTGGGAGACCTCTAAGAGCTGGAACGTCGGCGTGGACTTCGAGCTTCTCAACAGCAAGGTAAGCGGCACTGTCGAGTACTTCGGCCGCAAGAGCGACGATATGCTCTACAACAAGCCAGTCGCAGGTTCTGTAGGTTACACATCATACCCGATGAACGTAGGCTCCATGACCAACAGTGGTGTAGAAATTGACCTCAACGTCAACGTTCTCCGCCTCAACAAGTTCAACTGGGACATCAACGCCAACGCCACCTTCATCCACAACGAGATCAACAAGCTCCACCCAGACCTTAACGGCAAGCTCGTAGACGGCAGCCGCATTTACGAGGAAGGCGAGAGCATGTATCGCTACTACATGGTTGAGTGGGCTGGCGTAGACGAGACGACCGGTGAGGCTCTCTACTATACCGAGGACGAGAACGGCAACCGCGTTGCCACCACCGACTACAAGGACGCTCAGAACCATAAGATTGCCACAGAGAACCTTATGCCTAAGGTATACGGCGGCTTCGGCACCAACCTCGAGTTCTTCGGCTTCGATGCTTCTGTCGCCTTCTCTTATCAGCTCGGCGGCAAGATTTGGGACTACGGTTATCAGGACCTCATGCATGGCGGCAGCTCAAGCAACGTAGGTGCTAACTGGCACACCGACATCCGCAACGCATGGACGCCCGAGAACACCAAGACCGACGTTCCACGTCTCGACTACGAGGACGACTACACCAACTCAACCTCTACCCGTTGGATTTGCAGCTCGAACTACCTCTCGCTCAACAACATCACCTTCGGCTACACCCTGCCCACCGACCTCACTCGCAAGATCTACATCGACAAGATCCGAGTCTACTTCGCAGCAGACAACGTAGCCCTATGGAGCCACCGCGACGGCCTCGACCCTCGCCAGAGCTTCACCTACGCCACCACGGCGCGCTACACCGCCCTCCGCACAATCTCAGGCGGTATCAAGATTACGTTCTAAACACTGTTTTAGGACAAAAGAAAAAGGATTGTCTAATCCGATAACCACACAGACCTAAATGAAAACTAAATATCTATTCCTGACGGCAGCCACCGCGGCAGTAGCCCTCTCCTCCTGCGAGGAGATGGACCTTACACCCGAAGGATCTGTAGCCACAGAGTCCAAAAAGGCAGAGGTCTACTCCAACGACCCCGACAAGTCATTCTCGGCAGTGTCCGGCGCCTTCATGAAGATGAAGGAGTATATGCCGAACTACAACGACATCGGTTCCGCCCACAACGACTTCGGCTACCCCTCCATTATGCTCTTCACCGACTGCGACGGAGAGGACATCGCCAGCACTGTCACTGGTTACAACTGGTTCTCGAACAACGTAAGATTTAGGGCTCACACCGCATCTTCTTACGTTACGAGAATCATCTGGAACGACCTCTACAGCTACATCTTCAACGCCAACACCATCGTGTCCGGAATCTCGCCCGAGACTGAGGATGCAAGTCTCCAGTTCAACCGCGCACAGGGTCTCGCCCTCCGCGCATTCAGCTACTTCCAGCTCGCGCAGCTCTTCCAGTTCAACATCGTAGGCCATGAGACTTCGCCATGCGTACCCCTCATTACCGACGAGAACTCCGACGACGCAGCTCAGAACGGAGCTCCCCGTGCCACCGTACAGGAGGTTTACGACCAGATTTACGCTGACCTCGACGAGGCAATCAACCTCCTCACCAGCGCACAGGCCGCAGGTCAGAGCCGCAGCGACAAGCGTTACATCGACCTCGCTACCGCCTACGGCCTCCGAGCACGTGTAAACCTCGTAGCTCAGAAGTGGGCCGCTGCTGCTGCCGATGCAACGAGCGCAATTGAGGCTTCTTCCGCCACTCCCGCGACCATCGCCGAAGTCTCCTACCCGACATTCTCCTCCTCTACAGAGAATGACTGGATGTGGGGCATCGTAATCGCCGAGAATGACGACGTAGTAAGCTCAGGCATCGTTTGCTGGATTAGCCACATCGGCTCTCTCAGCTACGGCTACTCCAACTACACCGGCGGTATGCAGATCAGCCCTAAACTCTACTCCACCATCTCCGACACCGATGTTCGCAAGGGCTGGTGGCTCAACGAGGATGGCGAGTCGGCCAATCTCACCGATGACGTGCAGAATGCATTTGCAGCATACGCAGGCTACACCGTGAGCCAGTACTACAATCCTTACACCAATGTCAAGTTCGGCCCCTATAACGGCGACGTTGCAGGCGACATCAACGCCAACGATGTTCCCCTCATGCGAATTGAGGAGATGTACCTCATCAAGGCCGAGGGCGAGGCTATGAGCGGTGCCGACGGTCTCTCAACCCTCAGCACCTTCGTTCAGACCTACCGCGACCCCGAGTATAGCTACTCTGGCAGCGACATTCAGCACGAGATTTGGCGTCAGCGCCGCATCGAGTTCTGGGGCGAGGGCATGAGCTGGTTCGACATCATGCGTCTAAACACCGGTTTCGACCGCCGCAGCGCAGGTTTCGCAAGCGCATACACCTACGTAATCGACTACACCGACGCAAACCTCCTCTGGCCTATCCCTGAGAGCGAGATTGAGAGCAACCCCGCACTCACTACCGCCGACCAGAACCCCGCCAACGGCACTCCTTCGTCTGTGACCGGCGAGTCAACCATCGACGACGAGAAGATCAATATCTAAGCCCAACTTAGACACAGGATTTTCAATCTGAGATAGACATAAAAATTCACGCCCCCCCAGGAAGAGCATTTCTCCCTGGGGGGACGTTGTTTTGTGTAACATCGCCCACTAATACTCCCGAAGCCAAGTAGCGAAGAAGTAATCGTAAACTCGGTAGCCATCGACTTCTTGAGTTACGACATCGCTCGCCAAGAGTGAGCGGAGCGCACTCTGCACGGCATTATAGGAAAGTCGACGAACCGACATACCAAATGTGGCCTGGAAAAGCGAACAGTTTTCCCGGAAACGAGATATAACAGTTATGGATGTCATCAACACAGCCAGCGCTCGTCAGCTCAAAAAATCAAGGCATCAACACATTACATTAACGTCAAGCTCAAAAACATAATTTTTATTGCAACTATAATTATTACGAACATAATAATTCAGAACGCCTTCCGCTCATAGCAATTTCTCTCATTTGCCCATTCTCCCCACTGTCAGAAAAAAAGAGTATATTTGCGGACTAAGTAACACCATCCCCCTTCATGGAGAAATTCTTCTGCACGGCAGGACCCGTGCAAAGCGACATAAACTACGTCATTGACCCGCTTAGCAGAATCGACTTGGCGGAGGTGGAGACTTTTATTGCCCAAAGGAAATACTTTGTACTTCATGCGCCACGACAAACAGGTAAGACGTCGGCGCTCTTGGCGTTGCGCGACTATCTCAACGCCAAGGGGCAATACGTGGCCGTATACGCAAACATCGAAGGGGGGCAAGCTCTTAGGAACGATGTCCGTGGTGTTGTCGGTTGCGTAATTGACGCTATTGCCAATGAAACCGCAGCAATAATAGGGAACAGCACCCCAATAAAACTCAAAAAGCAAGTAGTTGAGACAAGCGAAAGTGAGGCGTATTGGATTATGGACTACCTAGCCGCTCTTTCCTCCGCCCTGCCCCACCCATTTGTCCTTTTCATTGACGAGATAGACGCACTTGTAGGCGACTCACTCGTTAGTGTCTTGCGCCAAATACGCACCGGATACGCTAATCGCCCAGCACGCTTTCCGCAAACGATAATCCTCTGTGGCGTACGGGACGTGCGAGACTATCGCATTGAGACATCCGGGCGAGAGGTCATCACTGGCGGCTCCGCATTCAACATCAAGGCGACATCCATACGCCTCGGAGACTTCACAAAAGAAGACATCCACACACTTTATGCTCAGCACACAGCCGCCACGGGGCAGGTGTTTGAAGAGGAATGCTTCCCCGTAGTTTGGAACGCCACCGAAGGTCAGCCATGGCTCGTCAACGCATTGGCCAATGAGGTCACGTTCAATATGCGCGAGAACCGCGACCGCTCTGTTCGCATAACAGCAGAGATGATTTACCGTGCTCAAGAGCGCATCATATACAGGCGTGACACACACATCGACTGCCTCATAGATAAGCTCAAAGAGGAGAGAGTAAGGCGCGTCATCGCCCCGATGCTGTCGTGCTCCGATGATGCAGAGACAACGCTCGTGCCGCCTGACGACGTGCAATACGTTGTAGACCTCGGCCTCATAAAAGACGACAAACCAAGACGCATTGCAAACGCCATCTACCGCGAGGTAATCCCACGCGAACTGACGTGGACAACGCAAAGCGGCCTCGTGGAGCAACCCGAATGGTATAAGCGCGCCGACAACAGCATAGACATGAGCAAACTGCTCTCCGACTTCCAGCAATTCTTCCGCCGCAATGCCGACTCTTGGATCGGCAAGTTCGACTATAAGGAGAGTGGACCGCAATTGCTACTGCAAGCCTACCTGCAGCGCATTGTCAACGGAGGTGGATATATAGACCGAGAATACGGACTTGGTCGCAGGCGCACAGATCTATTGATAACCAAGCCTTTGACCGATGGGTATGGCGGACCTGTTCAACGCATCGTCCTCGAGCTCAAGATACTTCGTGGAGCATTGGATAAATGCATAGAAAAAGGTCTTGAACAGACGGCGGCCTATATGGACATCTGCGGAGGCTCGGTCAACGAGGGACATTTCATTGTCTTCGACCGATCGCAGACCAAGACTTGGGAAGAGCGCATATGGCACGAGCAACGCACCTTCGGCGGGCGCACCATTGAAGTCTGGGGAATGTGATTCTGACAAATCACAACCAATCGTCAAAAAATCATTTTCCACAAGTATATTAACCGACAAAAAACTAACTTTGGACATTGCGGCTGTGTCAAAGCCGCAACTTCAGACCAAGATAGATCAAGACAGACCAAAAACAAAACTAAAGAACGAATGGGAAACAGCAACAGTCACTTCGCAGGCCTCAACTCACGCCAAGTGGATGAGAGCCGCAAGGCGCACGGCTCCAACATCCTGACTCCGCCAGCCAAAGATCCGCTTTGGAAACAATTCCTTGAGAAATTCTCCGACCCGCTCATTATAATCCTTATGATAGCCGGTGCCCTGTCGGTTGGCATCTCGATATACGAATACGCCAGCCTGGGCATGGGAGCCGAAGTCTTTTTTGAGCCCGTAGGCATCTTCGTGGCCATACTCCTCGCCACTGGCCTCGCCTTCTACTTCGAGATGCAAGCCGACAAGGAATTCTCGGTGCTCAACCAAGTAAACGACGACGAGCCCGTTGAGGTTATCCGCAATGGCGGCGCAACCCAAGTGGCCCGCAAAGACATCGTGGTGGGCGACATCGTAATCCTCAACACAGGCGAGGAAGTCCCCGCCGACATCCGCCTCATCGAATCGACCCAACTGAGCATCGACGAATCGACCCTCACAGGCGAGCCTCTTTGCCACAAGACAACCAACCCCGACGAGTTCGACAAGAACGCCACATACGCCTCCAACACAGTCATGAAGGGCACCAAAGTGATGGAAGGCCATGGCATTGGCGAAGTCACATCCGTTGGCGACAAGACCGAGCAAGGCAAAGTATTCGAGGCCGCGCAGATAGACTCCAGCGTCCGCACCCCGCTCAACGAGCAACTCGACGGACTCGGCGACCTCATAACAAAGTTGAGCTACATCATTGCCGGACTCATCGTAGTGGGGCGAGTGCTCATGTTCTTCTTGACGTACAACGACTTCGAGTGGGTAAACTTCATAGCCTACCTGCTTCAGACGCTCATGATAGCCGTTACGCTCATCGTTGTGGCCGTGCCAGAGGGCCTGCCGATGGCCGTGACCCTCAGCCTCGCATATAGCATGCGCAGTATGCTCAAGACCAACAATCTCGTCCGCAAGATGCACGCATGCGAGACTATGGGAGCCACCAGCGTGATATGCACAGACAAGACCGGCACGCTCACGCAGAACCAGATGCGCGTGGACGAGATGAAATTCTACGGCCTCACCAATGGCGCCATTGCCGACGACGAGCGCGGACGACTGATTTGCGAAGGCATAGCAGTCAACTCCACAGCCCAACTCGACCTCTCTGACCCCGCCAAGCCGACCGTCCTCGGCAACCCGACAGAGGGCGCTTTGCTGCTATGGCTCAACGCCAACGGCAAGGACTACGCCTCCTTGCGCGAGAACGCCAAGGAGATCGCCGAAGTTCCGTTCTCGACCGAGCGTAAATATATGGCCACGGTAGTAGAATCGGGCGAGATAAGCGGCCGCAAGATTGTATACGTCAAGGGCGCGCCCGAGATTGTATATAACCTCTGCCATCGCACCGACGGCAACGCCGACAAGGAAGAGATTGATGCGCAGCTCAAAGAGTATCAGGCTCGCGCCATGCGTACTCTCGGCTTCGCTTATCAATATGTAAGCAACGAGAACAAGGCCGTGGAGAATGGAAAGCTCGTGGCAGATGATCTTACATTCCTTGGCATAGCTTCCATTTCAGACCCCGTTCGCCCCGACGTTCCCGCAGCTGTAAAGGAGTGCACCGACGCCGGCATCAGCATCAAGATTGTGACGGGCGACACCCCAGGCACAGCCAAGGAGATTGGCCGTCAGATTGGACTCTGGACAGATAAGGACACCGACCGCAACATCATCACTGGTCCCGAATTCGCCGCCCTCTCGGACGAGGAACTCGCCAATCGCGTGATGGATATCAAGATTATCTCACGCGCTCGCCCAATGGACAAGAAGCGTCTCGTGGAGACACTTCAGGCCAAAGACCAGATCGTTGCAGTCACAGGCGACGGAACGAATGACGCCCCCGCCCTCAAGGCAGCACATGTTGGTCTCTCGATGGGCGACGGCACAAGCGTGGCCAAGGAGGCGAGCGACATCACCATTATAGACAACTCATTCTCCAGCATTGGCAAGGCTGTCCTTTGGGGACGCTCGCTCTATCAGAACATTCAGCGCTTCCTGCTCTTCCAACTCACGGTGAACGTTACGGCCTGCCTACTTGTCCTCTGCGGTGCATTTATGGGTACGCAATCGCCTCTGACAGTCACCCAGATGCTTTGGATTAACCTCATTATGGACACCTTCGCGGCTATGGCACTTGCGTCACTGCCACCTTCACACAAGGTGATGCATGACAAGCCACGTGACCGCAAAGCCTTCATCCTCACTCGCGAGATGATTGTCGAGATTGTGTCCGTAGGTTGTTTCTTCTTCCTTCTTCTGCTCGGGATGCTCTACATCTTCCAGCATGCGAAGATAGACTCTATGCTCCAGCTCGTGACGGGCGACTTCACCCTTGGCGAGAAGGACATTATGAAGCCCCAAGAGCTCACTTACCTCTTCACGACCTTCGTGATGACCCACTTCTTCTACCTCTTCAACGCCCGCGCATTTAAGACGGATCGTAGCGCACTGCATTTCCGCGGTTGCCAAGGTCTGCTGACCATTGCCGCCATCATCCTTGTTGGGCAGATTGCCATGGTAGAGATTCCTGGCATCCAGAAGTTCTTCAATGTCGAGCACATCTCAGTCGAGGACTGGGCAATAATAATCATTGGCTCGTCGCTCGTAATGTGGGTACGCGAGATTTGGGAGAAAATCAAGAACAGTTAACAGTTAGTACTTCACAAAAAATAATCGCAGCGCGCAGTTGGCTTTGAGCCGGCTGCGCGCTGCGATGTTTTTTGCTCTTTACTTTCCTTTTGGAATACTATGTTCCCATAATGTTTCTCCCCCGAGGGCTATGACACCCCGTGCAACTGGAATATTGACACGCAAGTGTGGTGGGGCCGGAAATTGTTACTTGTTAACTGTTAACTGACTAAGTTCTTCCATAAGGGCACTGAGGTCGCCGATATTTGCTACGGACTTGATGACCATATATAGTTTGTCGCCCGTTTGTTTTAGCTGCGCCTTGCGTGGATTGGCTTGAATCCATGCTATTATGGAAGAGAATATTGGAGACTGATAGAAAGCAGAATTCTGGTCGGAAACGAAATTGAGGGTGACGTTGCCGGCCTTCATTATGACCTTCTCAATGCCAAGATTTTGGGCACGGTTGCGAATCTTGACAGAATCGAGGAGGTTGATAGTCTGCTGAGGCATAGGGCCAAAACGGTCAATCACCTCATCTCTGAAACGGTCGATATCCTCATCGCGAGTCATGGCATCGAGTGAGCGGTAGAGACGCATACGTTCCGAGATACTGGAGATATAAGCATCGGGCAAGAGAGCCTCCTCGTCAATTATGACCTGCGTATCGGCCACGAACTGCGGGATTGCATCGTTCTGCGCCACATTGTCGCCAGAGAAAAGTTCCTTATACTCAGTAGTTTTAAGCTCGATAATTGCCTCGGCAAGCACCTTCTGATAGGTCTCGTAGCCCATATCGGTGATGAAGCCTGATTGCTCTGCACCGAGGACGTCGCCCGCTCCACGGATATCGAGGTCCTGCATGGCAATATTGAAGCCAGAGCCGAGGTCGGCAAACTCCTCAATAATTTGGAGACGGCGACGCGCATCTTGCGTAAGGGTCGAGATTGGGGGAGCGAAGAGGTAACAGAATGCCTTCTTATTGCTACGTCCGACGCGGCCACGAAGTTGATGCAGCTCACTGAGGCCGAACATATGGGCGTTGTTGATAATTATGGTGTTTGCATTCGGAATGTCCAAACCGCTCTCGATAATCGTAGTGGCAAGGAGAACATCGTATTCGCCATTTATAAAGTCGAGCATAATGCTTTCCAACATCGTACCCTCCATTTGTCCGTGGGCCACGACTGTGCGGACATCAGGCAAGATGCGTTGCAAAACGCGCTGCAACTCAACAAGATGTTCAATGCGGTTATTGATAATGAACACCTGACCGCCACGAGCGACCTCGTAGTTGACAGCATCGCGCATGGCATCCTCACTAAAAGCCTGGACGATGGTCTCGATAGGCTGACGGTTGGATGGCGGAGTCGAGAGTACGCTGAGGTCTCGCGCACCCATAAGGGAGAACTGGAGGGTGCGCGGGATAGGCGTGGCTGAGAGAGTAAGGGTATCGACATTAACCTTCAGTTGACGCAATTTCTCCTTGACGCCCACGCCAAAACGCTGCTCCTCATCAATGATAAGCAGACCAAGATCGTGGAACTTAACGTCTTTGCCAATAAGTCTATGCGTGCCGATAATGATATCGACATCGCCAGCGGCGAGACGCTTGAGCACCGCACGCACCTCGGCGGGCTTACGCAGACGCGAGATATACTCCACCTTGCAAGGGAGGCCTTCGAGGCGGTTGCGGAAAGTATTATAGTGCTGGAAAGCGAGGACCGTGGTAGGCACGAGTAGGGCCACCTGCTTATTGTCGCAGACAGCCTTAAAAGCGGCGCGCACAGCCAATTCCGTCTTACCGAAACCGACATCGCCACAGACGAGGCGATCCATAGGAGCTTGCTTCTCCATATCGGCTTTTATGGCCTTGTTTGCCTTATTCTGGTCGGGAGTATCCTCATAGAGGAAAGAGGCCTCAAGTTCCTGCTGGAGGTAAGAATCGGGTGCGAAGGCAAAGCCCTGTTCCTCCTTGCGTTGCGCATAGAGGGTGATAAGTTCGCGCGCAATGTCCTTGACACGGCTCTTGGCACGTTCCTTTATCTTGGCCCAATGACCAGAGCCGAGACGCGTGATGTGAGGCGGGATGCCATCCTTGCCGCGGTACTTGGAAATCTTATGCATGCTCTGCACGCTTACGAAAAGCGTGTCGCCGTCCTTATAAGTAAGCTTGATGGCCTCGAAAGTCTTACCTGCCACAGTCTGCGTTACGAGACCGCCGAAGACACCCACGCCATGGTCAATATGAACCACGTAATCGCCCAACTTTAGTTCGCTGAGCTCGCGGAGAGTTATACTCTGCTGTTGACGGCGCATATCGTCGTTGCGCAGTGTATAGCGTTGGAAACGCTCGAAAATCTGATGGTCAGTATAGAAACAGAGACGCGACAACTTGTCCACAAATCCAGCGTGGAGCGAAATCTGCATCTCGGAATATTTCAACTTTCGTTTACGCTCGGATAGAATGGCGCGCAGACGCTGAAGTTGGCGGCTATTATCCGAAAGAAGGAAAACCAGATAGCCATCGGCCGACTTGAAATATATATCATCCTCAAGAAGATCGAAATTCTTCTTAAAAAGAGGTTGACTTACTGTTTGGAAATCGAGGTCGGCTGCCGAGCCCTTGGCATTAGTCAGATTCACCACAGGAGAATGTACGGCATCGAACCACTGGTCGGCATTACAGAAAGTATCGATAGAGAGAGGCACACCATCGGCCTCCTCAATCTCGGCGCATGCCTTGGCCGCGGCATCATATTGCGCATTAAGCATATCGCGGCAATCGTCCTCCCCAACAAACCATAAGGCAGCACTATCGGTAATGCAACGAGAGAAAGGCGCAAGCGAAGTGGTATTCTCCACTCGACCGAGATCCGGCACAATATTAATAGAGTCAATCTTCTCGTTAGACAACTGAGTCTCAAGGTCGAAAGAGCGAAGTGAATCAACCTCATCGCCAAAGAAATCGATACGCGTAGGCGCATCGGCCGCATATGAGAAGAGATCCACAATACTACCGCGCACCGAGAACTGACCTGGGCCATAGACAAACTCCGACCTCGTAAAGCCATACTCAAGAAGAGTATCGACAAGGAAAGAGAGGCTGAGTTTGTCGCCGCGATGGAGCACCATGACATCGCTCTTTACGGACGACGAATCGGGCACTTTCTCGGCCATAGCGGCGGCGTAGGTAACGATAGTCACATTCTCATCCGATGCGAAATGGGCGAGAGCCTCAGTACGGAGCTGGATATTTTGCGCATCGAAGGCATCGCTCTGAGGTTTATGGCGGAAAGAGGACGGGAGAAAGAATACATGTTGCTCGCCGAGGAGACACGAAAGGTCGTGGTAGAGATACGGCGCATCATCTCGATCGGCACACACGACGACGTTGCGAGCGGCCCCAACAGCAGCAATCGCGACGGCACGAGCGGAGGCCACGAGAGACTTGACCAAGAAACGTTGACCAGACTTGCCTGCAGCAAGGAAATTTCGGATAGCGGCTACACGCTGGTCTTTGATGTAATTATCGAGAATCGACATTCCAACTGACAATTAACAATTGACAAGCGACAATTGCAGATGTTCCCGCAGTTGCCAATTAACTATTGGGGAGGTTTGATCTTACTTATTGGGCTTTTGCATACGCAGTCGCGGGCATTGCACAACATAAAATATTTGCACAAAGCCTTGAAATCACTTGGTTTGCACGGCTATATAACGATTTATGTCGCAAAATATTCGTTCCACACGCCGTACTACTATGACATAGCAAATATAATAAAGCAATCGGCAAAAGGCAAATTATCGAGTATTACGACAAAAAAAGCCGTCGCAAGTACGAAACTTGCGACGGCCTATTGTTGTCCTGTTTTACGCTACGACCTTTTACAAGATCGTGCTGAAATCGGAGAACTATTTTTTAGTAGAACTTGATGCGGTTGTCCTCAATCTCTACATCGGAGACAACGCTGCCGACATAGTAGGTAAGACTGCGGAGACGAGCCTGATAAGAGCGCTTTACTGACTCAGCATCAGCGGCAGAGCCCTCGTTAGCAGAGACAACCTCAATTGCGTAAGCACCGTTGTTACCCTCGACAGCAGAGAAGGTAGATCCGGGCTGAGTAGCAATAGCCTTGCCAACTACAGCAGGCTCCATACCTGCACCAGCTATGCTATTGGAACCGAAGTTGACATTCTTTGCAGAGTCAACCTTAGCGTTGTACTTCTCAGCAATCTGAGCGAGAGACATACCCTGGGTTGCTGCAGCGACCTCGGCAGCCTTCTTATCGCGACGAATCTGAGCTGTGATGTTTGCGGAAACATCATTGATGTCGGCGTAGCCCTCCTCCTGAATCTTGGTGAGGGTAGCGAGGACGAACTCATCATCGCAAGGGAAGAGTTCAGAGACAGCACCAACCTTGGCATCGTAAGCCCACTTGACAATCTCGCGAGCATGCTTGATGGAGTTGATGGACTGGTCGCTAGAAGCGATGTTACGGCCTACACGCTTGATGATGTTGGCGGTATCGACGACAGCCTGGAAAGACTCACCGTCCTTAATCTTAGAAGCAAGGGTCTGAGCCTGAGCGTAGACCTGCTGCTGAGTACGAGAGCTGTAGGTTACAGTCTTCTCGATGGTGGCAACATGGTACTTCTTGACCTCAGCGCCACGAGCCTGGATGTTGATGATATGGTAGCCATAGGGGCTCTGGACCATTACGATGTCACCTGCATGACCAGTGAAGCAAGCCTCATTGAAGGTGGGAACCATGGCGCCGTCCTTGAACCAATCGAGATCGCCACCGTTGATAGCGGATCCGGGATCCTTGCTGTACTGACGAGCGAGAGCAGCGAAATCTGCGCCACCCTTAGCGAGGGCGAGGATGCTGTCGGCGAGCTCTTTGCTCTCCTGGATGAGGATATGGCGAGCCTTGACAGAGTCAGGACGGTTAGCGACATCGGCGAGGCGAGATAGCTTGTAGGTCTCACCCTCGAGGTAAGGGCCATAGACCTCACCTACCTGTGCAGTCTCGACGAAAGACTTGAGGTTGCCACTGAGCTGAGCAGCGGTGTAGTAACGATTGTCAACATCGCTCTCAGAGTTCATCTTAGCGTAATCGAAAGCATCGACATCGGCGCTAGAGAAATCAGCCTTGAGCTCCTCAAGAGCCTTCTTTGTGTCCTCTCGGTCTAGGTCAGTGGGGCGGATGGGGAAAGAAACGTAGTCGATATCACGACCCTCCTTGACACGATAGAGCTCCTTGTTCTTCTTGTAGAGAGCCTTAATTTCAGAATCTGAGACAGCGATGGTGCTGTCGGGGATGAGGGAGTAACGAACATTGACGTAGTTGACGTCGAGGTTCTTAGCGAGCTTAGCCTGAGCTACCTCAATCTGAGCCTTGTTGCAGTATGCAGACTTAGCGAGGAGAGCAGCATACTTCTGGTACTTACGATTGAAGCGAAGCTGATTCTCGAGGTTGCTCCAGTAGAAAGCGAAGTTCACATCGTTCTTACGGCCCTGCTGAAGGTACTGGAGAGCGAGGTTACGATCGAAAACACCAGTCTGAGGATTGGTGAAGAGCTGACGGCAAGCGGGAGCGACGTGGTCGCCACAAGCCATATCGAGGACCTCAGCGTCAGAGACATCGATGCCGGCATTGTCGAAAAGCTGACCGAAAACGACGTCGGCAATTTCCTGCTGCCAAACGCCCTCACGGAGCTCGTTCTGCTTCTGCTCGGGGATAGAAGCCGACTGGCTCTCAATCTTATAGATTGCCTCGGCATTCTCTATTTTCTGTTGAAACTCGAGGGTCTTGACTTTATGACCATCAATAACGCCGACGGTCTCGCGGTCAACAAAGATACTGCTGCCGCTACCGAGCAAGTCGGTGAGGATAAAAGCGAGGAGCGCCAAAGCTATAAGAGCGGTGATGAACACAGCCGCCTTATTCCTCAGGGTTTGTAGTGCTGCCATTGTGAAAGAATAGCTCTATTTATGTTTTGTGTTTGTTACAGGGAGAGGCGTATGAGCGGAGCCCTGGCAAACCAAGGCGACAGCACACACGTTGCTAATCAGGGCGCAAATATACGGAGATGATGCTTTTTTATCAAATTTTCACCTCACTAAAATTTCTTTGGGCTTTTCAAGCGTTATTTATCGGGATGTGGATAAGGGCGTGGAGGAGACCGTCGCCGAAGTCGCGGGAGTAGACGGAGGCGTTGAGACGCTTGAGGCACTCTTCCATATTTTGCGGCAAGAAGATCTCCTCGTTCTCGGAAGTGAAATATAGGCTGGAGGTTGGCACCTCGCCACCGATGCTTACGGAGACTGTAACCGTGTCGGCACTATATTTACCGCGCTCCACAAGCACACGGACGAAACCGCGCTGGGCAGTAGAGACAATGGCATCGACCACGACATCGATAAGCAGGAGACGGAAAGCCTCGGGGTCGAAGTCGAACACACAGTTGCGTAGCGGAGTTGAGAAACCTACATTCTTGGATGAGCGAGTGATGACCGCCACTTGACGAACAATGGTGCGCGAGACGGTCACAATGTCGTGTCTGCCAACGCGCAACTCATCGGGGAGTTGATCCGCCTCCATGGCACCAGAGGCGACAGAGGCGAGAGCCGTATTGGCCGAGATAAGACGCTCCGCCATATTGCGTATTGAGATGGAATCCGAGAGAGGCAAGCCATGGATATCAGACACCGCCACGATATCGTCGGCCAGGACATCGAGTGAGGTCGATACGTTGACTGCCACGGACTTGAGGACTATGGAAGAAATTTCCGTGGAGGGAACGGACTGCTCACCGATAGTAGCCAGATAATCGTTCTTCAAGATATTCTCCTCAAAGCCCTTGCGGACTTTACGCTTGCCACGGCGGCTGCCTGTGAAGAATGTCGCACCGAAGGCTATGGAGAGCAACACGATGCCAAGAATGGAGTGGAGCTTGGTGGACTTATACCATGGTTGGAACGCATGGATGGTGAGTTCGGTCGCCTTTTCGGACTTGCGGCCATCGGGGTCTATTGCCGTTACACGGAGAGTATAATCGCCAGGAGCGAGAGCTGGAAGCCGGAAGTATGGCTGCGACGACACGACGGCCGGAGTCTTGGATCCGGCAATATCACACTCATACATGAAGCAGCTTGGAGAAGGAGCGCCAAGGACCGAGAAATGGATATCGAAAGAAGCATCGTCACAAGGCACCGTAATTGACGAGCACAACGGGATGGCGCGCTCGAGGGGCACAACACTTCCGACGGTGTCACCAGGCATAATCAGAAGTCCGTTGGACGTAAGCGCACTGAACGACACTGCCGGTACGGAACTTATGTTATTGGTCTCGACAACATACTCATTTATTC
>CAVGTO010000035.1:0-17009 GCA_963631865.1 Eggerthellaceae bacterium
GGCAAAGACCGTACGCACAATCTCGGGGAAAATGTCGAACATACCCGTCGCCTGCGTAAAGCCCAAGCCCACACTGAGCGAGAGGCTCACAATGACCATATTGCGTCGGGCACTACCGCAGTGCGCCACCATACCGAAACCGGCATTGAGGATACTGCCGAACATCATAAGGGTGCAGCCGCCGAGGACACATTGCGGAATGGTGGTGAGCACATAGCCCACAGCAGGGAAGATGCCGCCGAGAATCATAATGGCCGCACCACAGGCGATTGTGAAGCGGTTCACGACACCGGACATTGCAGCAAGGCCAACGTTTTGCGAAAAGGAAGTGATTGGCGTACAGCCGAAAACACCAGATATGGAGCTTATATATCCGTCGCAACTAATGGCACGCCCGAGGTCCTTAGCATCGGGGTCGCGCTTAAGGGCGCTGTTGCAAAGTGCGCTGACGTCGCCAATGGTCTCGGTGGCCGACACGAGGTAAACAGCCGTTATGCTGAGGATGGCGCCGAGATTAAACTCAGGCTTAAAAGGCAGCAAATGAGGGAGGGACACGATGCCACAGTTGCTCAGTCCGTCGAAGCTAACCATACCCATGCAAAGAGCCAGGACATAGCCAACAACAAGACCGACAAGCACCGACAGAGAGCGCAAGAAACCTTTGGCAAAAACCTGGCAGCATAGGCACGCAAGGAGCGTCACGGAGCCGACAATCCAGTTATTCATACTACCAAAATCAGCAGCACCCTGACCGCCAGCGAAAGAGTTCGCGCCGATGGGGAGCAACGAGAAACCTATTGCAGTGACGACTGTAGCCGCCACGATATTGGGTACGAGCTTTATCCAATACTTAGCAAAGAGACCAAGCGTGCCCTCGATAAGTCCACCAACGATTACGGCGCCGACAAGCGTCCCCATGCCATGCGCCGCTGCGATGCTGATGGCGAGGGAGAGGAAAGTGAAGGAGATGCCCATGACGACGGGCAACTTAGCGCCGATGCGCCAAACAGGATAGAGCTGGATGAGAGTGCCAATGCCAGCAATGATCATGCAGTTTTGGATGAGCATTGCGCTCGTCTCGGAGTCCAAGCCTATTACGCTGGCGAGAATCATGATAGGCGTAATGTTGCTCACAAACATGGCCAGCACATGCTGCAGGCCGAAAGGAAGGGCCTTGGCAAAGGGCACTCTTCCGTCGAGCTGATAGAGGTTTTCTATACGTTGTTCCATTTCAATGTATGGGGGAAAACTAAGTATGTGAATTTATCATTATTTGACATCTTTCCATGCTGTCAGCCCTCTCCCGAGGTCGTCTAACTCAACAGCAATTCCGACAACCATGCGCCCTGCGCCTTGAAATGGCGCAAGATATTGGTTGTCTTTGATTACTTCTTGAACATGAAGTAGACGGCCAGGATGAGGAAGACGAAGGCAATGATGTGGTTGGGGCGGAACTCCTCGGTGCGGAAGAAGAGGAGGGTGAAGGCCGTGAAGACGGAGAGGGAGATGACCTCCTGAATCACCTTTAGCTGGACGAGCGTAAAGGGGCCGTCGTTGCCCACGAAGCCTATGCGGTTGGCTGGCACTTGGCAGCAATATTCAAAGAGGGCTATGCCCCAGCTGATTAGGATGATGGCAAAGAGGGGGAGATTGGAGCCCCACTTGGTGTCGGCGAATTTGAGATGGCCATACCACGCCATGGTCATGAAACTATTGGAGACGATAAGAAGAAGAATTGTCCAAAGGGCTTTCATAAGATTATTATTTTAGTTCACAGTGCGCAATGCACAGTTCACAGTTGCGCATCAGTTCACAGTGCGCAATACACAGTTCACAGTTGTCTGGTACTTCGGAAATCACCGATTGTTATTGCCCACAGATTTCACTAATCAACACAGAGAAAACATCACAATGGCAGATTAACTCTGGTTTCGTTGCGTTCAGAGAGGATTTACGCAGTACAGACCAGAGAGCCTAGAGCAACCGTAATTGTGAACTGTTAACTGAAAAAAGCCCGCGGACTACGCATCTCGATAGCGAGAGGCGTAATCCGCGGGGCGTTGGTCTATCGAATGGAGCGGGTGAGCATCATATTCTTATTATATAATGTGTTGCCGCTCGGAGACATCGCTTAGTAAGAGATGGCGAAGAGGACGCGCTGGTGGCTGGGCTTGCCAGTGAGGATGCACTTGCCCTCCTCCTGAGGATTGTCGAAGGGGATGCAACGGATGGTAGCCTTGGTCTCCTCCTTGATGCGGACCTCGGTCTCGGTAGTGCCATCCCAATGGGCGAGGACGAAACCGCCCTTGTTCTTGAGGACATCCTTGAACTCGTCGTAGGTGTCGACCTTGGTGATGTGGGCGTTGCGATAGTCGAGAGCCTTTTTGTAGATGTTCTTCTGCATCTCGTCGAGGAGGTCAGCGAGGCGTTCCTCGATGCCGTCGAGGCTCATCTGCATCTTCTCCATGGTATCGCGGCGGTGAACCTCACCCTCGTTCTTCTCGAGGTCGCGGGGACCGAGAGCGATGCGGATGGGGAATCCCTTGAGCTCGTACTCAGCGAACTTCCAACCCGGCTTCTTCTTATCGTTGTCGTCGTAGAGGACGGAGATGCCTTTAGCCTTGAGCTTAGCGACAATCTCGTTGGCCTTGGCAGTGATGGCAGCGCGCTCCTCCTCCTTCTTGTAGACGGGGACGATGACGACCTGCGTGGGCGCGAGCTTCGGGGGAAGGACGAGACCATTGTCATCAGAGTGAGCCATGATGAGGGCACCCATAAGGCGGGTAGAGACACCCCAAGAGGTGGCCCAGACGTAGTCGCTCTTACCCTCGCGGTTCATAAAGGTGACGTCGAAAGCCTTAGCGAAGTTCTGGCCGAGGAAGTGGCTAGTGCCGCTCTGGAGAGCCTTGCCGTCCTGCATAAGGGCCTCGATGGTATAGGTATTGAGTGCGCCGGCGAAACGCTCGTTGGCGGTCTTGACGCCCTTGATTACAGGCACACCCATCCAGTTCTCGACGAAGTCGGCATAGACGCGGAGCATGGTCTGAGCTTCGGTCTCGGCCTCCTCAGAAGTCTCGTGAGCCGTGTGGCCCTCCTGCCAGAGGAACTCAGCGGTGCGGAGGAAGAGACGGGTACGCATCTCCCAACGGACTACGTTGGCCCACTGGTTGCACTTGATAGGGAGGTCGCGGTAGCTCTGGATCCAATTCTTGTAGGTGTTCCAGATGATGGTCTCGGAAGTTGGGCGAACGATGAGTTCCTCCTCGAGTTTGGCGTTGGGGTCTACCTCTACGCCATCGCCCGCCTCATTTGTGCGGAGACGATAGTGGGTGACCACGGCGCACTCCTTGGCGAAACCTTTGACGTGGTCGGCCTCACGGCTGAAGAAGGACTTCGGGATGAAGAGAGGGAAGTAAGCATTGACGTGGCCTGTCTCCTTGAACATGTCGTCGAGGGCGCGTTGCATTTTCTCCCAGATAGCGTAGCCGTAGGGTTTGATAACCATACAGCCGCGGACTGCCGAAGTCTCGGCCAAGTCGGCCTTAACGACCAGATCGTTGTACCACTGCGAGTAGTTCTCGGCTCGTGGTGTCAGTTCCTTTGCCATTTATTATTAGCTTGTTTTTTAGCGTATAGAGTATTCTGCGCAAAGATAGGGAAAATTCGGTTTCATAGTGTAATACACAGCAAAATGAGTGGGGCGGGAGACGATTGCAAGTCATTTTTGTTAACTTTTGGGCTATAATCGTAAATTTACGTTGCGAAATACAGCAAATGCCTTATATTTGCGACTCGAAAGAAGGTACGTGGCGCAAGATGACAACGTTAGAGGTGTCTAAGCACATCTAGTGGCATCCGCAGCCAACACCCCCGTCACTCCCAAACAGAAAACAAAACATAAATAGGAATATGAACAAGACACAACTGATCGACAAGATCGCAGAGAAGAGCGGCCTCACCAAGGCTGACTCCAAGAAGGCTGTTGACGCATTCGTAGAGGCAGTGAGCGACGCCCTCAAGGACGGCAACGACGGCAAGGTAGCCGTCCTCGGCTTCGGCACATTCAGCGTAAGCGAGCGTGGCGAGCGCAAGGGCCGCAACCCTCAGACCAAGCAGGAGATCGTCATCCCCGCCAAGAAGGTCATCAAGTTCAAGGCAGGCAGCGAGCTCGAGGCTAACCTCTAATATTCATTAGGGCAAAGGCATCGGGCGGCGCAACGCCATTACGCCACAACGATACGGGAGCCGCCCGCCAGGCCTGTTGAGGGTCTTGGCTGGCGGCTCTTATTTTGCGTCCCCCACCCTTTCTCTCCGGTGCGTTTATCCTTATCCACAAAACACATACACAAAAAAGCAACACCTTGTCTGTAGACGTATCCCTACCGAACAAACAGCAGATGGAAGCCTTCCTGTCGCTCCCCACGGAGAGACGGATTGAGCTGTTGCTGCCCTTCGTCAACGACAACCGCATAGCCACGCTGCGCAGCGTCCTGGACAACCGCACACGCCATATTACGGTAGCCCTCGAGAACATCTTCCACAGTCAAAACGCCAGCGCCGTGGTACGCTCTTGCGAGTGCTTCGGCATCCAAGACCTCACAGTAGTGGAGAACTCAAGCCCCTTCATGGCCAGCAACGGCGTAGCGCGCGGAGCCTCCAAGTGGCTCACGTACCACAGGTTCAGCACCAACAGTTTCAACACCCCCGAGGCCTATGCCGACCTCCGCCAGCGCGGATATACCATAATAGCCGCTTCGCCACACCCAGGGCATGACATCAACCTCTACGACATCGACGTCACCCGCGGACCTGTGGCCGTGGTCTTCGGAGCTGAGAAAGTGGGACTCTCGGAATGGGCTATGGAGAACGCCGACATGCAGATGGTGATACCCATGTGCGGCCTCACCGAGAGCCTCAACATATCGGCCAGCGCGGCAATAACCATGAGCCATCTCCGCCGAGAAGTGGACAACCGCCTCACGCCCGAGCAGCGCATGCTCCCCGAAGCTGAGAGGCAGGAGATTTACTCGCATTGGCTATTGGCATCCATCCGCGATGCGCACGACGTACTCGAACGAATATTATAACAAAATTAACAACAGACAACAACACATCTGATGAACAAGACATTCTGGGGCCTGACAGCCCTCGCAGCTCTCGCCACGGCATGCTCCGACGGTGGCAACATCGCCAAGGACATGGCGGCAGTAACCGTAATAGGCGACAACCTCCACGACGGCGACACCCTCCTCCTCGCAGCCATAAGCCGCACCATCCTGCCGCTCGACACTGCCATAGTGGACGACGCCGAGGCAACGCTCACCACCAAGACCGGCGAATACGGCTCACTCGTCTACCTCCTCACCCTTAAAAATGGCGACGTCGCGGACGGCACACCCGTAATCCTGGAGCCCGGCACGAAAATCGGCATGAAGTTGCCTGCCAAGCAAGGAGAGCCAGCCATTTTCGAGGGCAGCAAGAGCAACACACTCTGGCAAGAGGCTGAGAAAAAGAGCCGCGACATAACGGACGAGATGGAGCAATATGTAGGTATCATGCGCAACCCGACGTCCACGCCCGAAGCAACAGCCGACGCTCAGAGCAAAGTGGACTCACTTAATCTGTCGATGGGTATGTACCTCGCGCAGTCAATCATAGACAACGCCCCCTCGGCATATAGCGACATAATCCTCGGCGTGACATACACTTCGTATGAGGACTCCACCCTCACGCGCATCATGGACGCGCTGGCCACAAAGGCGCCCGACATGCCTACATACAAGATGATACGCGAGACACTCGACGCCCGCAGCAAGGCATCCGAAGGCAACACGTACACCGACTTCTCGATGATGAGCGTGGACGGCAAGATGGTGACCCTCTCGGAGATTGTCAATGCCAACAAGCTGACCCTCGTAGACTTCTGGGCCTCGTGGTGCGGACCTTGCCGCAATGAGATGCCCAACGTCGTGAAGGCATACAACATGTATAAGGACAAGGGGCTCGCCATAGTGGGCATCTCGCTGGACAACGACGCACAGGCATGGACCGACGCCATCAACAAGCTCGGCATGAAATGGACACAGGTGAGCGATCTCAAGGGCTGGCAGTGCGAAGCCGCACAGACATATTCCATCAACAGCATCCCGGCATGCGTGCTTATCAACGCCGAGGGCATTATCATTGCTCGCGACCTCCGCGGCGAGGAGTTGATTGACGTTATTGGCAAGGCGCTTAACAATTGACAATTGACAATCACTGGTTGCCGAAGACTGGTATTCAGAATTTTAGCCCGGGGCTTGCGCCTCGGGCTTTCTTGAAATTCCTAGTTTTCGAGAGGCTTTTGTCACCCCACAAGCAGTGATTATTGAAATGCGGTTTAGAACGCAGTAAACAAAAAAGGCTCTGCTGTTGAGACCAACTATAAACCGAACACAGGACACAGTAAACAGAGAACTGTGAATTGTAAACTGAGAACCGCGAACTGTGAACTGAATAATTATGTATAGCGGAAAAAGGAAAATTGTCGTAGCCGACGGTGGGTCCACAAAATGCTCATGGGCCATTGTAAGCTACGATGGCGGCGAGCGCCGTATAAATATATCGGACACCTGCGGAGTGAACCCCATACAGCTCAATGCGAACGAGATAGAGACGGCATGGCGTGCCGATGGCAAGGACTTATTTGCCGAGATGCGAGATGCGCAAGCCATCTATTACTACGGCGCCGGATGCATTGGAGGCGAGACTAACGAACGCATTATCAATGCCATACGTCGTCTCACAAATGTCGCAGATATGCATATTGAAGTCTATTCCGACATGTTGGGAGCCGCCCGCGCACTCTTCGGGAGCGAGAGCGGCGTGGCCTGCATATTGGGCACGGGATGCAACTCATGCCTCTACGACGGCAAAGAGATTGTGGGCAATGTGCGCCCACTGGGTTACATATTGGGCGACGAGGGCAGTGGTGCCGACATAGGCAAGCACATCGTAGCCGACGCACTCAAAGGAATGTGGCCAGCCGACCTAACGGAAAGTTTCTACCGTTTTGCCGACGCTGACTATCAGGCCATTATCCGACGGATATATTCGGAGCCGCGCGCCAATGCGTACTTGGCATCGTTCACACGTTTTGCTGCTGAGCATATCGAGCGCAACGAGATTGAACAGATTGTGAAGAGTCGCTTTCGCGCATTTGCGGAGCGAAATATCAAGCTCTACCCGAAGGAGGTCGTGGCGGGCAATGTGGGCTTCGTTGGTGGTGTGGCCGCCAATTTTGAGAAGCAGCTACGCGAGGCTTGCAAGGAGGCGGGGGTCGCTTCGGATGTGTTCATTCTGCGGGCACCGATTATGCAGTTGGCGGGGAACAGCTAACACATCTAACAGCTAACGAGTAACAGTTAGCGGTTTTTCGTTTCTCCGCATACTGTGTTGTTTTCGTTGTCCACTGATTACACTGATAACTCGGATTGTCTGAATTGCCGAAGATTGTCGTGGATTATCATAGATTGTCTGAATTGTCGTGAAAATAAAAACCCGTGCAGGACCTCAAAAATGAGGGTCTTGCACGGGTAAAATATTTGTGCCGGTGACGTTACGGTCGTTATGCCGACTTACTTGGTAATCTGCTGGACGTCGGCATCGCCGGGTTTGAAGATGAGGCCGGTGCATTTCTTGGCCGCAGCCTTATAAGCCTTAAGCGAGATTTTGTCCCACTGGATGTCGGCAGTGCACTGAGCCACGGGCACGTGGGGGATGATGGAGCCGTCGCGGACAAGGATGACGCATGGAATCTTGCCAACCTTGATGGTCTGATAGCCACCATCGTAAACCTTGCCAGTCTGATAGTCAATCCATTTACCCTTGGGAAGGTAGCACACACGCTCATTACCGCTCTCGACGAGTGGCGCCACAAGGATTTGTGAACCGAACATATACTCGTCCTCAACATTCCATGCGCCAGGATCGTCGGGGAACTCAATGAAGAGTGCGCGAACCATAGGCAGACCTCGGTTGGAACAATCCTTTGCCTGAGCATAGACATATGGCATGAGCTTATATTTCATCTCAGCGCACTCGCGGAAGGCGTCCGTGAACTCCTTGCTGATGAGCCAAGGCTCTGTTGGAGGCGCACCATGGGCTCGGCTGTGGGAAGTAAGGAAACCGAAGGGGAGCCAACGGCGGTAAAGTTCCTCAGGGCTCGCCTTTACGAAGCCACCGATATCATGGCTCCAGAAAGAGAAGCCGGAGAGGCCGAAAGAGAGGCCACCGCGAAGATCGCCAATCATGCCTGTGTTGGTAGTTGCAGCATCGCCACCCCAGTGGAGAGCGTAGCGCTGTGAACCAGCCCAAGCCGAGCGAGCCCAAATAATGCCCTCACCAGTCTCGCGGTTGACAACCTCCCAAAGGGCCTTGTTATAACGCAAGGGGTAGAGATTGTGCTCGTAGAGTCCCGAGCGGCCACTATAGTAGAGACCACCGAGGGGCGCAGCCTCGCCAAAGTCGCACTTGATTGTCGAGACGCCCTCAGAAAGCAGATGAGCGATATGCCCCTGATACCAAGCCACGGCCTCGGGGTTGGAGAAGTCGAGAACGGCATCCTCATAAGGCATGCCACCGAGACCATTGCGGACGTTTAGCCCCTTGGCGATAATCTCGTTGAAGAGAGCATTCTTGGGAGTGAAATAAGGCAACTGCCAAAGGCAAGTATGGAAATTCTGCTCCTTAAGTTTCTTGAGCATGGCCACGGGGTCCTTGAAACGCTCCTTGCTGAACTCGTAGTCGCACTGCCAATCGACACCAAACCAGCCAGTGTCGAAGTGGATAACATCCGCCGGGATCTTGTTCTCACGAAGTTTCTGAGCCACCTCAAGTCCCTCCTCCTCAGTAAAATAGGATATGCGGCTCATCCACGTGCCGAAGCTCCAGAGAGGGAGCATAGGGCTCTTGCCAGTGATATTCGTATACTCGTCGAGGATGTCCTTAGGCTCACCGAGGAAGAAGAAGAAATCCATGCGCTCGTCGGCCATATAGATGCGGTCGGCACCGACGTACGAAGCTCCGAAATCGCAAGTGACGGGCGCGCTAGTGTGCATAAAGACGCCATAGCCGCGGTTGCTCATGAAGAAAGGCACGGGCTTGTACATCTGGTCAGTCTCGGGCCCCTGAGGGTCGGTGACAGTGAGATGGACCTTTTGGCCAACCTTATTGAGCGAAGTGAAAGACTCGCCGCAGCCGAAAATCTTCTCACCAGGAGCGAGGGAGAAAACGGGGTTGACAGAGCGGGAGTTATCCTGCCCGCGCTTGATGAAGTTGAAGGGGAGGAACTTAACCTGCGTAGAGTCGTTGTCTATGATATGGCGGGTCTGAGTGAGGACCTTGCCGTTGCCGTCCTTTATGACGAGACGCCACGGATATTTCTGAATCTCAATCTGACCATACTGGCTCTTGTAGGTTACGGCATCGGCGGTCTCGGAGCGCGCCCAGCTGGCATCGTCGTCCTTGGGGACGGAGACGAACATCGGGTCGTTGGCCTCGTCGTAGTCCATCTCGACGGGAGTCGTGAGCATCGTCACACGAACCGTACGGGGTGAGACGAAACGAATTTGGAGTTTGAGGGCGGGGTCGTTGTCGTAGGCCGCATCGGGGAAGTCGAGCATCCGGAGCTGGACGGGCCAAGTGCCGTTGAGGTTGAAAGCCTGACGGGGCGAGAGGCGGTAACGTTTCCAAGAGACGCGGCCCGTGGCCGAAGCGGCATCGAAAGACTCAAGGCTGTCCGCAATGAAATAGGTGTTGGCGAGGTCGGAGAAATCGGACGACACGTCGATGGCCTGGCTCTGCAGGTTTGGCACGTGGCCGAAACTCTGCGGCTGGGCGAAAGACACGGCGGCAGCGGAAGCCGCAAGTGCCAACGTAGCGATACGTAGACGCATAGAGAATCTCTGTTTTAGATTATATTTTCGGTTCTATTTGTAATTGCCTTTTCTGTTCCACTGGGCTTATTCATTGTCCACTGATTTACACAGATGGACACGGAATCTGAACATTAAGCGATTCTGCCTCGCTCAAATGGGATATTCACAGAAGCAGAAAGTGACGGCAGATTTTAGTAATTTTTGGGGAATGGAAGCAGATCACCACCAATTCATAAGAGGGCGGAGGAAAGCCACAAGCTCGGCGCCCATCTTCTGCTGCTGCCAACGGCTTGGATGCCAATCGGCGCCATACTGGAGATCTCCTTTTTGGGGAGTGAAGTCGAAGCGGAAGACATTGGCATCGCCAGCCTTATTAGCCTCAGAGACAACGCTATCGAGAGTCTCACGAGCAATGTCGAACTCCTTGCCGCTCAGCATCGAACCGCAGAGCATAACGATTTTGGCTTGGGGATTATGAGAGCGCACGGTGGCGAGGAAACTCTTGTAGGCGGAGCGAAGACGCTTGACGTCGTAGTTGTTGGTAGATAGGTCGTTGGTACCGAGATTGATGCAGACCACGTCGGGAACATAGCGTGCGAAATCCCATATCTCGGACTTATCGTTGTAGAGGGTATACTCATATTGGCTGGGCATATTGAGGTCGGGCGTACCCTCGCGAGGACCGCCGTAGTTGCGATAGACGCCGATGCCGCTTCGGGCGACAATCTGAGCTTGGGCGCCAAGGGCACGAGTGGCGATTTGGGCATAGCCAATGTAGTGGTTCTCAGTCTCGAACGAGAAATGTTCATTAGGATTGGTGCTCTCGTCGCCATAGCCGCATGTTATGCTGTTGCCAATAAACTCAATCTTGCGGTTGGAAAGTTCGGGAGGGGTGAGGAGACTGCCGTCACCATCGAGAACGAGGCCACGAAACTCGGGAAGGAACTCGTAACCCTCGATGCAATACATGGCGCGGAGAGTGTGACGACCGCGCGGGAGGGCCGTAGCCACTTGGACGAGAGAATCCCGTTCGCCCATAAAGGCGACCTTAAATGGCTCGGCATCGTCAATCTGGACCATAAAATAGCCCGAGTGGGGTTTGCAGTGGAGCTTGACGCCTGTGGCATCGAAGGCGGCAATGACGGTTGTGCCTGGGTACGAGAAACGGTAGCTCGTGGGGTCGGATGTCACCATACGGCCCATATATCGGATATTGGGGTCCGAGGGGGCGATGTTGGTTTGCGCCGACATGGCTGAGGCCGAGAATATGGCTGCCATCAGGGCTATGGATTTGATATTGGTCATTTTTTGGTTATTGAGTTTTTTGCGTGGGGCTTCCTTTTATTAGTTTTCACATATCGCCCATGCATTGCAAATTTATGACAAAAAGCGTTGCCGCATACGGTCGATTTGTTAACAGGGTATGCGCGGGAAGTAATATCGCAGTTTACAATCGGCAATTACGTGGCACAGGCAGAAGGGTAAAGCATGAGTTTGCCGATTCGCCTAAGTCTCGGAAATTTTGTATATTAGCTGTATGACATATGGCAAAATCACCAAAACCCTACCTATTCCGCATCGAAAATCAATTTGAAACCAAAGCAGTTTCAAAAAGTGATTCGGACGCAATTGCGAAAAACATGGCGAGCCGCACCGCACGGATAGAATCGGTATAAATTACAAGGAAAATACAACTAAACGAGACAAAAAAACATGAACAAAGACCTAAAAGACATCCTATGGATGGGAGCCGCGATCCTCTTCGCATACAGCCTCCGCAGCGCACTCGAGCACAATCAGACCGAGCGGCGCGAATATAACCGCCGAGCACGTAAAATGAGGGCCGACAAGATTATACGCCGCCCGACGGACGACATGCCAATCTACGACGAGGTATCGCGAGCCGTAATCGACACGCCAAACAAAGACGGCGGCCTCGGAATGGCGGCAAACGAGGACCTACATCAAGTGTGGAGCACACTCATCCGCGACAGCATCATCCATAAATTCCCGACAATAGCAGGCAACATAGCCGTCACCACGAAAGTTGACACGCAGACGCATGAGAAGAAATACCGCATCCCAGACATCTGCATCTACAGGAAAGGCACCTCGCCCAAAATGGGAATAGACTACTACGACGGGCTGCTTTGCGTCATCGAGATTGTACATTCAAGCCGCAACGCAAAATATTCGCAAAAGAGCGTCGAGGAGGTGGCAGCCGACAACAAGAGCCTACGCGAAGGCTTCACGTTCAACTACAGCGAATCGGGATACAAACGCTGGAGCCGCCTGGATTTATCAACGTCAAAATGGGTGGAAGCAGACGCAAATTCATCCGTCCTGGGCGTCAACTTAAACAACTTGATAGAGGAGTACGAAGATTTTGGCGTGGATGACATAGAAGCCGAACTGACACGAATAGCTAACATACAAAACGCCAAATAAACACAGAATACATGAACAAAGACCTAAAAGACATCCTATGGATGGGAGCCGCGATCCTCTTCGCATACAGCCTCCGCAGCGCACTCGAGCACAACCAGACCGAGAGGCGCGAATATAACCGCCGAGCACTAAAAATGAGGGCCGACAAGATTATACGCCGCCCGACGGACGACTCAGAAATTGGCGACGAAGTGGCACGTGCAGTGCTAGACGCGCCAAGCAAGGACGGTGGACTCGGAATGGCAGCGCCAAACCCCATGCATCAATGTTGGAGCACGATATTGTATGACAAGCTCGTAATGAACTTCCCGAAACTATCGGGTCGCATTGTCTGCGCAAACGAGATTAGGACACCTACAGCCGAGAAGAAATTCCGCATACCAGATATATGCCTGTACGGGAAAGGCTTCACTCGCGGGCATGAAATAGATTACTACGACAGAATCTTACTCGTAATCGAAATTGTACACTCCTACCGCAATGTAAAATACTCCAGAAAAAGCGTCGAGGAGGTGGCAGCCGACAACAAGACCCTCTTTGAGGGCTTCGTCTTCAACTACGCCGACACGGGCGAGGCTCGATGGCAACGATACGACCCGGAAAAGTGCGACTGGGACAACACTTCATACTCGTGCCTGCTGGACCGCAACCTCAGCGACTTTACAAAAGAAATCGAATGGCAAGACGAAGACTCCGAAATCATAGACCAAATGGTTGAAGCCGCAAAAGAGAGAAGAGAGAGGGGATTGTGAGAAAACACGACCTTTTTTGCATCCCAAACACACATAACTAACGTATACTAAAGCTAAAAAGGAGGCAGAGGCGAATTTGCAAGCCACTTTCCGAAGCAAATTAGCTATCTTTGCGTATCTTAGACTGCACTGCGCAATTTTGATTGAGATTGCACAGTCAAGCAGTCACGTGCTCCCGGACGGGCATCACAAGAGTCCTACCGACGAGCACACACCCCACAGGCTAACAGATATAAAATAAATGTGGTATGAGAAGGAATAACAGCATGCAGCGCATGCCGAGCATCTGCCACATAGACGACGCCATGCACACGCTGAGGTTCCTCCGGTGCCACGCCGCCACGACAGCCACAATTGGCAACCTAAGCCCTCTCGCCGCGGTCGGGAGGGGAATATAGACTATGCGCCATAATGAACAAAAAAGACTTCGAGTGGCACATTGTCCGGACGTTGCCAAACCAGGAGCGCAAACTCGTCTCTATTTTTGAGGCGAACCCAACCGACAATATATTAGAGGTTTACTGCCCCACACGCACCACGGCCACTCTTAGCAGCGAGCCCCGACGTGCGGACCGCCCTCTCTTCGCCGGCTACGTCTTCGTACTCTCCACCCAACAGGCGCTCGTCGACTTCCTGCGCGCACACTACTCCGACGGCAAGATACTCTACCGCCATCGCGACTCGATTACCGAGCAAGCAAGCATCTGGACGGTGCCCGACAGCGAACTGAAAGAGTTCCGCGACTTCAACGAGAATTATGCGCAGGACACTATAGTCCTCGAACGCCCATATTCCGACTACGCCACAAACGTCAAGAGCGGCGAGCCGAACGACATAGTAAAAATCCTCGACGGTCCATTGGCTGGCAAGACCGGCTACCTCGTTCGCTTCCGTGGCGAGCGACGGCTCGTCTTCAGAATTGCCGACCCGACGGCCCTCGGCAGCCTAACGGTCTCCATACCCAACCTCTGGGACTTCCACGCCATCCGTCTCTTCAACGCCGACGGCGACAAGCAAATACTCGGCACGAAAAAAGCGCGCGCGGCGGACATCCTCATTGGCATCATCCAAGCCACGGGACACGAAGGCGGCGAGACATCTGAACTTTTCGACAATATAATAGAGACCCTGCGAATCCGCCCCTCCTTTGCCGACCTTCGCAAGAAGTTGGCGGCGACGGACGATGTCATGGCAGACCGGATAAAGTCACTCACAGCCAACGAGGCGGAGCTCATTCTCCACCTTGTGCGCTACGAACAGAAGGACCCCGGGTTTGCGCATGCGTCATTCGCGGGCAAGGCGTTACGTCCATTTCTCACTCCCACGCCGGGCGTAATAATGGATGCGGGTCAATCGGTAGCCACACTCCGCCACGACGGCGTGACTGAGATAATATCCCGACAGATTATCCCGCAGCACTCATATTCCGCCACAAGGGACGAGGAGCATACCGACATCGCCACATATTTCGCCCACACGGCAGTGTATACGACGGCTGACGGCCACAGTATCCTCACCTGCAACTGGGACAGCCTGCTGAGCGAATATTTCCGCACGGCGGACGAAGCCAACCAACGCCTCGTGAGCGGCACACACGACAAGAAGAGCAAAGACGATAATGAGGCCAAGCTGGTAGAGTCGTTCCGCAACTACGCCCCTACCCTCTCGCTCGTCCTAACGGGTCAGCACCCCACGGTGCGCGCCATTCGAGACCTCGACATTGCCTGCCGTCCCACTTGCGTGCTTGCCACAGACATCGCCGAAGTCGACCCCAAGGACATTCAAAAGATACCACTCACAGAGCCCTTCCGCAGTCTTATGGCCACATGTATAGCCATATGCAGCGAGATAAGTGAGACGACGCACCTTGCCGTATGGCGGAGACTATTGCAAGGCATTTGGTTGGTGGAATAAAATGATAAAAACACTATAAAAAAATTATGAGTACGACAACAGCCGCAGCACCACAACAGCTTATTATCACTGTAGACGATGCAGAACTTGTAAACAAAGTAAAGAATGCCATAAAGATGATCAAGGGCGTTAGCGGTGTTTCAGTCGTCAAGAAAAAGAAAACGGGACTGGACCTGGCGCGCGAAGATGTAGCAGCTGGCCGCGTAAGAGAGTGGAATTCTGTAGAAGAAATGTTCAATACCATACTTTCTGAAGAGTGAAGTACAGAGTAAAGACAACAAAACAATTCGATAAGGCACTCAAGATCTGCAAAAAACGAGGTTTACAAATGCAGAAGCTTTGAATGCAACTATAGCAATGTCCAACTTCAAAGATATAAAAATAGCCGTGGCGGGCACGGGATACGTGGGCCTCAGCCTTGCGACACTCTTGGCGCAGCACCACCACGTGACGGCTGTAGATGTAGTCCCTGAAAAGGTTGACAAAATCAACCGTCGCGTCTCGCCTATTCACGACGAGTACATAGAGAAATTCCTTGCCGAGAAGGACCTCGACCTGACGTCAACCCTCGACGGCCGCACGGCATACGCCGACGCCGACTTCATAATAATTGCCGCCCCCACTAACTACGACCCGGTAAAGAACTACTTCGACACGAGTCACGTGGAGGAGGTGATAGACCTCGCCCTGGAAGTCAACCCCGACGCCGTCCTCGTGGTCAAGAGCACCATTCCCGTGGGGTACACCCGCAGCCTCTACCAGAAGTACGCCGCCCGCGGAGCCAAGAAGATGAACCTCATCTTCTCGCCCGAATTCCTTCGCGAGAGCAAAGCGCTATACGACAACCTATTCCCGAGCCGAATCATAGTGGGGCACCCAAAACTCCTCGGCCGTGCGGAATATAAAGCCGAGGACGATGCCATAACGAAGCTCACCGACGTTGACAAGATGCGCCAAGCCGCCGAGACTTTCGCCAGCCTCCTCGTGGAGGGCGCAGTAGGCAATCCCGAGGCGGAGAACAAAGGCATCCCCGTGCTCCTCATGGGCATGAAGGAGGCAGAGGCCGTAAAGCTCTTTGCCAACACGTACCTCGCTCTCCGCGTATCCTACTTCAATGAGTTGGACACCTACGCCGAAGTCAAGGGACTCGATACCAAAGCGATAATAGACGGCGTGGGACTCGACCCGCGCATCGGCACGCACTATAACAACCCGTCGTTCGGCTATGGCGGATACTGCCTGCCGAAGGATACCAAGCAGCTGCTGGCCAACTACGCCGACGTGCCGGAAAACCTCATCGAGGCCATCGTGGAGAGCAACCGCACGCGCAAGGATTACATAGCCAACGCCGTGCTTCAGAAGGCTGGGTATTATGGCTACGACGAGGCCAACAGTTACGACACCCGACGCGAGCGCACATGCGTAATTGGCGTCTACCGCCTCACGATGAAGTCCAACTCCGACAACTTCCGTCAGAGCGCCATCCAGGGCGTCATGAAGCGCATCAGGGCCAAGGGTGCCGAGGTGATAATCTACGAGCCGACTCTCGAAAATGGTTCCACTTTCTTCGGCAGCCGTGTGGTGAACGACCTGGCGGCCTTCAAAGCTCAGAGTCAGGCCATCATTGCCAACCGATACGACTCTTGCCTGGACGATGTCGCCGCCAAGGTCTATACACGCGATATTTTCAGGAGAGACTAGTTCAGTTAACAGTTGTTTGAAACTCGGATTTTGAACACGGATTACACGGATTGGCTGTGTTGGCTTTGATTGTCAATGATAGTCGTTATTGTCGATAATCGTCTTTGATTGTTTGAATTGTCGATAATTGTCTGGAATTGCCTAGAATTGTCTAAAGTTGTCGGTAATTTTCAATAGTTGTCGCAAGCAGACGGGAGTCATCGATAATCGTCGTATCCATTGAATTAGTAGCTATATTTGTAGCAGAAACCAGGTAGCCTAGCAAGACCATGAAAAT
>CAVGTO010000036.1:0-16701 GCA_963631865.1 Eggerthellaceae bacterium
CATCAGCATAGACTGCGCTGTCGGCCGGAGAGCTCGTGACCGGTATCGCCGCCATCAGATTTGTTTTAGTAAGGACGGCGCCCCCGACCTCCGCCACAGGCTCGCTCGTTGTATCCTCACTACTGCAAGAGACCAACGCAAGCGCCACGACTGGCAGAAACAGTTTACTGTAAAGCCTGAATATCATCAATTTACAAAAATCGCATTAACGATGCGCATATAGCGGGAGGCCCGCAAAGCGCAGCAAATCGAGCAAAGGTAATGCAGCAAGACTATAAATCAAAAAAAGGAGAGGGGAAAATAAGCAATCCCCTCCCCCTTCATATCATTATGTCTTAGTTCTGTTCGGCGCACGTGAAGCGTGCCGCACTACTAATCCTTGTCGAGCTTGTACTTGGATACATCCATACCGAACTGCAAACCGCGGTCGGAAAGGAGAGTATCAAGTTCCTCAAGCGAACGGCGACCGAAGTTGCGGAAACGAAGGAGGTCGTTACGATTGAACTTGACAAGCTGGCCAAGGGTCTCGACCTCGGCAGCCTTGAGACAGTTGAGAGCGCGGACAGAGAGATCCATCTCAGAGAGCTTAGTCTTGAGGAGCTGGCGCATCTTCTGAGCGTCAGCATCGAACTCCTCGGCAGACGAATGGTCGTTATCCTCGAGGGTTATCTGCTCATCAGAGAAGAGCATAAAGTGCTGGATGAGGATACGAGCGGCATCCTTGAGAGCGTCCTTAGGGAGGATGGTGCCATCGGTGGTAATCTCGAAGAGGAGCTTCTCGTAGTCAGTCTTCTGAGCGACTCGGAAGTTGTCTACAGTATACTTTGCGTTGACAATCGGAGTGAAGATGGCATCGATGGCAAGAGTGCCTGCGGGAAGATTCTCGGTGCTCTCATTGGCACGGACATAGCCACGGCCCTTGGAGATCTTGAAAGTCATATTGAACTTCGCCCCCTCCTTGAGATGACAGATAACGAAGTTGGGGTTTACGACCTCGAAGATATTGAGAGCCTTGGCGAGATCGCCAGCGGAGACGGTTTCCTGACCGCTTACGTTTACAGTTGCCTCCTCAATCTCAGTCTCATTTTTCGGGTCGCTTTTACGAACTCGGACCTGCTTGAGGTTGAGGATAATATCAGTCATATTCTCCTCGACACCGTTAAGGGAGGCGAGCTCATTCTCGGCACCGTCAACCTTGATTGTGGTGATAGCGTAGCCTTCGAGAGAGTCCGTCAAAATCCTCCTTAAGGCATTTCCGATAGTTGTACCGTAACCTGGTTCAAGTGGGCGGAACTCGAAACGGCCGAACTTACCGTCATTCTCGAGCATAATGACCTTTTCTGGTTTCTGAAAAGCTAAAACTGCCATAAGGAAGAAATTGATTAATACGTTTATTATTTACGGTAGAGCCCATTCTTAGAAGCATCCACGAGCAAATCTACCGTAGAAATTGCAAGAATAAATCGTCCATCAATCATAAGAACCGGGCATAAAACTGGCAACCGACTCAGACTGACCAATGATGAACTTAATGGAAAGGATTGCAGAAGAGAAGGATGAGCAGGTCTCCGCATGGAAACACTACGCAAAAGGCCACAACGCCGCCTACCACCGCATTAGACCGCAAAATTACTCACAATCGGCGAAAGTTGCTCATATTTATTGAAATAAATCTTTTAATAAAAAGCAAGAAAGTTAAGCAATGAATAGGTCATAATAGAAAAGACTTGAGCCAGAAGCCACACTTCTCGCCCAAGTCAAAGTATAACCAATAAAATATCCAAGATACGGAAACAGCTGAGCTAATTCAGCAGAGTGCGATCCTCACTCTCCAATTTCTTAATTACGCTCGTAAGTTTTGTATTATAGTCGTCGTCAAGGTAGCTCTTATAGCACCTTTCGAGATATTGCGCGGCAAGAGACTCAATTTCATCTTCCGCTACATTCCGTCCCATCGTCTTCATACAGCCACGAATGTAGGACATCACCATATCCATAGACTCCGCAGACACAAAATCCATATTATGAAACTCCTTTTCATAGTCGCGTTTATATTCGCCGAATATTTTTTATTCTCAAACATGCATACTCGACACCGAAGACGGAGTTATCAAAAAAATTATTTGTTTGATTAACAAAGCGGTAGCGACAATAATATAGCAGATGAATGACAGTAGCTGTATTATCAGAAATAAACCAATAGCGGTATATAATAAAAAAAGGGCAGGAAGAAATCTTCCCACCCTTTAGGATGTATTGTAGACTCTTTAGAGAGGACTACTCAGCCTTTGCCTCCTCAGAAGCAGGAGCCTCAGCGGCATCTGCCTTCTTGGAGCGGCTACGACGGGTACGCTTCTTCTCGTCAGCCTTAGCCTTTGGAGCGGAGAGCATATTTGCGTTGTAGTCAACAAGCTCTATGAAACACATCTCAGCAGAGTCACCCTGACGGGCACCGAGCTTAAGGATGCGGGTGTAGCCACCAGGACGGTTTGCAACCTTCTCAGCAACGTCGCCGAAGAGCTCCTTAGTAGCTGCATTATTCTGAAGATAGCTGAAAACGAGACGCTGAGCGCTACGCTTCTCGTCTACAGTAGTCAGGTTCTTGGTCTTGTTGATGAGAGGCTCGACATAGACACGCAAAGCCTTAGCCTTGGCAACAGTCGTCGTGATCCTCTTGTGGAGGATGAGCGAAATCGCCATGTTGGAGAGCATAGCTTTACGATGGGAAGCCGTCCGACCAAGGTGGTTGAATTTCTTATTATGTCTCATCGTAATTAATCTTTATCAAGTTTATATTTTGCCGTGTCCATACCGAACGAAAGACCAAGGTCTTCGAGAACCTGATCGAGTTCCTCAAGAGACTTCCTACCGAAATTGCGGAACTTCAAGAGGTCGTTTCGATGGTACTTCACGAGTTCACCGAGAGTATCAACATCAGCAGCCTTAAGGCAATTGAGGGCACGGACCGAAAGATCCATATCGCACAACTTAGTCTTGAGAAGCTGACGCATACGGAGAACTTCCTCGTCAAAATCTTCACCGCCCGACTTCTCATTCTCATCAACAGTGATCTTGTCATCGGAGAAGAGCATGAAGTGATAGATAAGAATCTTGGCAGCCTCCTTAAGGGCATCCTTCGGGTGGATAGAGCCGTCAGTCTTAATTTCGAGAATAAGTTTCTCGTAATCGGTCTTCTGACCAACACGATAGTTCTCGATATTGTACATGACGTTGACAATAGGAGTGTAGATAGAATCGATGGCGATGACATTGATATCCTGTCCCTCTTCCTCGTTCTCATCGGAGCGTACATAACCGCGACCCTTGTTCACCGTGAAAGTCATATTGAACTTAACATCGGTATTAAGGTTGCAAATGACAAGCTCAGGATTGAGAATTTGGAAGAACTGCGTGAAGCTTCCGAAATCACCGGCAGTGATTTGATCCTTGCCTGTGATGTGAACTGTCACCTCCTCGGAGTCAACATCCGAGTTAGGATCGATCTTACGGAAACGGACCTGCTTAAGGTTGAGGATAATCTGAGTTACATCATCGATGACGCCAGGGATAGTGGCGAACTCATGCTGAACACCGTCAATCTTGATTGACGTGATGGCGAAACCTTCGAGCGAGTTAATTAAAATTCTTCTTAGGGCATTTCCAATGGTAATGCCATAACCTGGCTCAAGAGGACGGAATTCGAAACGGCCGAACTTCTCGTCGTTCTCAAGCATTATGACTTTTTCTGGTTTTTGGAAAGCTAAAATTGCCATAAGAATAATTTTATTTAGAGTACAGGTCGACGATTAACTGTTCCTTGATGTTCTCGGGAATGTCAGACCTCACAGGGATGCTGACGAACTTACCAGAGCAAGTGTTCTTGTCCCACTCAAGCCAAGAATAAGCAGAAACGTTGGCAGAAGCGAGAGAGTTGGTAATGACCTCAAGAGACTTGCTCTTCTCGCGTACACCTACAGTCTGACCGGGCTTAAGACGGTAAGAAGGAATGTTAACGACCTTGCCATCAACGACGATGTGCTTGTGGCCTACAAGCTGACGAGCAGCTGCACGAGTAGGAGCAATACCAAGACGGTACACTACGTTGTCGAGACGGCTCTCAAGAATCTGGAGGAGAACCTCACCGGTGACACCCTCAGCTCGCTTAGCATCAGCGAAAGCGATACGGAACTGACGCTCGAGGAGGCCATAGGTATACTTAGCCTTCTGCTTCTCCTTAAGCTGCATGCCGTACTCGGACTGCTTGCCGCGACGGTTCTGACCATGCTGGCCTGGAGGGAAATTACGATGTTCGAAATACTTGTCAGGACCAAAGATAGCCTCGCCGAATTTGCGGGCGATCCTGGTTTTCGGGCCAATGTACTTTGCCATTTTGTTTTTTGACTTTATGATTTTGATTTCAAATGATGAATATGGCAGCCGCTAGATTATATGAGAACAATCATAAACCATTCATTATTCAAAACACAAAATCAAAAACATTGATAGGTTGTTGAAAGATAAAAACTATACCTTACGACGCTTCGGGGGACGGCAACCGTTGTGAGGCAGCGGAGTGACATCAACGATCTCAGTGACCTCGATGCCAGCTGCATGGATTGCGCGGATAGCGGACTCACGTCCATTACCTGGACCCTTGACGTAAACCTTGACCTTACGGAGACCGAGGTCGAAGGCAACCTTAGCACAGTCGGTGGCTGCTGTCTGTGCTGCGTACGGGGTATTTTTCTTAGAACCCTTGAAGTTCATCTTACCTGCAGAAGACCAAGAGATAGCCTGGCCCTGAAGGTTAGTAAGGGTTACGATGATATTGTTGAAAGAAGAGTGGATATGAGCCTCACCCTGAGCCTCAACCTTGACCACTCTTTTCTTCTGAGCGCCTACTTTCTTAGCCATGATTCAATTATTTAGTAGCCTTCTTCTTGTTAGCGACCGTCTTCTTCTTGCCCTTACGGGTACGGGCGTTGTTCTTGGTAGACTGGCCACGGACGGGGAGACCGAGACGGTGGCGGATACCACGATAGCAACCGATATCCATCAGTCGCTTGATGTTGAGCTGAACTTCGGAACGGAGCTCGCCCTCGACCTTATAGTTGGCACCAATAATTTCGCGAACTGACTGGATCTGAGCGTCAGACCAATCCGATACCTTTACACTACGATCGATCCCGGCCTTCTGAAGAATTTCTACTGCTGTGCTCCGGCCAATACCGTAAATGTAAGTCAATGCGACCTCACCAATCTTGTTGCTTGGGACGTCGACTCCTGCGATTCTTGCCATAATTGATTAACCTTGACGTTGTTTAAGTTTGGGGTTCTTCTTGCAGATCACGTACAAGCGACCCTTGCGACTGACTATTTTGCAGTCAGCGCTTCTTTTCTTGATAGAAGTTCTAACTTTCATATTAAGTTATTTGTAGCGATACGAAATACGGCCTTTTGTGAGGTCGTACGGTGAAATTTCAACCTTTACTCTGTCGCCGGGGAGAATCTTGATGTAATTCATACGCATCTTGCCCGAGATATGGGCAATGATGACATGACCATTCTCAAGCTCTACTCTGAACATCGCATTAGACAGAGCCTCTTTAATCGTCCCGTCTTGTTCTATAGAGGATTGCTTTGGCATAAAATGGTTTTAAATTCAAGCGCGAATTTACACAATAAGTTCTAATACACAAACAAAAAGCCCGTGCATCAAAAAAAATCTCCCCGCCGAGGCATCCCCGGCGGGGAGATAAATCTTATCAGTGGATAGCAGGACCGGCGGTCCTACCCATAATTCGACCGGACTTCATCAGACCATCGTAGTGCCTCATAAGCAAGTAGCTCTCAATCTGCTGGAGGGTATCGAGAACGACACCAACAAGGATGAGGAGCGACGTGCCGCCGTAGAACTGGGCGAAAGAAGGCTCAACACCGGAAATAGTGGCGAAAGCGGGAAGGATTGCGACGATTGCGAGCATAATAGAACCAGGGAGAGTAATTCTCGACATGATCGTATCAATATACTCAGCAGTCTTTTTACCAGGCTTAACACCAGGGATATAACCGTTGTTTTTCTTCATATCCTCTGCCATTTGCTGCGGATTCATAATGAGCGCAGTGTAGAAGTAAGTGAAGAGGACGATGAGGAGACCGAACACGAGGTTGTACCAGAAACCAGTGAAGTCGGAGAACGTAGATACGAAACCTTGCGAAGCATCTTGATTGATGAAACCTGCGAAAGTCACAGGAAGAAACATCAAAGCCTGCGCAAAGATGATAGGCATCACGTTAGCAGCGTTAATCTTCAAAGGAATGTACTGGCGCACGCCACCGTATTGCTTGTTGCCCTCAATGCGCTTTGCGTACTGGACCGGAATACGCCTTGTAGCCTGTACAAGAGCAATAGTGCCGACGAAAACGAAGAAGAGAACAACGAACTCTATGAGAAGCATTACGAGACCACCACTTGTATTACCGATAGAGAACTTATCGAGGAACTCAGCCCAAAGAGCCTGTGGAAGGCGGGCGATGATACCAACCATAATGATGAGGGAGATACCATTACCGATACCACGGTCAGTAATCTTCTCACCAAGCCACATGACAAACATAGTGCCTGCGGTAAGGATGATAGTGCTCGAAACGGTAAAGAAAGTGCGGCTCATACCGGGAGCGAAAGCCTCGCCGGGAAGCTGATAGTAGAGGTTGGCGATATAGGCCGGGGCCTGCACAAGCAGAATAACAACAGTCAGCAGACGAGTAATCTGGTTGATCTTATTACGCCCACTCTCACCGTCTCGCTGCAACCTTTGGAAGTATGGTATAACCATACCAAGAAGTTGGACAACAATAGATGCCGAAATATACGGCATAATGCCAAGGCCAAGGATAGACGCGTTAGAAAATGCGCCGCCCGAGAACATATCGAGCAGGCCCATGACACCGCTGCTGACCTGACCTTCAAGATTGGCAAGCAAATTGGGATTGACACCTGGAAGGACCACGAAAGATCCTAGTCGATAAACCAACAGGAATCCTAACGTAGTTAGGATCCTGTTTTTGAGTTCATCGATTTTCCAGATGTTACGAATGGTTTCGACCAGTTTCATCTGTTACAATTATTTTTCGATGTCCTCTGCTTTTTTAGACTTAGCTACAGCCTCGATGCTACCACCGGCAGCCTCGATAACCTCCTTAGCCTTCTGAGAGAACTTGTGAGCCTTGACGCTAAGCTTAGCAGTAAGAGTACCGTTAGCGAGAATCTTAACGAGGTCATTCTTAGATACCATACCGTACTGGTTGAGTACCTCAGGAGTAATCTCGCTTACGCCTGCCTTATCGGCGAGAGCCTGAAGCTCAGAGACGTTGATAGCCTTATACTCGACACGGTTGAAGTTCTTGAAACCGAACTTCGGGAGACGACGCTGGAGAGGCATCTGACCGCCTTCGAAACCGAACTTGGTCTTATATCCGGACCTTGACTTAGCACCCTTGCTACCACGGGTAGACGTGCCGCCACGGCCAGAGCCCTCACCACGGCCCAGTCGCTTATCATGCTGGGTTGAGCCGTATGCAGGCTTCAAATTGCTTAAATCCATAGTAATTGACTAATCAATTAGTTGTTAACTTTTTCAACCTTGACGAGGTGCTGAACGCGCTCGATGATGCCGCGGATACTGGGCTTATCCTCCTTGACTACAGAGTTGTAGGTCTTGTGAATACCGAGGGCCTTGATAAGGCGACGCTGGTAAGCGGGCTGGTTGATGACGCTCCTGATTTGGGTAATCTTAATCTGTGCCATTTCTTAAAACTCCTATTTACCGTTATTCTCGTTATCTTCAGAGTTAGCACGCTTCGGAGCTGCCGAGTAAACAGCATCGAGGGAGATACCACGCTGCTGAGCTACAGTATAAGCATCACGGAGCTCGCCGAGAGCCATAATGGTAGCCTTGACGAGGTTGTGGGGGTTAGAAGATCCCTTCGACTTAGCGAGGACATCCTTAACGCCGACAGTCTCGAGGACAGCGCGCATAGCACCACCACAGACGAGACCAGTACCCTCGGTTGCGGGCATAAGGAGAACCTTGGCGCCGCCGAAGCAGGTGTACTGCTCGTGAGGGAGAGAACCTTTCTTGGTGAGGGGGACACGGATGAGATTCTTCTTAGCAGCCTCGGTACCCTTTGCGATTGCAGCGGTAACCTCACTTGCCTTGCCGAGACCCATACCGATAACACCCTTGCCGTCACCTACTACAACGATAGCAGCGAAGCTGAAAGCGCGGCCACCCTTGGTAACCTTGGTGACGCGGTTGATGTGAACAAGACGATCCTTGAGTTCGCCAAGGTCGTTGGTGTTCCTTACTCTGTTATAATTTTCTGCCATCGGAGTTTAGAATTTGAGACCAGCCTCGCGAGCCGCGTCGGCCAGAGATTTAACACGTCCGTGATAGAGATAGCCATTACGGTCGAATACGACCGAATTGATGCCTGCGGCGAGAGCAGCCTCGGCAATGAGCTTGCCGACCTGCGCTGCCTGTGCGGTCTTGTCGCCCTCGATGTTCTCGATATTCTTAGAGCTCTTTGCAAGAAGAGTCTTGCCCTCGAGATCGTTGACGAGCTGGACGTAAATCTGCTTGTTGCTGCGGAAAACAGTCATGCGCGGGCGCTCTGCAGTTCCGCTGATCTTGCCGCGGATGCGAGCCTTGATCTTATTGCGTCTTGCTATTTTAGAGAATGCCATTGTCTTAATTTTTAACCATTAGGGTTAGACAGTCTTGCCAGGTGACTAAGCGCCAGCCTTAGCGGACTTACCAGCCTTGCGGCGAATCTGCTCACCGACGAACTTGATACCCTTGCCCTTGTAAGGCTCAGGCATACGGAAGGAGCGGATCTTGGCGCAAACTTGACCGAGGAGCTGCTTGTCAGCAGACTCTATCGTGATGATAGGGTTGCTCTTACGGTCAGTGACAGCCTCGACCTTGATCTCGGGCGGGAGCTGGATGAAAATGGCGTGAGAATAGCCGAGAGCGAGCTCAAGGATATTGTTCTGAGCGGTTGCGCGGTAACCTACGCCTACGAGCTCAAGCTGCTGCTTAAAGCCCTCAGAGACGCCGACGACCATATTGTGGACGAGCGCACGGTAGAGACCATGGAGAGAGCGATGCTCCTTATCCTCGGAAGCGCGGGTGAAGTTGATGTGACCATCTTCGACGGTAGCTGTGATGGAGCTATCCAACTTCTGGCTGAGCTGGCCCTTGGGGCCCTTGACGGTAACGATGCCGTCCTTGATGTCTACATTAACGCCGGAGGGAATTGCCACCGGTAACTTACCAATTCTTGACATTTCTTATCCCTCCAGTTTAGTAGATGTAACAAAGAACCTCACCGCCGACTTTACCTTCACGGGCCTCCTTATCAGTCATAACACCCTTAGAGGTGGAGACGATAGCGATACCGAGACCATTGAGGACACGGGGCATCTCACGATAGCCCACGTAGCTGCGGAGACCTGGGGTAGAAACCCTCTTGAGAGCCTTGATAGCTGATGAATTGCTCTTCGGATCGTACTTGAGAGCAATCTTGATGACACCTTGCTTATTGTCATCGATGAACTTGTAGTTAAGAATATAACCCTTCTCGAAGAGAATCTTGGTCATACCTTTCTTCAAGTTAGAAGCAGGGATCTCAACGACCCTGTGCTTTGCAAGGATGGCGTTCCTGATACGAGTCAGGAAGTCCGCTATGGGATCTGATACCATATAAAAAAAACGAGCTTAAATTAATCGCGAAACACCGCGACAATATTTAACACTTGATGAATTATCGGAATTACCAGCTGGCTTTCTTGACGCCGGGGATAAGGCCCTGAGAAGCGAGGAGACGGAAGTCGATACGGGAGATGCCGAATTGACGCATATAACCGCGTGGACGACCGGAGAGCTTGCAACGGTTGTGGATGCGAGTGGGGCAAGAGTTCTTGGGGAGCTCCTGAAGAGCCTCATAGTTGCCCTCAGCCTTGAGTTGTTTACGCTTCTCAGCGTACTTCTCAACAAGCCTAGCCCTCTTGCGCTCGCGGGCCTTCATTGATTCTTTTGCCATAAAGCTAAGTCAATTAATGTTTTAGTGCTTGAAAGGCACACCAAACGCCTTGAGGAGCGAGAACGCCTCTGCGTCGGAGCCTGCGGAAGTCACAAAGGTAATATTCATTCCCTGAATTTTCGCAACAGAATCGAGATTAATTTCAGGGAAAATGATCTGCTCAGTGATGCCGAGCGTGTAGTTGCCACGACCGTCCATCTTTCCTGCGACACCGTTAAAATCACGGATGCGGGGGAGAGCGACGCGGATGAGCCTCTCGAGGAACTCGTACATACGCTCACGACGGAGGGTAACCTTAACACCGATAGGCGAACCGGCACGGAGCTTGAAGCCTGCGATATCCTTGCGAGCCTTGGTAGCGATAGGCTTCTGGCCAGAGATAAGGGACATCTCCTTCATAGCGATCTCGATGATTTTCTTATCCTGAGTAGCCTCGCCGAGACCCTGATTGAGGACGATCTTCTCAATCTTGGGGCACTGCATAACAGAGCTGTAGTTGTACTCCTTCATGAGCTGAGGAACAACCTGCTCCTTATAGAACTTCTTAAGAGATGGTTCGTAAGCCATTATTTGATCTCCTCCCCTGATTTTTTAGAGTACCTTACTGATTTACCTTCGTCGTTCTTACGACGACCGATGCGGGTTGCTGCGCCGGTCTTGGGGTCCTTGACGTTAAGATTGGAGATATGGATGGGAGCCTCCGTCTTAACGATGCCGCCCTGAGGGTTGGCAGCAGAGGGCTTTTGAGCCTTGCTGACCATATTGAGACCCTCGACGATGGCACGGGACTTCTTAGGGTCGACGGAGAGGACTTTGCCTTCCTTGCCCTTCTCATCGCCAGCGTTTACGATGACGATGTCGCCTTTCTTAATATGTAATTTAGCCATTGTCTTAAAAAGAAGATTAGATTACCTCGGGAGCGAGGGAGATGATCTTCATATAGCCGTCGCGGAGCTCGCGAGCGACCGGACCGAAGATACGGGTACCCCTAAGCTCGTCTGCGTTGTTGAGCAGGACGCAAGCATTGTCATCGAAGCGGATGTAAGAACCGTCGGGACGACGAACCTCTTTCTTTGTGCGGACGATGACAGCCTTGCTTACAGTGCCGGGCTTGATATCGCTGGAGGGGATTGCGGACTTTACAGTAACGACAATCTTATCACCGATAGATGCGTAGCGCTTGAACGAGCCGCCGAGGACGTGGATGCAAAGGACCTCCTTTGCGCCGCTGTTGTCAGCAACAGCAAGTCTTGATTCAGTTTGTATCATTGCTTACTTAGCCTTTTCGACGATTTCAACTAATCTCCACCTCTTGGTCTTGCTGAGGGGGCGGGTCTCCATGATGCGGACGGTATCGCCGATATGGGCCTCGTTGTTCTCGTCATGGACGTGGAACTTCTTCGTCTTCTTCACGAACTTGCCGTAGAGAGGATGCTGCTCACGGTCAAGGATTGAAACGACGATGGACTTCTGCATCTTGTCGCTTGTTACGACACCGATGCGTTCCTTCCTATGATTTCTTTCTTCCATCACGTTTATTTTTCAGTGTTTTTCTTCTCGGTAAGGATGGTCAGCATACGAGCGATATCCTTACGCGTCTTTCTGATCTTCATCGGGTTCTCGAGGGGAGAGATGGCATGCGTTAGCTTCATCTTCTCAAGGTCGAGTCGCGCAGCCGCGATTTTCTCCTCCAACTCGGAGATCGAAAGACCCCTAATCTCAGATGCCTTCATTTTTAAGCGTTTGCGGATTCAACATAGTCACGACGGACGACGAACTTGGTGAGGATCGGGAGCTTCTGAGCTGCGAGGCGGAGGGCCTCCTTAGCGATAGCGAGGGAAACACCCTCACACTCGATGAGCATCATACCGGGCTTAACGGCAGCTACCCAGCCTGCGGGATCACCCTTACCCTTACCCTGACGGGTGTCGGCGGGCTTGCGGGTTATAGGCTTGTCGGGGAAGATGCGGATCCAAATCTGACCCTCACGCTGCATATAACGAGTAACCGCGATACGAGCAGCCTCAATCTGACGTGCAGTAATCCAGAGGGTACCGAGTGACTTGATGCCGAAGGAGCCGAAAGCGAGCTCGGTGCCACGATGGGCGATGCCATCGTTCTTGCGCCTTCCGTCTTGCGGCCTTCTATATTTGACTCTCTTAGGTTGTAACATCTCGAATAATCAATTAACGTTGCTGGTTGTTATTCTTGCGACCACGGGGGCCACGGCGCTCGCCACGGAAACCGTTGTTGTCGCGATCAGAAGCGGGCTTCTGACCCTTGTCGATGATGGGCTGGGTCAAGTCGCGCTTGCCATAGACCTCACCACGGCAGATCCAAACCTTGATGCCGATGACACCCATCTTGGTGTGCGCCTCAGCGAGGCAGTAGTCGATATCCGCACGGAAGGTGTGGAGAGGAGTACGACCCTCCTTGAACATCTCCTTACGGGTCATCTCGGCACCATTAAGACGGCCAGAGACCTGAATCTTGATGCCCTCAGCCTGATTACGCTGAGCGTTTGCGAGAGCGAGCTTGATGGCGCGGCGGTAAGCTACGCGGCCCTCGAGCTGACGGGCGATGTTGTTGGCAACTATGGTTGCGTCGAGATCCGGGCGCTTAACCTCGTAGATGTTGATCTGAACCTCCTTGCCGGTGATCTTGCTGAGCTCCTCTTTGAGCTTGTTGACCTCTGCGCCGTCCTTGCCGATGATGAGACCGGGCTTAGCGGTGAAGATGGTAACAGTAACGATCTTGAGGGTACGCTCGATGAGGATACGAGAGAGTGTCTTCTTGTCGATACGCTCGTTGAGGTAGTTACGGATTTTCTTATCCTCGACAATCTTGTCGCCGAAATCCTTGCCACCGTACCAGACGGAATCCCAACCGCGAGTGATACCGAGTCTGTTGCTTACTGGATTAATTTTCTGTCCCATGACTTATTTTTCCTGGTTATCGGTTGGTTTGCTGTCCACGAAGATGGTGACGTGGTTGGAGCGCTTTAGGATGCGATGAGCACGTCCCTGAGGAGCGGGTTGGATACGCTTGAGGATGCGCGCTGAATCGACGTAGATGGTCTTAACGTAGAGGTTAGCGTCCTCAACGTTCTTACCCTCATTCTTCTGCTTCCAGTTGTCGATAGCCGAGAGGAGGAGCTTCTCGAGTCGGTAAGATGCGTCCTGACGAGAGAACTTGAGGATACCGAGAGCGAGGTTAACTTCCTTACCGCGGATGAGGTCAGCTACGAGCTTCATCTTGCGGGGGGAGGTGGGGACATTGTTCAACTTGGCGAAGTACTGAGTCTTCTTCGCCTCCTTGAGGGCCTCCGCCATGTTATGCTTTCTTTTGCTCATGTTTCTTAGTACTTGAAAAAGTTGCGTACAGTCGAGAACTACTTACGGTTACCGCTGTGACCACGGAACGTACGGGTAGGAGCGAACTCGCCGAGCTTGTGGCCGACCATATTCTCGGTTACGTAAACCGGGATGAATTTGTTGCCGTTGTGTACAGCTACAGTGTGGCCGACGAAATCAGGGGAGATCATAGAAGCCCTTGCCCAAGTCTTGACAACTGACTTTTTGCCGGACTCGTTCATAGCCAAGATTTTCTTCTCGAGCTTGATGTTGATGTACGGTCCTTTCTTTAAAGATCTGCTCATGTTAGTTAGAGATTAGGCAATTACTTTTTACGTCTCTCAATGATGTACTTGTTCGTGTTCTTCTTGGGAGCGCGGGTCTTGTAGCCCTTAGCGAGGAGGCCCTTACGTGAACGAGGATGTCCACCGGAAGCGCGACCTTCACCACCACCCATTGGGTGATCGACAGGGTTCATAACGACGCCACGGACACGAGGACGGCGGCCGAGCCAACGAGAGCGTCCTGCCTTGCCTGACTTCTCAAGAGCGTGGTCGGAGTTGCCGACAGCACCGATGGTAGCCTTGCAAGTAACGAGGATGCGGCGGGTCTCGCCGGAAGGCATCTTGATGATGGCGTAATTGCCGTCACGAGCGGAAAGCTGAGCAAAAGTACCGGCACTGCGAGCGATGACGCCACCTTGGCCGGGGCGGAGCTCAATGTTGTGGATGATAGTACCGATAGGGATGACTGCGAGGGGAAGAGAGTTGCCTACCTCGGGAGCGACCTCAGCACCGGAGCCGATAGACTGGCCGACCTGGAGACCGTTAGGAGCGAGGATGTAACGCTTCTCACCGTCCTCGTAGACGAGCAGAGCGATGCGAGCTGAACGATTAGGATCGTACTGGATCGAATCAACGACTGCAGGTACACCGTCTTTGTTTCTCTTGAAATCGATTACACGATATTTCCTCTTGTGGCCACCGCCGATGTTGCGCATGGTCATCTTACCGGAGTTGTTACGACCGCCGGTTTTTTTCAGAGGACGCAGCAAAGACTTCTCTGGCGTGCTTGACGTAATCGTATCAAACGTGCCAATAACTTTGTTTCTCTGCCCCGGTGTTACGGGCTTTAATTTCTTGACTGCCATTTGTGCTAGATATTGCTGTAAAAGTCGATAGAGTTGCCCTCAGCCAGGGTAACAATTGCCTTCTTGTAAGAGGGTACACGACCAGAGATGATACCGGCCTTTGTGTAACGGTTCCTCTTCTTGGCGGGAGCGATAAGGGTGTTGACCTTAACTACCTGAACATTGTAGAGGGCCTCGACGGCCTTCTTAATCTGGAGTTTGTCAGCCTTCCTCTCAACGATGAAACCGTAACGGTTGTTCATCTTCTCCGTGATCTTGGTCATCTTCTCAGTGACCAGAGGCTTAATAATAACACTCATTGTGGTAGTACTCTTTAGGCGTTTTTGGACTCGATCTGCTTGAGGGCACCCTCGAAGATGACGAGGCTCTTAGCCTTGAGGATCCCGTAGGTGTTGATATCGCAGGCGGAGATGATCTCAGTCTTCTGGAGGTTGCGAGCCGAGAGGTAGATGTTCTTATCTACAGTCGGGAGGACGAGCAAAGAGCGCGTGCCTTCAGCGATGTTGAGAGCGTTCTTGAATGCGACGAAATCCTTGGTCTTGGGGGCCTCGAAGGTGAAGTCCTCGACGACAATGATGCTGCCCTCGTTAGCCTTGTAGGTAAGAGCTGAACGGCGAGCGAGATCCTTAAGCTTCTTGTTGAGCTTGAAAGAGTAGTTGCGAGGCTTGGGACCGAAGACGCGACCACCACCGATGAAAACCGGGCTGCGGAGAGCGCCTGCGCGAGCACCGCCAGTGCCTTTCTGCTTCTTAATCTTACGGGTAGAGCCCTGAACCTCTGAGCGCTCCTTAGACTTGTGGGTGCCCTGACGCTGGTTAGCGAGGTACTGCTTAACGTCGAGGTAGATAGCGTGGTCGTTAGGCTGCTCGATGCCGAAAATAGCCTCGGGAAGAGTGACAGTCCTGCCAGTCTCCTTACCTTCTTTGTTTAAAACCTTAAGTTCCATTTTTTCTACTGCTCAATGATTAAGTAAGAGCCCTTGCAACCGGGGACAGAACCCTTGACTACGAGGAGATTGCTCTCGGGGATGACCTTGATGACCTTGAGGTTCTCGATCTTAACGCGGTCGCAGCCAGTGTGACCAGCCATGCGCATACCGGGGAATACTCGAGAAGGGTAGGAAGATGCGCCTACAGAACCGGGGGCACGGAGGCGGTCGTCCTGACCGTGGGTGCTCTGACCGACACCGCCGAAACCGTAACGGCCGACGACGCCCTGGAAGCCCTTACCCTTGGAGGTACCAACGATGTCTACAAAAGAGTCCTCAGCGAAGATGTCGACAGTGACAGCGTCACCGAGATTGAGTTCTTTCTCGAAACCAGAGAACTCAACAAGTTTACGAGCGGGAGCTACGCCTGCTTTCTTGAAGTGGCCGAGCATAGGAGCACTGGTGTGCTTCTCGTTCTTCTCGTCATAGGCCAGCTGAACGGCCTCGTAGCCATCGGTCTCGACAGACTTGATCTGCGTGACGTGGCAAGGGCCAGCTTCGATAACAGTGCATGGGATGCTTTTCCCCTCGGCACTGAAAACGGAAGTCATTCCGATTTTCTTTCCAATTAATCCTGGCATTGATAAAAAAGTAAAATGTTTAAATTCTGAGATGATCGCAACGCGTATCGCTACGCAGAGGCGTAGTCACTACACCTTGATCTCGACTTCTACGCCGCTGGGGAGCTCGAGCTTCATAAGGGCATCGATAGTCTTAGAAGTAGAGCTATAGATGTCGATGAGGCGCTTGTAAGAGCTGAGCTGGAACTGCTCGCGCGACTTCTTGTTGACGAAGGTCGAGCGGAGGACGGTGAAAATCCTCTTGTCGGTAGGCAGGGGGATAGGACCGCTGACAACAGCGTCGGTGGCCTTGACCGTCTTGACGATCTTCTCTGCAGACTTATCGACCAAGTTGTGGTCGTAAGACTTGAGCTTAATTCTGATCTTTTGACTCATTGTTTAAATTAGATGAACTGATTAGAAGTATCCGTTCAACGTAGACAAATGATTGGTTGCCAAGGCCTTATCGTCCCACAAGGGCTTTATCCACACGGGAATATAGCCCCTAGAACGTGATGAAAAACTGGCGTAATATTGGATACGACA
>CAVGTO010000037.1:0-2519 GCA_963631865.1 Eggerthellaceae bacterium
CAGCCCGCTCTCGCATATAGAATATCAAGTTGTTTCTTTAGTACGCCCTGGCGTTGCGTCCCTCCATATAGTTGATGAAGGCTGTGTTGACCACCTTGTTGCCGCCCGGGGTAGGGTAGTTGCCAGTGAAGTACCAGTCGCCGCTGTCGTTGGGACATGCCTTATGCAGGTTCTCGACGGTTTGGAACACAATCTCAACCTCGGCATGCATGTCTTCGGGCGTCAGCATTTGGGCAATCTTCTTAGAGATTTCCTCTACGGAGAACGGCTTATAGATGTCCTTCACGCAGTTTACAATCTCCTCCTTAGGCAGGTTCTGCTGCTCTTTGCAAGCCTTGTATGTTGCCTGGATGATGTCCTCGCGACCGGTCTCCTTGAGTAGCTCAATGGCTGCCGCAAATGCACAGAAGTCACCGAGTTTGGCCATATCGATGCCGTAGCAGTCAGGGTAGCGGATCTGAGGTGCGGACGACACTACAATAACCTTCTTCGGATGCAGACGGTCGAGTATCCTGAGTATGCTACGCTTTAGCGTCGTGCCGCGGACAATGGAGTCGTCGATAACTACAAGGGTGTCCTGCAAATTCTTGACCACGCCATAGGTTACGTCATACACGTGACCTACCATATTATCGCGTCCCGAGTCGGCCGTGATAAAGGTGCGCATCTTGACGTCCTTGATGGGTATCTTCTCGAAACGGGGCTCGTGGCGCATTATCTCGAGGAATCGCTCGCGGCTTACTTCGCCTTTGGCTTGCTCTGAGAGCACTTGGTCGCACTGGCGTTTCTTAATCTGCTCTCGCACGCCCTCCATAAGACCAAGGTATGCCGTCTCGGCCGTGTTGGGAATGTAGGAGAAGACGGTATTGTCGATGTCGTAGTCCACCTTCTCGAGGAGGGTGGGGGCCAAGAGATAACCGAGTTGCTTGCGCTCGTGATATATGTCGCGGTCCGAGCCACGCGAGAAGTATATGCGCTCAAAGGAGCATGACTTGCGCTCCTGCGGCACGCGTACCAGTTCGTCGGATACATGGCCATTCTTGCGGATTATGATGGCGTGGCCTGGCTTGAGCTCCTGCACCTGGCAGTAGCGTACGTTGATAGCCGTTTGGATAACCGGACGCTCGGATGCCACCACTACAATCTCATCGTCGTAGTAGAAATATGCAGGGCGAATGCCCCACGGGTCGCGGGTAACGAAGGCGTCGCCATGGCCAAAGATGCCACCAATGACGTAGCCACCGTCCCACTTGCGGCTCGATCGCTCAAGTATCTTGCGAATGTCAATAGATGCCTCGATGCGCTCCGAGATGTCGCGGTTGTCGAGCCCCTCGTTCTTATATTGGCGGAAGAGCAACTGCACCTCGTCATCTACAAAGTGCCCCACATTCTCGAGAATTGTCACCGTGTCCGAGAAATTCTTCGGGTGCTGACCGAGCTCGACAAGGCTGGCGAAAATCTCGTCGACATTCGTCAAGTTGAAGTTGCCCGCCAGTGCCAAGTTGCGGCTGCGCCAATTGTTTTCGCGCATTACGGGGTGGCAATATTCGATGTTGTTATTGCCGAATGTGCCATAGCGCAAGTGGCCGAGGTATACCTCACCGGCAAAGGGGAGGTTCTTCTTTGCCCATGCCGCGTCGGCTGCCCTCTCCGGGTCGTTCTCAAAGGCTTTGGCTATGGGGCCATTGATGCCGTTGATGACGTCCTGGATTGGATTGTCGCCGTTTGAGCGGATGCGGTAGATGAATTGCTCGCCCGACGGCTGGTCGAGCTTGAGACCTACGGCTCCGGCGCCGTCCTGACCGCGGTTGTGCTGCTTCTCCATAAGCAGGGAGAGGCGCTGGAGGCCATATTGCCATGTGCCATATTTCTGCTGGTAATATTCCAGCGGCTTGAGCAGACGGACGAGGGCTATGCCGCACTCGTGCTTTATCGCTTCACTCATCGGGATATGTGTGGGTTGTGTTTTATTCTGAACTTTTTATTCCGTTCCGTAGGCGCAAATATACAGATTTATGCTCAATTCACGCCTTGCGGCTATGTAAAAGCCGACGCGCCGCGCGGGGTCTCTCTCCCTGCGCGGCGCATGCCTCGTTATTCTCTGAACATATGTTTCTTTACCGTGTTGTCACGCACGATGTAGCTGCCGCTGAAGCTGGCTTGCAACTTGTTGAGCAGTTTGAGGGCCTCGCTACGTGAGCGGTAGTCGCCCACGCGTACGCGCCAGAAAGGTGCATTGTAGATGATGTATACCTTCTCTTCGGGATGCATCTTGAGGAATTTAGCCTGTGCCTCCGAAGCTTCGTTCTTGCTCGTTACGCCTGATCCTGAGTATATCTGGATCCTAAAGCCTTCCAGCGACGACTGGTTATAGTTGCACCGTGCGCTGTAGAGTATCAGCGAGTCGAGACTCGACGTCGAGAACGTCACGTTAAGTTTTCCGCTCGTGGTGCTCTGAGCTGCCGACGACACACCGATGACGATGGTCATAACCATCGCCAAGAGGGTCGCTACTATCG
>CAVGTO010000037.1:2529-16638 GCA_963631865.1 Eggerthellaceae bacterium
CCATATGGCAAAGTTATATATTTTCAGCCAACTATTTTATGCAAAAGTTTATTGTCTACGCCCGGACATACTTTAAGCAGATGAGCCTCAATGGCTATGCGGCTTTCTTCTGGCTTCTCTTCCGGCATCTTGAACCAGTCGGCAAAGAAAATCTCGGGTGTCGTGTATTTTGCCTTGCCCCATCCGTATTGCTTGCCATTTTTGGCTATGTCGTACACGAAGTCGCATGCCACAATGCGTCCTTTCATCTGCAATCGGGTCAAGACGGTGTCGAGCGACAATCGCGGTGCGCCTTCGCCTCCCATGTTGGCGTACATCATCCTTTCGGCTGCCGTTGCTCCGTGAGGACCGAAACCGCATTCCTCGCGTATCTCGGTAGATATCATACTTTCGTTGGCCACAATGGCTCGCAGTACCTGCTCTTCGTCATACCCCATTGGCTTGCCAGCACGGCGTACGTTGATGAGCCTAGGCAGCCACTCTTGTGATACGAATACGGCTTTGTTCCTAAAATATTTGGCATAGCCAATCTCTCCAGTGCGCGCAATGGGGCCTTTCCATTCCCATGGCCCATCCGCGTTGTCGGCAAACCACAATTCGCGAGGCGTATGCTCCTCTACGGATAGACCCCTTATCTCGCCCGCGAAGAGTGGCAAGAAGCCAATTTCGCGCACGGCTTCCTCCACCTCCTCCGCCGAGTGGAATAGTATTGTCGGGTCGTCTGGTCTGAATTTCATATTATATCGCAAGGTCGCCATCGTCCTCCGGTTCTGTCTCCAGTGCCCGGCGGAAGAAGTCGTTGAGCGGTTTACTTATCTCGATGTCGCGGCTGAGCATGTCGCTAAATCCCTCCGACGTTATCTCCGCCTCGGTGTAATCAACTCTCGCATTGAGGCTCTTGAACTTGAGGTACTCCGCATATCGCGGGTCTATCTCATATCCGCGGGGCATGCTCTTTAATTTCTCTTCGTCCCAAAGTGCCATGCGACTCTTGAAAGCCTTGTCTTCCAATATGGCTTCCAAATCCTCAGGAAAGTTGCATATCTCTGTGCGCAGGCGTTTTATCATGTCGGAGGGCAATCCGTAGTTGCCTGTGCAGAAGAACATGTTGTCTGGCTCTATGTGGAGGTAGTAACCTGGCAATACGCTCTTTCGGCCACCCGGGCATACGAAGGCCCCGAAGTGACGCTTGTAGGGACTCTTGTCGGGCGAGAAGCGTATGTCGCGGTTGAAGCGGTACACGCATTGTTTCGGTTCCTGCTCGCCGACGCCAGGGGCGACTGCCTGTACCATCTCGATAAATTTACTAACAAAAACAAGGAACGACGCCCTCGCCTGCTCATACTGAGCACGGTGGGCGTCGAACCAAGGTTTATTGTTGTTGACCTTTATCTCTCTAAGGAAGGTGAGTATCTCGGGGTCAATCTTCATATCTTTTTCCTATGTCGGTTCGTGTCGGTAGAGAGGAGGAGGTTGAAATTCCGCTTACTCTACGAGGGTGCCATTGGCGCGGTTGTAGTCTACCTTGGCAAGGTAGAGCTGGAACTGTGCGTCGACCTTTGCGGCCATGGCTTGCTGCCAAAGGACTTGGCTCTCCATGTAGTCCGAAAGGGTCTCATATCCATTGTCGTAGAGGCTCTTGCTTGAACGCATATTCTCCGCTGCCTGCTCAAGGCTCTTGTCGGCCACTACGAGCTCTTTCTCCGCCTCGTTGAGTACATTGCTCGAACGCTGCATCTCTAGTTCCATCTGCTCGGTGAGGTTCTGGCGCTCAAGGCGAGCCTGTTCCAGCTCGCATTTAGATGAGCGTACCTTATTTGCGTCTTTGCCAAAGTTGAAGAGGGGCACCTTGACGTTAATGAGTGCCGTGAAAGCGAAGTCGTTGAAGAGCCTCTCGTCAATGCTCGTGCCGGAGAAGTCGCCCGTTATGTCGATAGCGTTGACGTAGCTGCCCATAAGCATAAGGCCTACTTCGGGAAGGATAGACGAACGCTGGACTTTGGTCTTGGCTTCGGCCACCTCCACTTTCTTGTTGAGCATCTTGCTCTCTGGGCGCGCGTCTACGCTGCCGTCCTTAGTCTCGATGTCGGGATACCCATCGGCTACGTCAATGTCCGATGTGAGGCTCAAGCCAACTTTGTGGCAGAGGTTCATCTTGGCAAGGGTAACTGCGTTGGCAGCCTTTTGCATATTCAGTTCGCTCTCATTTAGCTTGACTTGCACTTTAAGGACGTCGTTGCCCGTTTTCATACCCTGGTTCTTAGCCTTGGTGACGTTGTCCATAAGCTCGCGGAGCACGTCATTATATTTCTGTGCCACCTTCTGCATCTCCTTGGCCTTGATTACGAGGGCATATGCTTGGTCGGTGCTCTCGATTACTGTGGCTTCGGTCAGCGTCTCGTTCGCCTCAGACGCCTCTACAGCAAGGCTCGCCATTTTGCTGGCATTGGCTATCTTGCCACCCATGTAGATGGGCTGCTGAAGTGTGAGGTTGGCAAGGAACATTGGGCCGGCCTCGAATCCTATGGAACCCGAGAGGGGCATGTATGCGTAGCCTACGAGGTTCATTACCTGCCACATCTGGTCGGTGCTGAACGCCTGCGGCTTATACGTGGCGTCTGGTTTGAAGACTGGCAGGTTCTCCGTGACGTTGACGTCCTGGTCTCCCTTCAATGTGCTATATGCGCCAGTGAGGTTGAGCGTGAGGCTCGGCAGGTAGTTTGCCTTGTAGCTCTTCTTGGTGTATTCTGCGCTCTCGGTTTTGCTCTGGGCTGCCTTTATCTCATTGTTGTTCTTCAGCGCCATCTCGCGGCATTCGTCGAGGGTGAGCACCTGCTGCTGTGCTCCAGCGGCTACGGCCACGCCAAGCAGGGCCAGCGTCGTTATGAATTTCATTTTCGATCCTGTTTTGTTCCGGTCTTGCCGTCGCTAGGAGGCTTCCTGCCTCCGTTGCTCCGACTTCATTTTTTTCGGTACGCAAATGTAGTATTTTCTTTTTTCTTTGCGACACCTCTTTGCTCCTAATATGTTTAGAGTTAACTAATAGTGCGTGTGCGCTATTAACCTACCATAACACTTTTGGAGTTTTCCCACAATTTTTGCGAAGTATATATCAGTCGCACCTTGCACAAAAAAATCCGCCCACGCGAAAGCGCAGGCGGACTCATAATATTGGGGGCTAAACCTTAAACCGTAACGTCTTCAGCGTTACTTCTTGCTGTTGGTCTTCTTCTTAGCCTTGGCATGCTCGAAGTTCTTGGCGTCGATGCTCTTGTTGAGGGTTTTGTCCTTGAGGGTGTAGAGGGTGTAACTACCGTCCTTCTCGATGAGCTTGAGACTCGTGAGGGTATAGTCTTTCTTGTTATACGCCAACTCGATGGTGCTTACCTCATTGCGACCTACCTTCAATTCAGACGAGATGTTGAAGACTATGTTGTTGCCTTGGGTCTTAGAGCTCTTAAGTGTGCCATTGATGGACGAAAGGTCGCCCTTGACGCATGAGAGCAAGGTGCCTGCGAGCTCCTCGACGTGGTGATTGCCCGAACGAAGTGTGCGTGCCTTGCCGCCTACCGTAAGAGATACATTGTCGGCTGTCACTACGAATACTTCACCGTCGGTGTAGTTCATTGCCAAGTTGCTCGGGTTCTCAAAGTAGAAAGTTCCGTCGGATGTAGTGGAACTGCTGATGGCGGCTACCTTGGTGGTGCGCGTGAACGGGCACTGGATGGTGGTCACTTTCTTATTGGCTTCCTGCACTTTGGTTACGTCGGCGTTGCCGCTCGCTTTCTGGAGCTGTGCGCTGGCGATGGTGGGGCAGAGGAGTGTTGCCGCAAGGGCTATCAGTCCAAGTTTTTTCATTTTGATTGTCTGCGTTTGTTTTAGTTTGCGTTCGCCTTGCGGTTTCCGCTATGAGTTTATTTGGCTTACAACGGTTGGCATGCCTACCACTTCGGCGCATGTGAACATCGATGTCATTGATGTTCCCAATATGCCATGCAGGTTGAGGCTCTGCCCTGTCAGGAATACGTTGGCCGCCGGAGTCTTGGGGGTCAAGACGGTTAGCATAGGTGAGTTATAGTCCTTTCGGATGCCGTATGCTGAGCCGTTCTCAGTTCCCGTGTAGTCTGCGTAGGTGAGAGGTGTGCTTATCCACTTACCTTCAATTGCTTCGCTAAGTCCTGGTATCTTGGTCTCGGCAAGAGTTATGCATTCGTTGGCCACTCGTTCCTTGAGTTCCGTGTAGTCATTTCCTCTGCATCCAACTTTCGTGCCAAACCATCCGCTGACATTCTCCCATCTCATTGGGGTCAGTAGGTCGATGCCCGTGGCATACTCGCTTCCTTCGGCTGGCGGCATGAAACTTACCATAAGCGCACGTACGCCTTCGCTAAGTTTTTCGTGCAATTGCCATATTCCGTTCTCTTTGTAAATAAAGAGGTTGCGGTTCTGGTACTTTACCGTTCCCGGCTTGAGAGCTATGTTTACGGTCAGCATTCCGAAGGTGTTCTCCAATCCGGTGATGCGTTTCTGATAAATTTTTCTTACCAGTCCGCTTGCCTGGAGCAGTCTCACCGTGGCAGCCGGGTGAATATCGGATATAAAGGTATCCGCCTCAAATCTCTCTGCGCCGTCGTTTATCACGACTGCCGTGGCGCATCCGTCAGCACCTTCTATTGCCGTGACCCTGCTGTTTCTCATCACTTTGCCACCCATCTGCTCAATGCTCTTGCGGAGACTCTCCGCAATCTGCATACCGCCTCCTCGGATGCGGTATGCAGATTGGATGAAGGTGCTGTTTATCTGTGCAAAGATGTAGAGCGGCAGTTTGCCTGCGCAGAGCTCCATCTTCATAGAGGTGCCAGAGAGCACGTCTATAAGTGTCGGGTCGGTTATGGTCTGCGTTAGGAATTCATACGCCGAGCGGGCAAAAAGCGACTGCTCATACACGTCTGATGCCGAACGAGGGTCGAAACTGTGCGATATGTTGTCTCCAACTTCTTTCAGCAGGCCAACATAGTTCTTAAGGTTCTCTTTCTGAGCAGGAAAGTGCTCTGTGAGCGTCTCGCGGAATCTGTCGTAGCCTTGTGCGAATGGGTATGACCCGCTCGGAAGCGTGACCTCGTCGAAGCAAGACTCGTCCATCTTCACCCATGGCAAATTCATCAGTCCGAAGTAGTCAAACAGCTTGCGCAACATCTGACCTTCGTCCAGTCCGCCGACATAATGGAAACCCGTGTCGAATGTATGACCGGACCTCCTGAATGTCTGCAGACAGCCGCCTATCAATGCGTCGGCTTCGAGCACGAGCACGCTCTTGCCTACTTTGCTAAGTAGGTATGCGCACTCAAGGCCTCCGAGCCCGGCGCCTATTACTATGACGTCGTATTTATTCAAAGCTTCTTTTCTTTTTGGCTTTCTTACGTCTCCGTTTGTCTATCTTGTTACAAGAAACCACCAGTCTCTTTACTTATTCTCCTCTTTCTTTTCGAGCCAATTAGCCTTCCATCCCATCCGGAGGATGAGTTTCACGAGACTGTGGTAGAGGAATGGCTGCAAAGAGTAGGCGAGTACGACGGCCGACGACATGCCGATAATGGTGGCAATGCCAATGGATGCCAATGCTGGATGCGACGCCAAGAGCAATGAGCCTGTGCTTATGATAAGCGTAAATGCCGAGAAGAATATCGCTGTCTTATGGTAGACCAGTAGTTGCGGCTCCGACTGCGAACGTGCCTTGCTCAGAAGCCCATCCATGACAAAGATACTGTAGTCTACGCCTATGCCGAATATGAATGTTGAGATGACAATGTTAATGAGGTTGAACTGCAACCCGAAGATGCCCATCACGCCGAGCACGATGAACCAGCTGAGCGTCATAGGTATGAATGCCACAATGGCCAGTACGAGGTTGCGGTATGAAATCAGCAGGATGATGAACACGAACGCCATGGAGATGTTCAGTGCTGTGTTGAAGTCCTTGTTGATGGTCTGTACCATCTCCTCCGTGTAGAACATCGGGTCTACGACCACGCATCCCGTGGCGGCAACCAATGCCTTGCCTACCAACTTCTTGTCCTCCTGTTTCATCTGTACGGAGGTGAATACCATATAGACGCTGTCGGTATACTCAATGATGTTTGCCATCAATCCGGCGGGCAGTAGATCGTCTTCGTAAGGGTTGACATATTCGTAGTCCGTGGTGAGTGCGTCGTCGAATGCGCTGAAGAATGACGGGTTGATACCTTCGGCCGCGCATGCCTTGCGTATCAGGCGGTCGGTCTCTTCAATGCGCTCGTTGCTCCAGAAGTCACTCCATGCCTCAAGTCGTGCCTCTTGCTCAGCCTCGGTGGGGAAGATGCTGGCAGCTTTCGAGAATCCGCGTACCTTGCCTTTTGCCTTGAGAGAGTCGAGCGTCGAGTAGAGCGCACGGCTCTTGGCAAGCGCTTCGTCGAGCGAAGAATCGGATGTTGCATAATATGTCGTTACGAGGCCTGGCTGTGTCTTGGATTGCAAGAGTGCCTGGCTGCGCTTTACTTCGTCTGCCGTGTAGTTGATGTGCGTAAGGTCCGCATCGAAGGTCACAAACCTCTGCGTGTAGAAACATACGCACGAGATGACGATAATAGCGGCGATGAGCCACTTGTGCTTCTCGAACCTGTGGGAGTTGAATCTCTCGAGAGCGCGGAATGCCTTGCGCGAACGCCTGTTACGCTCGGGATTGAAGAAATGCGGCAGGTATACGAGGCTGAAGAATGTTGTGCCCACAAGGCCAAATGAAGCAAAGAGGCCAAAGTCGCTGAGCAACTCCGAACTCGTGAGCAGCAGGCCAAGGAACGAGCCAATGGTGGTGAGGCAACCAAGGAATACCGGGGTAGCCTGGTCCTGCAATACGCGCTCGGGCGTGGATACGTATTTGTAATGTGTGATGACGTGCAGACAGTAACTGAGTGCCACGCCAAGCACTATTGCGCCAATGCCAAGTGCCATAAGCGACATGGTGCCCTTTACGAGGTACATCATCGCCAATGCGAAGACGGCGCCATAAATGACAGGGCAGATGAGCATCGGGATGGTGCTCTTGTTCTTAAAGCAAATGCCGATGCCAATACATACGAGGAGCATCGATATCGCCAAAGTCATGCAGAGGTCTTTCTTTATTTGGCGACTGTTGTTGACGCTCTGGACTGGCGCTCCGTGAAAGAGTATTTCGCAATCGGGGTGTGCCGTTTCACACTTGGCTATCTCATTCTCGAGCAATGAGACGAGTTTCTGGCCAGCTTTGGAGTCATATGACTTGAAGTTGGGCGATATATACGCGAGGGCCACGGTGGTGTCTGGCGTGAAGAGGTGTCCCTCATACATCGTCTGCGAATTGCCGAGGCCGTCCTTAATGTCCTTTATTTTGTTGATGACAACGCTGCGCATGCCGATAGGGTCGGCCGCAAGCATGTCTTTCATGGCTATGCCCGCTTGTGTGCTGAGCACAGCCTTAGTTTTTTCCACGTTGGCGCGTATGCTGTCCTCGTTGATGAGGGCGGCAATATCGGCATACGATGCCGTATCTACGAAAAGCGGGAAGTTGTCCGCAAGGTAGCTGACCACGTCTACGAGCATCATCTCATCAACCTGCGAGAGGATGTCTGCCACGTAACCGGTGGCGGTGTCTGCTTCGGTGATGGACTCTGTGAGTTCGTCACATATCTCTATAAGATCATCGGGCGAGAGCGGGTCCGCCTCGTCGCGCGATGTGACTTGTACAAATATCTTATCCTTTACTTTGAGCTGCGAGAAGGCGAGAGTCTCCGATGTGTCGCCCGTCGACGGCAGCAACTTGGTGATGTCCTCCTCGAAATGCATTTGCATAGCAAGCACAGTAAATACTAAGAAGCTGATAATCATCGAGCTCCATCGTATCGCCTTATGCTTCGCGAAGAAGTAGTAAATAGTGAGTGCTATCTTTGTCATACTTAGCAAAATGGTAAAACCCGCAAAGCCGACTCGCTCAGACGCACCTTTTACTAAGGTTTTCTTGTCTGAGAGAGCCGGTTTTGCGGGCTAAATCTTCTCAAGCGCCTCAGCGCCGTTAGCCTCCTGCGGCTTAGTGCAGCCGCCATCCGCATACTCTGCGGACAGCTTGCGAGTCTCCTCTTTCGACTGCCTGAGTCCGCACATCTTGACCGATGAGCGGGTCATCCGTCAAGATTAGGCTACGCGAGCTGCGAGGTAATCGTAGAGATCTGCGAAAGTCTTGATGGTGCCGACCTCGTTGCCTGGGATCTTGACACCGAAGGTGCTCTCGATGAGGGCAACCATGTCTACGATGCTCAAGCTGTCGAGCTGAAGGGCCTCCTTGATGTTAGCGTCGGGAGTGAGGTCGCTTACCTCTGCCTCGAATTCGTCTGCCAATACCTCGTTGACCTTCTGGATCAATTCGTTCTTTTCCATTTTATTAATTTAGTGACTTGTTTTCTAATACTTTGCTTAGCCTTGTTCGCAGATTTCCTAGTCGCCATGTGCGCCGTAAGCCCCGCCTTTATTCGGGAAAACAACTTTTGGGGAAAACTTCCCCAAAAGAGGGAAACTCTGTTAGGTACGCAAAAGTAGTCTAAAAGTTTGAAAAGTAAAACATAGTGGCGAGAAATCGTCCAGTTTGACCATCATCGGGTTACGTCTAACCCGCTTCCAGGTTTTCTTTCTGGTTCAGTTTCGATTTCTCGCCACTGCGAATTCTTTCCTTATTTGATGTCGCGGACTACGAGCGTGGAGTTCGTGCCACCGAAACCAAATGAGTTGGAGAGGAAGGTTTCGAAGTGGTAGTTGTCTACGCGAGTGCCGGGAATGTTCAGTTTTGCGGAATCCTCATCCGGGTTCTCGAAGTTGAGGTTGGGGGCGATGAAGTTGTTCTTCATCATAAGGATGGTGTAGACAATCTCGCTGGCTCCTGCCATCCACATCTCGTGGCCAGTCTGACCCTTAGTGGAGGTGATGTATGGCTTGTAGTCGCCCATGACGCGGTCGATTGCCTTTGCCTCGTTCTGATCGCCAACGTGGGTAGAGGTGGCATGCGCGTTGATGTAACCAATCTCGCGGAGGTCGATGCCTGCCTGCTGGATGGACATCATAAGCGAGCGTGCGGGGCCGTCGACGTTAGGTGTCGAGATGTGGTCGCCGTTGCTTGAGAAGCCGTAGCCGAGCACCTCTGCGTAGATGGTCGCGCCACGCTTTACAGCGCTCTCGTAGTCCTCTATGATGACGGTTGCTGCGCCACCACCAGGAACGAGACCGTCGCGGTCACGGTCGAACGGACGTGATGCCTTCTCAGGTGCGTCCTCGCGAGCCGAGAATGCTGAGATGCCGTCGAATGAGCCAATTGAGAACGGGTTAACCTCCTGTGCTCCACCGCAGACGATGCAGTCCTGGAGGCCTTCACGGATGAGGAGCGAGCCAAGCCCAATGGCGTGTGAGCCAGATGCGCATGCACCAGAAACGGTGAGGTTCATACCCTTGAGCTTGAAGAGGCAGGAGAGGTTCATCGTGACGGTCGAGTTCATCGACTGGAAGATGGCGCCAGAGCCTACGAGGGTGGTGTCCTTCTTCTCGCGCATAATGTCTACACTCTTGACAACTGCGTCTGCGCTACTGTCGTTACCGTAGAGGATGCCTACATTGTGTGCCTCGATGTAATCCTGATCGAGCTTAGCGTCCGCAAGTGCGTCGCGGGTAGCAAGGTAAGCGTACTTAACCTCGTCTGCCATATATACGCGCTGGCTGCGGCTTAGGACTCCCTTGAGGTCGGGCACGGGTACGTTGGCCGTGAGGGCCGAACGGAAACCCATCTCCTTACGGACAGGGTCGAAGATAATGCCGGACTTGCCGTTGTATAGTGAGTCTCGAACTTCGTCAAGTGTCTTGCCGAGGCAGGAGTAGATGCCAAGGCCTGTGATTACGACTCTCCTTTTCATATTTAAATAGTGTAAGCCTGTTTTATGTGTTTCTTGGTGTTTGTTTCCATTTCGAGGTCTGCTACTACGTGCCGCGTGTGGCTATAGAGCCCCTTTTATCGCACGCAATTTCGGCATTTATGCGTGTTCTGCGGAAGTAGTTTAGTTTTTTTATCTCTTTTTGGGAACCATTTTACTCCAACTTTGATAGTTGATTTTTGTGCTATATGGTTTATATAGAGAGATTTATCTGTGGCATAAAAACCTTTTGCAATGTTATGCGTGAGCTTTCGACTCTTTTGCGCTTTTATGCGTTTTGCGCATCGGTATGTGCGTTAAATACGTAGTGTCCGATGGGGCGTTTGACGAATTTACGCACTCTGTCGTCAAATAGCTTATAATGCTATTCTAAGATATTTAATATACGTCACTTATAAGATATCTACAAGATATCCTCTTTTGTGATGGGTGGCAATGAGAATACGAAACGCGCTCCCGCGGTGTATGTGGTGTCCACCCATATCTTGCCATGGAACTTCTCGACAATAAGTCGGCAGAGCGATAGTCCGAGACCTGTGCCGTTGGAGTACTCATCCAACTTTACGAAGCGTCCGAATATCTCCTCCGCTTTGTCTGGCGGCACACCCTTGCCTGTGTCGGTTACGGATATCACGGCATTGCCAGCCTCGCCCAATTGAAGGTTTAGTATAATGTGACCCTGCTGAGTGAATTTCACCGCATTGCCAAGCAGATTGATGAGCACTTGCTGGAAACGCTGTCGGTCCGTGGTGAACATGAATTTATCCATCGACGACTCAAAGATAAATTCAATAGGTAGTCCGCGATTGGCCATCTGGACTGAACTGAGCGCGGCCTGACAATGTTCTACGAGGTCTATATCCTCTATCTCATACTTTGCCCTGTCGGACTCGATACGCGATATGTCGAGGATGCCGTTTATGAGGCCGGTGAGCAAGTTGCAGTTCTTATTGATAATCTCTACAATCCTTGCGCGTTCGTCGGCTGTGAGGGAGTCGCATTGCGACGCTATGACTTGAGAGAAACCAACGACGGCGTTGAGTGGTGTGCGAATTTCGTGACTCATGTTTGCAAGGAACGACGTCTTGAGCATACTGTTGCTTTCCGCACGATTCTTTGCTATGATGAGTTCTTTCTGTTTGCGCTCTATCTCTTTCTTCAACTTGCGGATGCGCTGGAGGTTGCGCAACGCTGCGATAAGTCCAAGGGCAAGGGTGGCTATTAATGCTATTGCTCCGAGAATTTGTGGAGCATATTGACGGACAATGCTTACCTGCTTATTTATAATATCAGCATCTTTCGGCAGCTTATCTGGAGTTATCTCATGCTGCTCCATCGAGGCTGAGTTGAAGACGTAGTGCGATTTTACCATCTCCAACTCCGTCTTGCCAGCCGTTAGGTAGTCCAATATACTGTTGGACATCCTCTCTCCCAAGTTTTGGAACATGGGTATGTAGCCGCCTATAGCCCAGTCGTTTAGTCCGGCGTAAGATACAGTGAAGGCTGGTATTCGGGTGTTGTTCTGCTTGAGAATGGCCATCGACGAGGTTATGAAGAATCGACTCTCTTTGTCGAATCTCCATGTGCCTATGAGGATGGCTGTGTTCTCTGGCAAGTGCGCAATTGAGTCCGTTGCACTTTGTATCGTGAGGTGACGACCATCCAAATACTTGATTTTTACGTCCCTATGGCAGTTCGCATACTCCATCACGAGCGACTTCATACAGATGCCGCCATAGCTGTTGTCGCTAAGGAAGGATACATCTGTGATTGTCGGGTACAGGCTGTGGATGAGGTCTATGTTGCGCTGGATGTCGTAGTTATAAAAACTTCCGCCAACGACGTTGTACAGGGTGGCCGACTCGGTGATGTCGTGGATGTCCGGCTTCCAATTCGATATGTCTATGTTCCCTGTTGGCAACTCTACGTAGTAGCGGCTGCACATGCCGCAAATCACTGGTATGTCGGGTGTTTGAGATGGGTCGAGGCTCATATAGGACGACATTGCCTCTTGCCCGAGCGTAACTATTACGTCTGGTTTGATGTCATGAGCCCTATATTTGTTGAGCATCTGAATCATACGGCCTTTCCACTGCGCATACTCATACAGGTAGTCGTAGCCCAGACTCTCGACGGTGACATTTACGTCTATGCCACTAGTCTTCATGGACTTCTCCATGGTCGTTATCGTGCTGGCCAGATTGTTGGAGTCCGGGTTGTAGGCGCACAGCACAAGCACGTTATATTGCTTTGCCGCAAAGCCTACCAATGGCGCCGCCAATGCGACGCCAGCCAGAAACAAACTTTTCTTAATCTTCGAGAGAAGTCTCATGATTCGACTTTCTTATGAGAATATCGAGCAGAGTACAAGTCCTACGACGCCTCCGCCCAACGTGATAGTGATGGAGCCAAACTTGCGTAGCAGTATGATTCCGAATGTGGCAACGAATATCGCAAGTGCGATGTAATCCGTCTTCTCAAGGTTTGCGATGAGGCTAAGCGCATCGTCATATGTCGGTATGATTGCCGTCTGCGCCATAAATAGGAATGCGCTGGCCATAAGGCCGACGGTTGCCGGACGTATGCCAGACAGGAGCGACACTACGTATCTATTCTCCTTGAACTTGTCCAGTACCATCAAGACACTGAGACACAAGATGAACGATGGTAGAGCTACTGCAAATGTAGCAACAAGCGAGCCCGCAAAACCGGCGGCCTTGAAGCCAACATACGTAGCCGCATTAATGGCAATAGGACCAGGCGTCACTTGCGACATGCCCACAAGGTTGCCAAAATCAGCCGCATCGACCACGCCAAACGTCTGTATGTCCTGGTATATGAGTGCCAGGATGGCGTAGCCTCCGCCAAACCCGAGTATGCCTACCTTGAAGAATATTATGAACAGTTGTACGTAAACCATCTTTCCTTGTTTCCTGTAGTATAAATAATCTTTACTTGCTCTTTGCTGGATTTTGCCTCCAATAGAAATATGTTAGTCCCACTATGGCTCCAAAAATGACTGGCCATACGGCAGAGAAGCCAAGTATGACGATGAGCAAGGATATTGCAGCAACAATCCAACATGCCGTGTCGATACCCAGCGTCTTGCGTCCCAGGCGGATTACGGAGTCCAAGATGAGCGCCGAGGCTGCCGCCTTGATGCCCACAAACACGCGGTTTACATATACATTGTCCTCAAATCCGCGAAGCGCAAGCAAGATGAGGATGATGGTTATCAATGAGGGTAGCACAGTTCCCAAAACAGCCGCCACGGAGCCCATAAAGCCCGCCCTGCGCTGTCCTACGAATATGCTGACGTTCACTGCTATGACTCCTGGCAATGTCTGCGCCAGTAGCACAAGCTCGCGCATCTCGTCTGCCGAAATCCACTTCTTTTTGTTTACGAACTCTTCCTCGATAAAGGGTATCATTGCCAAGCCTCCACCGAAGGTGAAAAGACCTATCTTGAAGAATGAACTGAAGAGTTTGAAGAAATCACTTATCACTTGTCTTTGTTTTATTTCCCGGTCACTTTCTACGATTTCCGCGATGTTTGGTTTATGCCTTTTGCTCTCGAAACATGCTTATGCCTGCCGTGTCCGGCTGGGGGGCGATGCTGTGTATATGTTCTGTTGCTGTCAGTCTTGCAATCTGAGGTTGTCTATGCACACGAGTTCGGGAAACTCGCTCTTGCTTGTCTCTATGCTTATCTTGAGGCCATATACGTCGCCAAGGACTGTGAGATCCAATGTCTCCCAAGCCGAGCAACGGTAGTACTTCGCTGGGTTGTTGTAGTCGCAGTCAATGAGTTTATACTCTTTGCGCATTCCGTTTGTCGAGCCGTCGGTGTTGAGGCCTTCGATAACTACTGTGTAGTAGTCGCCTTGCGCCGCTGGTGATACGACCGTCGTGTCACCCGCTGAGCTTATCGAGCGGTAGCCGAATTTGCTGGCGAGGTATATGAAGTTGTCGTTGGCCACGTCGAGCGACTTGGGCGTGTATGCCCTGCCGAACTTTACTGTGCCCATTCCCTGCTCGGCATTCACTGCCATGTAGCTCTTGTCGGATGACGATGAACTTGAGCTCGTCGCATAAGCGGTGCCCATGGCCGAGTTGCTCACGGTGTTTG
>CAVGTO010000038.1:0-16617 GCA_963631865.1 Eggerthellaceae bacterium
CAACTGTGCACTGTGAACTGGTAGGAACTACTAGGAACTGTTAACTGTGCACTGTTAACTGTTAACTGAAAAAGCTTCCGCCCCGGGCAAACCAACAAAGTTTGCCAAGGGCGGAAAGCCATTTTTATGGGGTTTGTCTCAATTGACAATGAGACGCTGTTTCTGATTATCAATATGTAATCATACCAGCCCTGGACTACACATAGTAGTTATTTATAAGTAGCAGCTATTAACTGTACACTGCTAACTGATTAGAGCACAACTGATAGTGAGTCCCGCCATAACCACCGACACCATGCTCATAAGCTTGATGAGGATGTTGAGCGACGGGCCTGAAGTATCCTTGAACGGGTCGCCGACAGTGTCGCCTACCACGGCCGCCTTATGACAGTTAGAGCCCTTGCCACCGTAATTACCCTTCTCAATATACTTCTTAGCATTGTCCCACGCGCCGCCCGAATTGTTGAGCATCACAGCCAGAGTGAAACCAGCCGTAAGACCGCCACCAAGCAAACCAATAACGCCCGGCACGCCAAAGAGCAAACCAACAGCCACAGGCACCACAATAGCCAGCAATGAAGGAAAAATCATCTCATGCTGAGCGCCCTTAGTCGAAATCTCTACACAACGTGCATAGTCCGGAGTGCCAGTGCCCTCCATGATGCCGGAAATCTCGCGGAACTGACGGCGAACCTCGTCCACCATCTTAGATGCCGCACGACCCACAGCCTTCATGCTCATTGCGCAGAACAGGAATGCCATCATTGCGCCAATAAAGAGGCCGCCGAGAAGCATAGGGTTGAAAAGTGAGAGGTCGAATGCCATAACGAAGTCCTTCATCGTGGCGTCGGCAAGGGATATGGCTCCGTCTGGCACCTGTGCCGCTTTGGCAGTGTAGAACACCGTGTCGCCAATCTGCTTTATGCCGTCGCTGTCGTTGGCAATGCGCACCAACCACATCTTAATCTCCTCAATATAAGCTGCCAAGAGTGCCATGGCGGTAAGTGCTGCCGAGCCAATGGCAAAGCCCTTGCCCGTGGCGGCAGTCGTGTTGCCAAGTCCGTCGAGAGCGTCGGTGCGCTCGCGCACCTCGGCTGGCAGTCCGCTCATCTCGGCATTGCCCCCAGCATTATCCGCGATAGGTCCGAAGGCGTCCGTCGCCAGCGTCACGCCAAGCGTCGAGAGCATACCCACAGCGGCAAAGCCAATGCCGTAGACTCCCATGGCGTAGTTGTCAAATCCGCCCGCAAAGCCAAAGGCTGCGATGATGGCCGCTGCTACAATGACTACTGGCAGCCACGTTGATTCCATACCAACAGCTATGCCTTCGATAATGGTCGTAGCCGAACCTTGCTGTGTCTGGCCTGCGATGCCCTTTGTTGGCTTATACTCGTCAGATGTGTAATACTCAGTGCCTTGGCCAATAATCACGCCTGCTGCCAAGCCTGCGATAACTGAGCCGAAGATGCCCCATGATAGCCAACCTGCTGCCGCCATAATGGCCACGGCCACAAGGATGAGCGCCGACGATCCGCCTGTGCCAAGCAAAAGCGCGCGAAGCAAATTCTTCTGGCTAGCACCCTCGCGTGTCCTTACTGCGAATACGCCAATTATGGAAAGTATAGTGCCAATGGCGGCCACAATCATAGGCGCCACGATAAGGCTCCACTGCATATCGTCCGATATGGCTGGAATTGCCGCGCCAAGGGCTGCTGTCGAAAGTATAGAGCCGCAATAGCTCTCGTAGAGGTCGGCTCCCATGCCTGCCACGTCTCCTACGTTGTCGCCAACATTGTCGGCAATGGTGGCCGGGTTGCGCGGGTCGTCCTCCGGGATGCCTGCCTCGACTTTCCCTACGAGGTCGGCTCCGACGTCAGCTGCCTTGGTATAGATGCCGCCACCTACGCGGGCAAAGAGTGCCTGCGTAGATGCACCCATGCCGAACGTAAGCATCGTGGCCGTTATCTCTACCATCTTGGTGTGCGCATCGGTGCCCGGGTTCACAAATGTAAGGCCAAGCATCTCAAGGCCATTCTGCATGTGCTCTGGCGTGAATACCAAGTCGTTGAGAATATAGAACCACGCCGCGATATCCAAAAGTCCAAAGCCTACGACGACAAGGCCCATGACTGCGCCAGAGCGGAAGGCCACTCGAAGTCCCTTGTTGAGGCTCTCCCGTGCTCCATTGGCCGTACGCGCCGAGGCATTGGTGGCCGTCTTCATCCCGAGGTATCCGCAGAGGCCGCTGAAGAAGCCGCCAGTAAGGAACGCTACGGGTACAAACGGGTTCTGTACACCGAGGTATGCCAACACTGCCAATAGTATGGCCAGGACAATGAAGACTTTGATTACCACGCTATACTGTCGCTTGAGGTAGGCCATTGCGCCGCTCCGGACGTAGCTGGCTATCTCCGCCATGCGTGGAGTGCCTTCGCTGTTTTTCATCATCCCGCGGTAGAACAGCCATGCGAAGAGTAACGCTATGGCCGAGCTTACGGGTACGAGCCAGAATAAGGAATTCATTTTGCTTTGCTTAAGGGTTAATATTCCGTGGGCTTATGGGGTGGGGGACTGATTATATGAATATGTGTTGCTTCTGTTAATTACTGTTTGTGGAGCGCTGCTATGCTTCTTTTGAGTGAAATGTTTGATGCTGTGCGCATTGCCAAATATGGCAATCTTGCACAATATTTCATTTTGTGTAAAAGTATGCAAACGAAAGTTATTATGCAAATCTTTTATGCGTTAATTGCATATCTTAGTCCCGCTTTTGGTGCAACGATGTCCTAATCTCCGCTTCTTGCGTTTTTTTTAGACTTCGTTGATTAAAAGGGAACTCGGGTGAGAATCCCGGACTGTCCCGCAACTGTGTGCCAACTGGCAAGAGAACACTCTTTTGCCACGGCATGCGGACACGCGCACCCCGCAATTGTTAACGGGTTGCGCAGCCATTGCCCAAATTGGTGCATCGCCAAGTCTGGCATTGCTACCATGGGGTGAGAAGGCGTCCGCTTTGCTGAGTTTTGGCGAGCCAGGAGACCTGCCAAGGCATTTTCTTGTTCCCGAGCCTGCGCCGGCGCGTCCTTTTTCTCCGAGATCTCGGACTGATAAGCGATGTTTGCGTGCGCGTTTCGAGAGTGAGCGCTTGTTGCCCCGTGGGTTGGGCTCTTGCGCTGTGGCCGTTTCCGCTTTCTGCGGGTGCCGAGTCTCCCTTGCCATTAGGCTTGAGGGAGTCAGTGTTGGCATCTGTTGTTTGTGGGAGGTCGCTCTCTTTGCGCCGCTTTTTAGCTTCGCTTCCATCGTCTGAATTTCCTCCTCCTTAAGGGTTTAAAAGGAATTACGCCATATCTCTGTTTTTGTACGGACGCGCGCTGGGTCGGAACTCACCGACAGCAGTGGCGCGCCCAATTTTTTTATCCCATCATCTTCCGACAACCAATTATCCTATCTCTAAAAAACAACTCTATTAGTATGAAAAAGAGCCTTCTCTTCGCCATCGGCATCGCTCTCGCCGCTCCCGTCTTCACCTCTTGCGACGACGATGATTCCGACGATGCGCAAGTCCTCGTAGCCACCTTCGAGGATGTCGAAATCGACCCCACTATCGGCTACGTCAACAATGTCACCTACACCCGCGAGGGCGTCGAGTTCAACAACAACTACGATTCGCAGTGGGGCTCTTGGAGCGGCTTCGCTGTCAGCCAACTCACCGATACAGTCACCTCTGGCTACCAAAACCAGTACTCTGTCTTCGGCAACGGCGGTTGCAATGGTTCCAAAAATTTCGCCGTGGTCTACGATGCTTTCGACTACGGCAAGCCCATCATCTCTACCACCGACGGCTCTCTCATAAAGCCCGTCTATGCGTACTTCCAACTTACCACCTACGCCCTCCTCGCCCTCCGCGATGGCAATGATGGTGTCTACGGTGAGGCTGTCCAGCTCACTTCCGCCAAGGCCAACTACTTCAATGTCACCCTCGATGGCTATGTAGCCGATCAGAAAACTACAAGCCTCGTCGTCACCCTCGGCGATTACTCCGACGGCAAGACTTTCCTCATGAGCACCTGGACCAAGGTCAACCTCAGTCCCCTTGGCAATGTTGATAAGATTACACTTACCGTTGGCGGCTCGTCCGACCTCTATGGCGACTATGGCTTCAACGCCCCTGCCTATGTGGCCGTCGACGATTTCGCCTTCTCTAAGGTTTCCGAATAAGACTTCACTATCAACGCACCCCTTTACTTGTCATCATTTTTGCACAGCATGCTCATTAGAGGTCGCGCCGTCCCGTCTCTTTGGGCGGGCGTGCGCGTCCTTTTGTTTTTGAGCTCGGCTCTCGCTTCGATTCTCTCTCCTGTCGCCTCTGTGGCGCAGGTCGATAAGATGAACCATTTGTCCGAAGTGACGGTCGCCGCTCCTCGTTACGCTACTGTGCAAGTGATGGATACCGCCGTCATTGAGTCCCTCTCGGCCAATTCGGTCGCCGACGCCCTCAAGTTTTTTGCCGGCGTCCAACTAAAGGACTACGGTGGCGTCGGTGGTCAGAAGACTATCAACGTCCGTTCTATGGGTACTCAGCACACTGCCATTTTCATTGATGGCGTGCGCATCACCAATACCCAGAACGGCACTGTCGATCTCGGTAAATATTCCCTCAAGAATTTCGAGAAAGTCGAGGTCTGCAATGGCAACAAGACTTCCCCTCTTGTCTCTGCCTCCGAACTCTCCTCTGCGGCCTCTTGCTATTTCTCTACCAAGGTCCCTGCGTCCGACGAGAATAAGGCTTCCTATTCCATCGGTTCGTTCAATTCACATACCATATCTCTCGCCCGCAGCCGCACCAACAAGTATTTCGTGAGTGTCGACGGTCTATACACCGATGGCAACTATAAGTTCTCTTACCACTCTGTTTATGAGGATACTATAGGCCGCCGCCGAAATTCTTATGTCGAGTGGTATCGTGTCGAGTCGGGTCTCTTCCCGTCGCCCAAGTGGAAGTGCCATTTCTTTTTCTATCATACCAAGCGTGGTGTCCCTGGCGGTATCGTCAAGCGTCTCTCCGACCAATATGGCGATGTCGGCACCGAAAAAGACCTCAATCTTTTCGGCCAATGCTCTTTCTCCGACCAACATGATGGGCTGATGTACAAGTTCAATTTCCGTTACTCCTACGACAAGTTGCGCTTCAATTCCGATGTCCCGGAGAATTGCTTCGTCCATTACAATAACTTCTATTCGCAAAACGATCTCTACGCCTCGGGAACCGCTGCCTACGATTTCCCTTCGCGGACAAGCCTCTCTCTCTCGTCCGACTTCCGTTTCTCGACCCTCGCCCTCAATGTCTACGGCATGTCTACCATCTGCCGTTCCGATTTCAAGGTCGCGGCCTCTGTACAGCAGAAACTTAGTCGTCTCAATCTCTCCCTCTCTTCGGTCTTCAACCACGTTGTGGACCACTCTGAGATGAATGTGGCAGACCCTGTCAATTGCCTTACGGCTGGTCTCTTCGCTTTCGTAAATATTACGGACCATCTCTCGGCCCGTGCTTTCGCCAAACGCTCTTTCCGTGTGCCTACTCTCAACGACCTCTATTATACCAATGTCGGCAGCCGTAACCTCGTCCCCGAGCGTGCCACTCAATATAATGTAGGTCTCGATTTCAAAAACAGCATCCTCCACCTTCAGTCCGATGCCTATATCAATCAGGTGAAAGACAAGATTATATGCATCCCGCAAGGTGGCTCCTATAATTGGCGAATGGTCAATCGCGGCTATGTCCTCATAAAAGGTTGGGACACATCCCTGCGTCTCTCCCTAGGTCATTTCTCCCTCTTCAGTACCCTTACCCTTCAGAATGTCCGCGACCTTACCGATCCCGGGGATTATGAGTACAACCACCAACTTGTCTACTCCCCTACATGCTCGTTTACCAATGTCCTTTCGTTCTCGGCCGCTGGTTTCTCGGGCTCTCTCTCCCATATGTATGTCGGCCGTCGATGGTGGTCTTACGCTTCGCCCGACGATTATCTCGCTCCCTACAACTGCATTGATGCCACGGCTGCCTACCGTTGGCGCAACGTCAAACTCTCTGCGGCTGTCGATAACCTACTCAATAGGAACTATGAGCTCATCCAACGCTGGCCTCTTCCCGCCCTCCGTTGGAAAGCCGAACTCTCCTATTCTTTCTGAGAACCAAAAAGTTTTCCTGCTCTGCACGTGAATCAACTTGTTGGGGTGACAACAAAACCCATCATAATGAAAACCATTACCCAAATATCCTCAATACTAATATCTATACTCATAGTCTCCTGTGCCAAAGACGTTGAGCCGGAATATATCGACTACGTTCCCGATGATACTGACTCTGCTGCGACTGCAAACCTCGACACCCTCGAGTACCTCTTCCTCCTCGAAGAGGGCAATTGGCAAAGCGACAACGGTCAGATGAGCCTCATGACGAACGGCTCCATCGCCCGCAACTATTTCAGCGAGGTCAACGGCACCAAAATCGGCGACACCCCCGAGGATATTATCCTCATCCCCGACCAAAATATGATGGCCATCTCTGTCAACTGGTCCAACATCGTCTATTTTACAGACCTCAAAGGCAAAATCATTGGCCAGACGGAGGATATTCCCAACTGCCGACATATGTGCACCGACGGTCAGTATGTCTACATCTCTTCCTATGCCCACAAGACGGCTCTCGGTGAGACCTACGAGAATGGTTACCTCGCCAAAATAAGCATTTCCGATTTCTCTGTCGTCAAGACCTGTGAGGTCGGTTGGGAACCAGAGGGCGTCGCCTACTACAATGGCAAGGTCTTCGTGGCCAATACTGGCGGCTATGCTTTTAGCGAAAACCATGATTACGATAATACCGTCATGGCTGTCGATGCAGAGTCTATGACGGTCACGGATACCATTCCCATTGTCAATAAGTCCGGCCAGAAGGTTATAAATCTCTATGGCGAGTTGTCTCAAAGCGGCGACTATCTCTGCATTAATTCCCCTGGCGATTACTATGACGTCCAGCCATCCGCCGTCATCCTCAATTGCGCTACCCTCGATTATGTTGTCTACGATGGCATCCCCGCCACCTACAACACGACTCTCCTCAGCGGTAAGTTCTTTGTCGTCGGCTCCTCTTTCAGCTATTACACAGGCGAGTATAAATATAATGTCGGTACAATAGATCCCGTCTCGGGTGTCTATACCGCCGACTCTTTAGAGACCGCCTCCGGCACTTTCAAGGCGACTGTAAAGGATGAGGTGGACGATATGACCAACCCATATTGCTGTTACCAAAATCCTTATACTGGCCACCTCTATATTGTCGATGCCACTTCCTACGCCTCTCCCGGTCGTGTCTATGAATTCGATGAGATGGGCGTCCTTGTCCCCATTGACGGCAAGAAATACCGTAGTTGCTACATCAACGCCGGCCACATGATTGCCGTTCCTCCCTCTCTTGTCCGCAACCTCGGACTACTCTAAGCTTCACATATTATTCCCAAAGCCGACGAACGTCCGCATTGAATCCAGGTGGAATCCCTGGGCGGTGAGCCCCACTGTCATAGTCAGACCTTTGCGTCGTGTCGGATTATATGATTTCTTAACTATCTATCAATGTTACATTTACCTTTGCTACTGGGTTCTACTTTAGCACTGTGCGGCGATGTCAATGCCGTCCTTGTTACGACTGCAACGCAAGAGAAGTCCTACCTATTCTCTGAGAACCCTGCCATTACCGTCTCCGATGGTAACGTCGTGGTCTCCACTTCTTCCTCCACCTCTGTCGTCGTCTGCTCTGTCGAGGAACTCGTCTCCATCAAGACTACCAACGTTTCATCCGACGATTCGCACCCCACCATCCTCCAGCCCGTCGAGGCCGATTGCCAAGCCGAGTATTATTCTCTCGATGGCAAGCGCGTCATCTCTCCCGAGAGCGGCAAACTCTACATCGTCAAGGTCGGCAACGAGACCCGTAAAATCATCTGCAAATAATCGTCAGTCGTAACAAACTATGAAAAAATTCTTTACTACCCTTTCTATACTCTCCCTCGCCAGCCTCTCGGCCCTCGCTCAGTCTTTCAAGGTCCAGTATGACGACAAGAACTACAAGTTCCCTCTCGAGTCCGTCATCACTATCTCCGATGAGGAGGACCTTACCGATGTCACTACTCTCGTCGAGCCTGTCTCTACATCCAATACCGAGCAGTATTTTGCCGAGGCCAAGGTTATCGTCGAGCACGAGGATGGCACGGAGTCCGAGGTCGTCCTCTCGCCCATTGGCGACTGGACTTTCCAAGGCTCTACCAATACTCTCGTTGTCGGCGACAAGATCTACGTTATGTACCGTCGTGGTACTTCTACTATGTGGCAGAAGCTTTCTGCTCTCAAAAACGACGGTAGCGACTACCCTCTCTGCCAGTCCAACCGCCTCTCTATGGGCATAAAGAACAAACTCAATGTCACTAAGGCTCCCAATGTCGTTTTCGGTACGGATCAGTCAAATGTGACGTTCACCCTTATGGGCTGCACTGGCACTCCTACACTCTGCGCCACTGGTTTCGCTGTCGAGTCCGCTCTCGTCAAGACCGTCGAGCGTAGCCTCAATACCAAATATGGCACTAGCAAACCTAAACTCACCTACACCTCTGGCAACAATGTTAAGAGCCTTACTTGCACTCTCTATGCCGATAGCCTCTGGATGGTTGAGGTTAACCCACAGGAGATGGTTAACTCCTATTTTACTGTCTACGACACAAATGACAAGAACACTGAGATGCGTATCGCTTCCTACTCCGCTCACGGTACTTTCAGCGTTCGCGAAAGCCTCTCGACCCAATTCAATGCTTTCCCTCAGAGCCTCAACAAGACTCTTAAGGTCCTCTTCAACGAGAATTCTCTCGAGTACACTATCTTCGGCTTTGTCGAGCCTGATGCTCTCCCCGTCGTCTCTTCTGTCGAGGGTACTTGGACCTACGAGGGCAAGGATCTTTTCTCTGTCAAGGATGGCAAATTGACTGTCGCCTCCAGCTATGCCCTTGAGACTTCGGAGTTCGATGTCTCTGTTAGCGACGATCTCAAGACTCTTACCATCCACCCGACAATGGCCGAGAATACTTATGGCAAGCGTTGGCTAATGATGGGTCGCTATGATGATGGCTATATCTCAAACTTCACTATCAATCCCGAAGTCTCCGATATGCCTCAGAAGAGCGAGGTCTATGCCAACCTCAAGGACGCTACTTTCTCCGTCTCCGACGATGGCATTGTCTGCGACAATGGTTTCCAATTCTTTGTCTATACCATTGCCTCTGAGTCCGCTACCGCCTACTCCTCTGGCTACGGCACTATCATTATGAAGGCTGGCGAAAAACTTTATAAGAAATAAGCGAATATGATTTCCCGAAATACACTATATCATCTAATTCTTTCCCTCTCTCTGACCGCCGTCTCTTCTTTTGCTGCGGCTCAGTCGGAGGGCGTCTCCGTGGTCGATTACCTCCCGGCTCCCGGTCAATTCGTCAATACCCTCCCCTCTTATTCTGAGGGCGATACCAAGGAGGACGCCATCGAGAATGCCAATGAGTCGCTCGCTCAAGGTGGACTGCTTCACCTAGGTACTTATGGCGGATACATTGTCTTCGAGTTCGATGACGCCGTAGAGAATAAGACCGGCTCCGATTTCCTCATCAATGGCAATGCTTTCTATGCTGCGGCCGATCCTATCTATGGTTCAGCTACCATCGGCGGCTCCATTGAGCCCGGCATCGTTTACGTCGGCGTCGGTGATAACCTTGATGATGCTGAGTGGTATGAACTCGCTGGAAGTGAATACTATACAACCGAGATCCACGATTTCTCCATCACCTACCACAAGCCTACGGCCGAGTCTGGCGAACATTCGCAGTTCTGCTCCGTCTACGACAACTATATCTACTACGAATGCTCTTGGACCGACCCCGCTACTGGCGAACGCCGAGACTCCACTGGCTACCATATCAAGAACTCTTTCCACAAGCAGACCTATTGGCCCGGCTGGATTGACGACGAGACTATGACCTTCAGCGGTGGCAAACTTCCCAACAACGCCATCGAGACCAGCGGCAATGGTACTTATTGGGTGCAATATCGCTATGCGGCCGACTCTTTCGGCTACGTCGATGCAGCCCCCAATTCCCCAAGCTCCGACGATAACAACTCTGCGGGTGTCAACAGGTACAACACTTTCGATATCGATTGGGCTGTCGATAACAATGGCATCCGTATCGGTGAGCAAATCAAGAGCATCAAGTTCGTCAAGGTTGTCTGCGGCATTTTCCAATACTGTGGTTGGCTCGGCGAGACGAGTACAGAAATCGCCAAGGTTCAAAATCTCCACCAAATAGATGGCTACGACGAAGACCCTATTACCTGGAACATCGCATGGCCCGAGGAGTCTAAGCCCCAAACGGAGGATGTTAATCCGTCTTCTCTCTCTACTCCCCAAGCTGAGCAGAGATCTGACGGCGCCTCATACGACCTCACTGGACGCCGCATCACATCGCCGCAAGGCCTCTACATCCAAAATGGCCGCCTGAAGATCCGACGCAACTAACCTCGCATCCCGTAAACAATCTCCATACTCACTTATCAACAAAAAAGTCGGCAGTGGAAGGCCAAATCTCCCACTGCCGACTTCTTTTTATCTGCTACAGCAAACAATTAACAGAATCCCAACTAACAGAGAACCGTGCACTGAGCACTGTGACTTCTAGTAACTGTAAACTGCAAACTGTGCACTGTTAACTGTTTTAGATGTGTGCTGATACCCAATCGCCGACCTCGCTGGTCGAGTGCTTCTCGCCGTCTCCTGCAAGATCCTCGGTGACGAAGCCCTGTTCGATGCTGGCCGTCACGGCGTCGCGGATTGCCTTGCCCTCTGCCTTGAGCTTGAATGCATACTCAAACATCATTGCTGCGGAGAGGATGGTTGCCAACGGGTTAGCAATGTTCTTGCCTGCTGCCTGAGGATAAGATCCGTGGATAGGCTCGAAGAGGCTGGTGTGCTCGCCAATAGATGCCGATGCAAGCAGACCCATCGAACCGGCAATTACGGATGCCTCGTCGGTGAGGATGTCGCCGAAGGTGTTCTCGGTTACGAGGACGTCAAAGAACTTCGGGCAGGTGACAATCTTCATCGCCGCATTGTCTACGAACATGTAGTCTGTCGTGACGTCGGGATATTTGGGTGCCATCTCCTGAGCCACCTCACGCCACAGACGCGAAGACTCAAGGACGTTTGCCTTGTCAACGACGGTGAGATGCTTGCGACGAAGCTGTGCATACTCAAAGGCGAGCTTCAAGATGCGCTCTACCTCAAAACGATGATAGAGGTTGGTGTCGAATGCCGTGTCGCCATTGTCGCGACGTCCCTTCTCTCCGAAATACATACCGCCGGTGAGCTCACGTACGCAAAGGAATTCCGCACCCTCAACGAGCTCTCGCTTAAGCGGGCTCTTGTCGATGAGGCTCTTATATGTCTCCATCGGGCGAAGGTTCGCAAAGAGGCCGAGCTTCTTACGCATTGCGAGGAGGCCGTTCTCCGGACGTACCTTTGCCGTTGGGTTGTTGTCGTAGCGTGGGTCGCCTACTGCGCCGAAGAGGACCGCGTCGCTCTTCAAACAGGTCTGGAATGTCTCCTCTGGGAATGGGTCGCCTGTCGCGTCAATCGCGCATGCGCCTACGAGACCCTTGGTGAATGTAGCCTCATGGCCAAACTTCTTGCAGACAGCGTTGACAGCCTTGACAGCCTGGTCAACAACCTCGGGGCCGATGCCGTCTCCCGGGAGGAGTGCGATGTTGAATTTCATCTCGATATTATCTTATTATTGTGCCAGCGTGTATGCCGACATTGGTTTATCTCTTTTTCTTTACTGGATTATGTTGAGCATCTTCACTGTGGCTTTTATCGCCGCCTCCGTCTGGTCGGCGTCAAGTCCGCGTGTGCGTATCTCGCTTTCGCCGTCAGACCATACGATGACAGTCTCTACCAATGCGTCCGTCTTGCCTCCTGGCGGGATGGACACCTTGTAGTCCACAAGCAACGGGTGGTTCATCCCGAGCCTGTCGTATATCTTCCACAGGGCTTTCATAAAGGCGTCATACTGTCCGTCGCCTCGGCTCGTGTCTTCATACTCCTGCCCGTTTATCGAGAGGCGTACTGTGGCCACTGGCTTGAGCCCGCGCGTGAGGTTGAGGCTGTAGTTCACAACCTTTATGGCGTCGGGTTTCTGCTGCGCCGAAGATGGCAATGCTCCGCGGAGCACGTCCGCCACAATGAACGGCAAGTCCTCCGTCGAGAGACTCTCTTTCTTGTCGCCGAGCTCAATCACGCGCTGTGTCACTAGCTTTATCTGCTCTGACGACAGGTTCATCCCCAACTCCTGAAGGTTCTTGGCAATATTCGCTTTGCCTGATAGCTTTCCGAGCGCATACCGACGTACGCGGCCAAAACGCTCTGGCAGCAATGCGTTGCAGTATAGGTTGCCTTTGTTGTCGCCATCGGCATGTACGCCCGCCGTCTGCGTAAAGACTGAGTCGCCAACTACGGGCTTATTGTCCGGAATTCGCACGCCAGACAGACTCTCGACCATACGGCAAACGTGCGTCAGTCTCTTCTCGTTGATGGCGTTTGGCACTCGCAACATATCGTTCAGTACTGCCACGACGCTCGCAAGCGGCGCATTGCCTGCCCTCTCGCCGAGTCCATTTACTGTGGTGTGCAAACCAGTCACCCCGCCTTTTACCGCGCCCATCACGTTCGCCACAGCCATATCGTAGTCGTTGTGCGCATGAAAGTCAAATCGCAAGCCGGGGTAACGTGCCGTTATGTCGTGGCAAAACTCAAACGTCTCGTCTGGGTTGAGTATGCCAAGCGTGTCGGGCAACATAAACCGCTCGATGGGCTCCGTCCTGAGGCGGTCCATCATATAATATACGTAGTCGCGTGAGTCGCGCATGCCGTTGCTCCAATCCTCAAGGTAGAGGTTAACCCTCAATCCTTTCTTCGCCGCCATGGCAATGTTGGCTATGATGTCGTCGGCATGCTCCTCGGGTGTCTTGCGCAATTGCTCCTGGACGTGATGCAGCGAGCCTTTGGCCAACAGGTTTATAACCTTGCCGCCTGCCTTGCATATCCAGTCTATCGAGACTCCACCATCTATGAAGCCCAATACCTCCACCTTACCCAGATGCCCGTTCTTCTTGGCCCACTGGCAGATGTCTGTCGCCGCCTCAAGTTCTCCCGCCGATACGCGTGCCGAGGCAATCTCAATTCGGTCCACAAGAGCCTCCTCAATAAGCATCTTGGCTATCGAGAGTTTCTCGCCGTGGTTGAATGAGACGCCGGCGGTCTGTTCTCCGTCGCGCAGCGTCGTGTCGAGTATTTCGAGCATCGGTTTCTGGTGTGTCTGAGTTCTTGGTTTTGTCCCTCTCCGGCCTTACGGCCTTGAGTCTCTAATATTTGGCTGCGGTCTTCTCGTATGCTTCAGTCTTCTCTTTGTTCGTCAAGAGATAGTCGATGTCGTCGAGGCCGTTCATAAGGCAATGCTTCTTATATCCGTTAATCTCGAACTTCTCGCTCTTGCCTGTCGCTTCGTTCGTGATAGTCTGGTTGGGAAGGTCTACCTTGACCTTCATCTTCGGGTTCTCTTTGATAGATGAGAAGAGCTCTGCCAAGAATCCCTCAGATACGACTACGGGCAACACGAAGTTGTTAAGCTCGTTGTTCTTGTGAATGTCGGCGAAGAAACTCGATACGACTACACGGAATCCATAGCCCGCAATAGCCCATGCCGCATGCTCGCGGCTCGAACCCGAACCGAAGTTCTTACCCGCTACCAGGATGCAACCCGAGTACGTCGGGTCGTTCAACACGAAGTCTTTCTTCGTGCCGTCCGGATTGTAGCGCCAGTCGCGGAACAAGTTGTCACCGAAGAACTTCTCCTCCTTTGTCGTCGCCTTCAGGAAACGTGCGGGGATAATCTGGTCGGTGTCTACGTTCTCGATGGGCAGTGGCACACACGTGCTCTCTATTATGTCGAATTTCTGCTTCATTTGCTTACTTAGTTTATTCTTTGGTTGTTTGTATGCAAAAATCGTGCTCCGTACCAGGATGTTGAGCCTCCCAATACGAAGCACGGCAAATTTACGAAATATATGTGTATTTTGAACGAAGCCCGTTAAACTTTACGTCTTTCTCTTATGCTCTATAGCCGCTCTAGCATCGCCTCACTCACGCATACCGTCACTTCTACGCGCCTGTTTGCCTCTCGCCCCTCGATGAGGTGATTGTCCGCAATCGGGTAGTCGTATGAGTATCCGCGTGTGTGCACGCATGCGCTGTCCACTCCCAACCGCGTCATTAAGTTGCCTATTGCCAATGCTCTGCGGAACGATACTGTCATATTCTCGTCATAAGGCCCTACGTTGTCCGTATGCCCATCAACGTATATGTCTGCCGCTGCCCATGCGTCTGTCATCTGTGACGCTAAAACTTTCATCGCCTTCTCCGACACGTTGTTATACCCTGTTACGTTTGGTTCGGCTGGCATCCCGTTCCCGCTCATCGTCAATTTTATTGCCAGCATTCCATTAATGTCTCGGAGTGTCGATACTCTCACTCCCTCTATTTTTTTCAAACTGTCCGCCTTGGCTTTCACCATCCTGTCTATCAGTCTGGTTGTTCGTCCGTCGAGCGCGTTCTCAAATTTCGTGCCTACAGCTGGCGTCTCTCCCCAATGAGCCCAGTCCGTCCTTTGTGCTTCGCAATTGTCCGAACCCATTAGCCCCAAGGTGGCCGCTATACAAAATATATAATACCGTATAGACTTCATCTCTTATCCTATTTGTGCTTTACAAGTTAGAAGAATCCAGTCCCCTCTCTCCAGGGACATCCAATCCTCCCTCGCAAATATAACTAATTTACCCTAAGCCCCCAATTCCTCTATGTGCCAAGCCTTGTTTGAATCGTCATTATAGTCAAAGACTATCAAAATTGTCAAAAGTTGTCCGTGATTGTCTGAATTGTTAGCGTTGTCCCAATCGTCAGGATTTGTCGCCATTGCCGAGGATTGTCGTAATAGTCAGATATTGTCAGGAATTGTTGAATATTGTCGTACGTAGCTGTACGTCGCCCAAAACAGTCAAATGTCGTCCTCTCAAACTACCGATAACTGTGAACTGTGCGCTGTGAACTAAAAAAGCGCCTCGCAAGGGCTCAAAGACCCAAGCGAGACGCAAACTAATATTCTTATGAGAACTGTCGCCTGACAGCCGTGGCAAATTTACTTCGCCTCAGCCTCAGCTGCGTTGATCATCTCCTGGCTTGCAGTGATGTAAACCTCGACACGGCGGTTCTGCTTACGACCCTCTGCGGTAGAGTTGTCTGCAACGGGGTACTCGGATGCGAGACCACGGGTGGTGATGTTAGCCTTAGCTACACCGTTTGCTACGAGGCAATCGGTTACGGCCTGTGCGCGTGCGAGAGAGAGCTTCTCGTTGGTCGCGGTAGAGCCGGTGCTGTCGGTATGACCCTCGACGGTGATGTCGGCGGTAGATACATCCTCACCAGAGGTAAGGGTCTTTGCGAAGGTTGCGATAGCGGTCTTTGCGGTTGCGCTGAGAGTGCTCTTGCCAGTAGCGAACTTGAGACCCTCCTCACCGAAGGTTACCTGGATCGCGGTAAGACCATTCTGGTCGGTCACCTCCTCTACGGTTGCATTCTCGAGAGCTGCAAGCTCCTTCTTCTTCTTATCCATCTTCTTGCCGATGATGATACCGGCGGTGGTGCCAACAGCTGCACCTGCAGCAGCACCGATGAGAGCACCCTTCTTGCGGTTGTTCTTAGCAACGAGTGCGCCTACGCCTGCACCTACAGCAGCACCTGCGCCGCCACCGATGAGACCACCCTTAGTTGCGCTGCTCGCGTTGCAGCCAGTGAGGACGATAGCGGTGCAAAGACCTGCCATCACGAAGAGATTCTTCAATTTCATTGCGATTTATGGATTTAGTAATTAATTTCTTTTTATCGTTTTCACCTAAAACTGTCCCCCTTTACGCACCCTTCCTACCTTTGGTTTCCTAAAATTTCTTCATTCTCCTACTTTTCTGTCAAAAAAGTCCCTATCGCATTGTCGCTCACGATACTCATCTCCTCCACAAATACATCTTCTTTCCCATTTTTCTTGCAACCAACCATTTTATGCTTAAACAAGCATAATACATATGGTGTGTAGTCAAATGGCATTATTAATATGTCTATGGGTGCAATTCTCCTTTGTGCACAATAACGAATACAAATACCATTCCCTTTTCTATCTCAAAAGCCCATATCTCAACCAACACCCCAAAATTCTCACCCAATTCCCAACGTTTGCCAATCAATAAATCGCTTTAACTTCAATTAACGTTTATGCGTAACATACTTAAAACCAAAGCAAAAACTCACTCAAATGCAAGCCACCAACAGTGCTCGGAGAACGGTGCGCTATGAACTTCAAAAACTTTGTCTACCTTTGCACTCGCTTTCGGGAACGAAACGGCCTCCACGGAGGCTCAAGGGAC
>CAVGTO010000039.1:0-16523 GCA_963631865.1 Eggerthellaceae bacterium
GCGTAATGTTAAGTTTTTTTTTGGGGGGGGGCAGTTAATATTTGTTAAACAAATGCAGATTTAACAATCATAGAAGGGAAGGATGTTTTGATATTATCTTTTTGGATTGGGTTTGTAATATCTTGCACATATAATTGCAATGCGAAGCCCGGGGCTCGCATCCTGGGCTAGCTTACCACGCCCCTTTGGGGCTACGGGTTCCCCGCAGACCGGGATTTTGAGACATGGTTTGTTGGGTTGAAAATGCTACCAATTGCACATTATACAGCAAAACCCCGCGGTTGCCATTTGGCAATCGTGGGGTTTTGTAATAGTTTTTGGGAAATCCTACAACGTCACGTGTCGGACGGCAAGGTCACCAGAGAAAAAGAGGCTGGCGGTGCCGGCGAACTTATCTGGGCTCTCGGTGGTGAAGAAACGGGCGGATGAGCCTTTGGAGAGAGAGTCCTCGAGGTCGGAGTGACGGGAGAGGTAATCTCTTAGGCTATTCGCGACAATGTCTCCTTGCGTAAGTAGACGGACACCATTTGGGAGAGCCTTGTCGATCTTTGGAGAAAGAAGGGGATAGTGGGTGCATGCGAGCATCACGGCATCGATTTGCGGATCTTGAGCCATTAGTTCACTTGTATATTTCGCCACAAAATAATCGGCTCCCGGCTTATCGAACTCACCATTCTCAACAAGGGGGACCCACATTGGGCAAGCCTGTTGACTGACAACGACATCGGGCCAAAGCTTCGCCATCTCAATTACGTAAGATTGGGAGGTGACAGTACCCGCCGTAGCCATGATGCCAACATGACCCGTACGGGTAAAGTTGCCGAGGACCTCAACCGAAGGGCGGATGATGCCAAGAACACGCTTACGGCCAGTGGGGTCGAGTCGCGGGAGATCGTTTTGCTGAATGGTGCGCAGAGCCTTGGCTGACGCTGTATTGCAAGCCAAGATTACGAGGTCGGCGCCAAGACGGAAAAGAGTCTGGACTGCCTCGAGAGTAAACTGGTAGACGACGTCGAAAGAGCGGGTGCCATAAGGGGCACGGGCATTGTCGCCGAGGTATACGTAATCGTATTGAGGGAGAAGCTGGCGAACGGCACTAAATATGGTCAAGCCGCCATAGCCAGAGTCGAAAAGACCAATCATAACTTAGGCACCTGAGGGGGAAAGGCTATATCAGTTGAGCCTTGCTTCTTTCCGCCAGAGACAGTAGGTGTAGTCTTGGCACGGCAGATAAAGACGTGAGTATTTTGCAAATTACCATCGGGATCTTGCCAAGCCAAGAGAACCTTAAAAGAGTTCTTGACACGGCCAACCGTACTGAGCACCTCCATATAGTTGAAATAATCGTCGTCGCCATTGCGCTCCACACAAAAGGAGGTCTCCGTCAGACGCTTATATTTCTTTACCGGGAAATGCATTTGGACGCTCTCGCAATTAATCTCGATGCACTCATCGGAGAAAATCAGCTGTCCGCGTTCGCCAAGTAGAGGAGTATTTGCCAAGAAATTCTCCTTATATTTCTCTACGAGCCAAGAAGTTTGCGTGCCGCTGAGGTCGCAACTATACCACGTGCTGTTGAAATAGTCTTCGTCCTGCGCATAGGCGTTGAGTGCAAGAGAGAGGCACAAGACAGTGAGGAGACTACGCAATATGCTTAACTTCTTCATAATAAAGGAGAGAATGCGTTTATTGATTATCGCAAGAATCGTGATACCAAGAGGCGTACTCGGCATAATGGGACGCAATGCGGCCAATGGTGTCGGCACTTTGCTCGGGCGAAAGCTCCTTGATGCGCTTGGCGGGCGTACCGGCATATATACCGTGGCTTTCGGCAGTCTTGCCACCCGTAAGGACAGCACCAGCGGCAATTATCGTATCCGTTTCGACTGTAGCGCCATCAAGTACAATGGAGCCCATGCCAATGAGCACACGATCTTGGAGAGTAGCGCCATGGACAATGGCAGAGTGACCAATCGAGACATTATTTCCAATAATAGTGGAATGGCGCTCATAAGTGCCATGAATCACGGCATTATCCTGAACATTAACGTTATTGCCAAGGACAATAGGCGCAACGTCGCCACGCAGAACGGCGCCAAACCACACACTGCAACCATCGCCAAGGGTGACGTCGCCAATAAGTGTGGCCGTAGGGGCGAGGTAACAGTTCTTGCCTATTACTGGAGTCTTACCGCGGAGAGATATGATATTTGCCATCCAGAATTACTTAGAGTGACCCAGAACTATCCCTTACGGACTACATTAGCCTGATCTATAACGCCCTCACCTCGGAAACGGAGCATGAGTTGCGCAAAGAGGAGAGCCTTGCGCTCGGAACGCTCCTTGATGAGGTCGAGATCGCCATCCTCATAGAAGAGACGGTAGGCCTCGGCTGGGTCGAAATCGGCAGCCTCGGCATCGAGACCGAAGACAGAGGCAAGGAGATTGGCGGGAACGCGGGGTGCATTGTGGTCCGAAAAAGTCCAAAACTCAGCGGTGTCGATAAGCTGAGCGCGGAGAGGGCGGCGGCCCTTGGGGTCGAAGAGAGACGGGAGCTCAATGCCATTGATGAGGAGACGCTTTGCGAGGAAAGGGATATCCTTCTGCCAGATGCTGTGGCCACAGAGGTAGTGGACGTTGGCACGGTCGGAGAAGAAATTATTGAGCATGGAGGCAAAGCCTGTCAGGACCTCGCGCTCATCGTCGCCGGCGTAGCTCGTCGTGATGAAATAAGGTTGGTCGTCGTCATCGCGATGGCGGATTACGCCAGCAGTGATGCAGACGGTCTTGCCGAACTCGGCTACAGTGCCAGCCGAGAGGTAAGCTTCTGAGGCCGAGACATTCTCGCCGCGCACGGGAGCAGAGAACTCGTCCCAATACTTTTGGAGTTCGGGTGTGAGATTTGAGCTTTCACTCAGTTCGGGGACTCCCTCAACATTGACAAAAACAACATCCTCAAGGCTCAAAGAACGGAGTGCCGCAGTGCCGTCGGGCACGAAAGGCGTCTTGGGGCGCATATCACTCTCAGCGCTTTTATTGTACATCTTCACGTCGATTAAAAATTAAAGTAATAACACAGCGTAAAGTTACAAAAATGGGGACAACAAAAAGTAGCGCGCCCAAGTGTATTATCGAATTAAAGACGTTATTTTCGCGTAAGACCCGATTTGAACATAAAGAAATGATCAAGCACATAGTTCTTTTCAAGCTTCGCGACGACGTCGAGAAGAGCGTCAAGGGCATCCGCCTGCCGGACATCCGCAACCAGTTCCTCGCCCTCCAGGGCGTCATCCCCACCCTGCGCAGCATCGAGATTGGCCTCAATTGCAATGAGAAGGAGAAGTTCGACCTCGCGCTCGTGGCCACGTTCGACGACCTTGCCGGACTGAGCGCCTACGCCACCGACCCGCGCCACGTGGCAGTAGCCAAGCAAGTGGGCGAGATGCTGGACGTACGCGCCTGCACGGACTACGAGATCTAATCCCGAGCCCCGGAGAAAGAGAGACATAACAGACAACAGAGATTGAGATAGATGAAGTCATTCATTCAGCTTCCTAAACACAAGGAGTTTGATTACAAACCCTTGTACTACAATCCATATAAGGACTACGTAGAGGAGCGTCGCAAAGCCCTCGGCCTCACCGAAGAGGTAGAGAAGTTGGCCGGTACAGGCGGCATGCTCCGCAACGGTGCCATGCGCCTCAAGCATGCGGCATACAAGCCGAAGATGGAGGACGGCAGCCGTCAGCGCACGGTACGCCGCCTCTTCATCATGGGCATCCTCGTGGCCCTCATCTACTATTTCCTCACGGGCAACCTCGACGTCATCCTGGAGCACATCCTGCGCAGCCGATGAACGTAATACACCTGCTCCCGGACTCCGTGGCCAACCAGATTGCCGCGGGCGAGGTCATACAGCGCCCCGCCTCGGTGATCAAGGAGCTTATGGAGAATTCGATAGACGCTGGGGCCACGGACATACGCGTGTCGGTGACGGATGCCGGCCGCACAATGATACAGGTAGTCGACGACGGCTCGGGGATGAACGAGACCGACGCGCGACTCGCCTTCGAGCGTCACGCCACATCGAAAATATCATCAGCACAAGACCTCTACAACCTGAACACCATGGGTTTCCGTGGCGAGGCCTTGGCATCGATAGCCGCCGTGGCACAGGTGGAGCTCCTCACTCGCCAAGAGGGCGAAGAGCTGGGCATTAAACTGGAGATAGCAGGCTCGGAGGTTGTTAGTCAAGAGCCATGCGCCACGCCGAAGGGCAGTAGGTTCTGCGTGCGTAACCTCTTCTTCAACGTGCCCGCGCGCCGCCGTTTCCTCAAGTCGGACACGGCAGAGATGCGCCACGTATGTTCGGAATTTCTGCGCGTCGCATTGGCGCACCCGGGCGTAAGCGTAAGCCTCACATCAAACGGCACTACGCTGTACAACTTGCCGGCGGGCAACGTCAAGCAGCGTGTGGCGGGAGTGGCGGGCATTGGCATGGCGAAACTGCTCTTACCTGTGCAGACCGAGACGAGCATAGTCAAGATAAGCGGATTTATTGGCACGCCGGACACGGCACGCAAGACTGGTGGCGACCAATATTTCTTCGCCAACGACCGCTACATGCGCAGCTCGTACTTCAACAAAGCCGTGACGGACGCCTACAAAGGCATCATACCAGCAGACCACGTGCCGGCCTACTTCATCTACCTCACGGTAGACCCTCAGGCCTTGGACGTAAACGTACATCCGCAGAAGACCGAGATAAAATTCGACGACGATCAAGCCATATGGCGCATACTTAACGCCGCCGTGGCCTCGTGCCTCAACGACAATAACATACTGCCGCAAATAGACTTCGACAGCGGTGAAAGAATAGACATACCGCGATTCGACCCCACGGCATCGCAGACGACCGACAACTACAACCCCTTCACCAACGAGAGCCAGCAGGGTGCGATATACGCAGGTCACATTGCCAACCGCACTTCGCAAGGCGACATTCACGATTGGGAGACAATATACCAATCGGCAGCGGGCGGAGGATCTAACGGCAGTAGTGCGGGTTTCCCCACTAGTTCGTTCTCGGGCGGCTCTTATCTGGGTAGTTCTTATTCCGGAAATCCTTTTGCGGGAAGTTCAGTTAGTGGAGGCACTTTCATAAGTAGGGAATTCGGAGCAAGCGAAGCGCAACAAACGCCCCAAACCAGTGGCATAACGTGGCATACACAGCCCACAGAGGCAGCACGCCTCTTCGATCCTGGCGAGGCTGGCGCAACAGCCGAACGTCCGCACCTGTCGCAATATAAGCGACGCTATATAACGTGCGCCATGCCAAGCGGCCTTATGATAATCGACCAGCACAGGGCGAGCGAGCGCATACTCTTCGACAGCCTCATGGCGAAGATGGAAGCCTCGGCCGTGGAGAGCCAAAGTCTGCTTTTCCCCGACGTAATACCCATGGGAGCGGAAGACCTCTGCATAGTATCCGAGATAAGTGAGGATCTGAAGCAAGTAGGCCTAGAAACGACAATAGACAATGAGGAGGGCGCACTGACCATAACCAGCGTACCCGCCGCACTGGGCATAGCAGCCATCCACGAACTCATTGAGGATCTCATGGTCGGATGCCGCACGGGCGAAGTGGACATCCACACCGACATCAAGAGCGCGATAGTAAGCAAAATGGCATCGCACGGGGCCACGCCTTACGGGCGCGAGCTTACGCAAGCCGAGATGAATGACCTCTACGACAAGCTTATGGCCTCGGTCGAAAAGCAATACACGCCAAGCGGCAAAGCCATAGTACGGGTCATTGCCGACGAAGACCTCAACGCGCTATTCGGATAGGCAAAAAATCAGACGCAATAGCGCAGGCGCAAGACACACAGATATCAAGATACAAACACATCATATACCCCATAGACCATGCGAATGACACCGGCAGTACTCAATCTGCTAATTATCAACGTACTCCTCTTAGCCGCCTCATACGTCCTGGGCACAAGCAGCCTCGGGATAGACCTCGACAAATGGTTGGGCTTGCACTACATAACGGCATCGGACTTCGGTGTATGGCAATTTGTCTCGTTCATCTTCATGCACAGCGGATTCTCGCACCTCTTCTTCAACATGTTCGCCCTATGGATGTTCGGCACCGTGATAGAGAATTCCCTGGGTACGCAGAAATTCGTGATATACTACCTGGTTTGCGGCATAGGTTCGGGAATTGTGCAGGAGATAGCTATGGCCATTGACATCAACCCGCTCATTGCGGCAGTGGACCAGACAATGAGCGACACGAGTTTCGAGAACGTCAACGCCTTCGTGCAGCACCATGTAGTGGCATTCTCTTCGGACTCCAAAGCACTCATAACCAGTTTTCTGAACTCATATAACGGCGTAGTCAACTCATCGCCGTCGGAGGCTGCCGCCTTGGCGCGCGAGTTCCTGCCCAAGTATCAGGAGATGTATATCAACGCGCAGAACACCGTTGGTGCATCTGGAGCCGTGTTCGGCATACTGTTGGCCTTCGGCATGCTGTTCCCCAATATGCGCATAATGCTTATGATACCACCGATACCTATGAAAGCCAAGTGGTTCGTGATAATATACGGACTCATAGAGCTCTTCTGCGGAATCCATGGGGCGGACTACGACAACGTGGCGCACTGGGCACACCTCGGCGGCATGCTCTTCGGCTTCCTTCTGCTCAAGTATTGGAAAGTGCAGAGGATATATTAGGGCTCAGGATATATAAGGTACTAATAAGAAAAAGACAAAAGCATTGGCATCTATAGCAAGGGAGATACGCGAGTCGTTTAGGTACAACGACATCATAATCAAGTTGATATATATCAATGCGGCGATATTCCTCGCAGTGCGTTTGCTGGACATAGCGGCGTGGAGCGAGGGCGTATACCGAGGTTGGGCACTGGAGTATCTAGGCATGCCTATTGGCGCGGGATTGATTACTCATCCTTGGACCATCGTAACGAATATCTTCACGCACTACGACTTCATACATTTCCTCTTTAATATGCTGACGCTCTATTGGTTTGGGCGGCTCTTCATGCAGATATGGGGAAGTGAGAAGAGGGCACTTGTGGCATACGTGGTTGGAGGATTGGCAGGTTGCGCAGCGGCGTTACTGCTTATCTTCACTCCTATGGGAGGACACGGCATATTGCTTGGAGCCTCGGCAGCCATAATGTCGCTAATGGTTGCGGCCACCGTGGCAGCACCGGACAGGCAAGTATGGGTAACATTCTTTGGCGAGGTCAAGATTAAGTACTTGGCACTTGTATACATAGCACTGTCAATCATAATGTTGATTGGGCTCAACAACGTCGGCGGCAACTTGGCTCACCTCGGCGGCGCATTGGCAGGGTGGATACTCGCCAAGCAATGGGCAGGCAAGCGCGAGACGGACAGCAGCATAAGTTCCCTTTTCCGCCGCAAACCAAAGATGAAACTGACGCGCGGCACGGGCAACCCGGATTGGGAATATAACAAAAGCAAGGCGGACAACAACCGCGAGGTGGACCGCATACTTGACAAGATAAACGCACGCGGATATAACAGCCTCACGGACGAGGAGAAGATAACCTTGTTCAATCAGAGTCAGAAATGAAATTAATCCTTCAGGCACTTAAGCACCTCATAACGTTGGTGATCATACTCGTGGCGTGCGCTACGGCGTTCACCGCGTGGTCGGTCCGCATACCGCCCGAAGAGGCAGGAAAGCTTTGCTTAGGGTGGTTTGCGTTTCCGTACTTATGGCTTTTGATGTTGGTAATTATCATCGTCACGTTCGCCTTCAGGAGTTGGTTTGCTTGCTTTTGTTGCGCAGCCGTGGTTGTAGCCACATGGGGTAGCGCACGCCAGGTGGTAGATATACCGACATCGGAAGAGGGAATTGCGGCCGGGAGTAAGACGTATAAACTCGTCACGTATAACGTTCATTATCTTGGTTATGGCGACGAGTTGACGGTCGAGCATGCACGGGACAGCATTTGCTCATTCCTCTTAGCCTCCAATGCCGACGTGATATGCCTGCAAGAGTGCACAGCTTTCAACTTTATCAGCAAGCAAACTCATGGGCAAGGGGACGAACTCCTCGAGAAATACCCATACCAACTGACATTCAACGACGACCGCGGAGGGCAGACCATCCTCTCGCGCATACCGCTGGAGAAAGCAGACAAGCCTGCTGAGACCGTAGGGAAACTCGGCGAGATGAACTCAACGATAACGGCAGACATCCGACTTGGCTACGACACGGTACGCATAATAAACTGCCACCTTGCATCGCTACGCCTGACACCGAACGAGATAAACGCGGTAAGCAGACGCAGCAGGATAGACAACGAACGGGCGAGCACACTACATACGACATACGACAAGTTGAGGAACGCCTTCATCGAACGGCAAACCGAGGCGAACCTCCTTGCCAAAGCCATCGAGACGTCGCCCCACCCCACTATTGTATGCGGCGACTTCAACGATACGCCGATATCGTACACCTATCATATGGCGACAAATACGAAGCGTCACATCAACGATGCCCGCGCACCTCACCGATTGGGACTTGCGCGGACGTATCGCGGGAACTTGCCACCACTGCGCATAGACTACGTCCTCACAACCGACGAGATAGCCACGGAAGGGTATAGCGAGTATGACATGCCAACATCCGACCACAAGGCCGTCTCAATCTCATTCGCAATGAAGAGCGTAAAATAATCTTCGCGACAGCCGATTATTTTATATCTTTTTATTACTTTTGTTTGGACAACTAAGAAATATTCGGAATTAAATCATAAACCAAACACGGAATATGAATAACAAGCACATAGCAGCCGCACTGGCAGTAGCAGCGGCAATGGCAGTCACCACAGGTTGCACCGTAAAGGGCAGCCAGGACAAGGCGGGTGTCATGAGCCAGAAAGACGTTGAGGAGAATGTACGCGAGTTCGTATATCCACTCCCCACCGCATTTGAGGTGACCGACATGCTCAACCGCATCGACGCTGCCTACATCCTCGACATCTGCAATCCCAAGGAGAACGTAGACAAGTACGTCACCGAGGCCAAGCGCGCCGTCAACATGGGCGTCTACAGTGCCGACCTCTGCTACGCATCGACCTACAACCAGCAGAGCAACGTTATGGACTACACTCAGACCATCCGCGCTCTCATCGACGCACTCGATATGACTCGCGCCGTGGACCCCGAACTTGCCACCAAGATGGAGGACAACGAGAACAACAAGGAGGGTATGACCGAGCTCATCTCTAACTCCTTCTACGACTCGTATGACTACCTCAACCGCAATGGCCGTGGTCCCGTCAGCCTTATGATTGTAGCCGGCAGCTGGGTAGAGGGTCTCTACATTGCCACCCATATCTCACAGGAGACTTTCGAGAATAAAGAGATGGTCAAAATCCTCCTCAGCCAGAAGGAGCCTCTCGAGAAGCTCGTCAAGCTCCTCGACGAAGTGCAGGGTGAGCCCAATGTAACCGGTCTCCGCCAGGCACTTCAGCCTCTCTACAATATCTACAGCAACGTAGACGCCAGCAGCATCTCCGAGGAGCAGATGGTAGCCATCCGTAGCGAGAGCGAAGTTATCCGCAAGGCACTCGTAGAGCCCTAATCAATAGGGATATAAACAAGACGAAAACATAAAGAGCGGGAGCAGCCTAAAATTAGGATTGCTCCCGCTTTGATTTTTTGAATAACAAAGGTAAAGAGATGATAGGACAGCAAGAACTGTATGACCTCTTCAAGGAGATGGGCATAGAATTTCAGTACATAGAGCATCCGCCCACGCCGACGATAGAGGATGCGCGTAAATATTGGACTGCGCTGGAAGGCAAGCACTGCAAAAACATATTCCTTCGCAACCACAAAGGCAACAAACATTACCTCGTGGTGCTGGACTGCGACCAAAGCATCGACATGCACGACCTTGAGCATCGCCTCGGAGAGGGCAAACTATCCTTTGCATCGCCCGAGCGAATGGAGCGATACCTTGGCCTCAAGCCTGGCTCAGTAAGTCCATTTGGCCTCATAAACGACAAGAACCACGAAGTGATACTCTTCCTCGACTCCAACCTGCAACAAGCCGACCGACTGGCGTTCCACCCAAACGACAACAGGGCATCGCTCTCCGTAAGTCGCGAGGACCTTATGCGCTTTATTGAGCGGATGGGCAACAGGTTTGAGTGGAAGGAGCTTTACTGATTGCGAGTTTTTTGAGGCCCTTTAGAGTTATAGCACTTACACAGATAGCCCGGGGCTTGCGCTTCGGGCTGTCTTGCTATGCCCATTTGGGACTTTGGAAGCCAGCAGTGACGGCCATTGCGACAATTCTTAGTCTTTGCAATTCATTGGGTGGGGAGGCTCGGGCACAGGAGGTTGCAGGGAGCGATGGAAGCTATGGCATAGGAAACGCCGAGGGCGCACAAACAGGCGACTCAAATCGGGATACAGAAGGAGATGCAGTGCTCGACGACCTCGTGAACTCCATAGCCGAGGAACTGGACGAGGAAGGTAAATTGGATGAGGCGGCAACGGAAGGACTTGCGGAATTGCGATCTAAAGCCTCAAATCCTATTAATCTGAGCACTGCGACAGAGAAAGAGCTTGCCGAGCTCATTTTCCTGGACGAACGTAAAGCACGCTCAATAATTATGCGCAGGCAGAGGGCTGGCGGCTTAATTACGCCGCAGGAACTCATGACTATCAGGGGACTGAGCCCGACGGATATAATTATCTTGCGTCACATATCCACGATAGGCGAGCGAGTTGACACATCCACATTGCGACCCGTGGCCAAGATTGATGCCATAGCACGACTTGGGCGGCGGTGGCCCTTGGCACGCGGATACGCAAAGACAGACAGCACGGAGGCAAAATATGCGGGCTCGCCATATAAGAGTCTCTTCAGGATAAAAGCGGAGATTGGCGGGCAACTGACGTTTGGAATTGTTGGTGACAATGATTCGGGAGAGCCACAATTGCGGAATGGGAGTGGGCTGATGGATTTCTACGGCGGGTATGCGCAATATATTCCCGCCCGAGGGCCTGTGCGGCGAATTGTGGCTGGTAATTACGCCGTGAGGCTTGGGCAAGGGCTCGGGATTTGGACGGGATTTGGATTTTCACCGACAATAACGGGTGTATCCGCCGCACGTATTGCTACAGGTATTACGCCATCGATGTCCGCCGCCGAGAGTGACTATATGCGCGGCATAGCCACCGAGATACGCATCTTGCCAGTGCGCATGGCACTCTACGCGTCTTGGGTGGATGCCGATGCCACAACAAAGACGGCCTCCGATAGTTCGATATACATAACCACAATACGCACAACGGGCTACCATCGCACAGCCACCGAGCGCAGCTACCGCCACAACGACCAATTGACAACTCTTGGCGCATATGCGTCGTCCGATATCGGCAAAGTAAGGGTTGGCGCAGGCATCAACAATTGGCACACCAGCAAACCACTCGGATATAACGGACAACTATACCGACTCTACTACCCCACGGGCAAAAACCTAACCACAGCCAGTCTCGACGCACGGGTATACCTAGGGCGAGCGCATATCTATGGCGAGGTTGCCACACAGGGACGCAATGCCACGGGCGCGACACTCGGCATCGACATCAGTCTCGGCACAGGGAACTCCATCTCGGCAGCAATACGCCGCTTTGGTAAATCGTACTTCGCGCAGATACAGCAACCTGTGAGTCGCACAAGCCGCGCCGGCAGCGAGAGCGGGGTTTATTTCGGCTTCGAGACAGCCGTAATACCACACCTGAATTTGCGTGCCAATATAGACATATGGAAACTACGTTGGCTACAGAGCAACACACTGCTCCCCACAACAGGTTGGAGCGCAAGGGTAAACGCCGAATGCAAGACATCTCGCCACACAAGTCTCAGCCTCAGAATACGCCATACCGACAAAGGAGCCACATATAAAGAGACAGTTGAGGACGACGAAGAGATAATAAGAAAATCGCGCACAAAGACCACAAGCAGCAAACTAATATTCACGGCCGAGCCAACACGCCGACTCAACCTCAGCACACTTTGCGAACGCACGCATGCCACATCCGCCACAGGGCAGCGTGACGCTGGAACACTCGTGGCGCAAACTCTCAAAATCAAGACACCCAAGGAGCACGTAACCTTCTCCGGCAGTTTCTCTTACTTTAATACGGACAGTTACTCGGCACGCACATACACACGCAGGCCTATGGTGCTGTATGACATGGCATTCGCAACGTGTTCGGGCGAAGGAGTGACGGGCACAGCCATGCTCACTCTGAAATTCGCCAAGACGCTAAAACTGTGGCTGTGGTGCACACAGATGCGTTACTTTGACCGCAACGTGGTGGGTACGAGTTATGAACAGACTCAGGGGCCGAGGCGCACGGATGTCAAGGTGCAATTGCAGTGGAAACTATGGTGGCACAAGCAGAGGGATTACTTTGGCGTCACGAAGTTGTGAGGGGTGTAGCCACGTTTTTTATAGCCCGGATTTATTTGTAGCCCGGGGCTCGCACCGCCGGGCAGACTTACCGCGCCCTTACAGGGCTTCGACACCCCAACGGCCGGAATTGGATACAGAGTCTTGACGGTGCCGATTGTTTCCTAGAAGATTATAATAAAAAAGCCGAAGCCCGTATTGTGAAAAACATACGGGCTTCGGCTAATTTTTGGGTATTGGGTATTAGCTCGGAAACTTTAGAAGAGCGTGGGTTCTACGGGTTCTGAAGGCTCGTCGGCGGCATCGTCATCGTCGGGCGAGGAGGTTGGCTCTGGCTCGCGGACGGTTGGTATTACGGGTTCGAGTTCAGTTATGTCACCCACCTGCCACTTAGCGAGTTGCTTGCCTTTGGCCTTGATGCTCTTCTCGCCAATGAACTCGTAGGCATCGATTTGCTCTGCGGGACGCCACTTATCGTCGCCACCATAGGTGAGGTTGAAGAGTGGATGATCCTCGTCGCTTATGCAGATGAATTTGCTCTTTGGGTTGTCGCCAATGAAGTTGACAGGCTTGGCCGATAGGGTTATCTTGAAGCGCTTGATGTAGTGGAGACCGGTCTCACCATCGATGTAGATGGCAGTCCACGTCTTGCGGGCATCGAACTTCTCGATGCGCACCATGTTATCATCGAAATGCTGCTCGAAGCCCGTGCCTGTTATTATGGCATCGCCTGCAGTGGTGATAATGAGAATCTTATCTTCTGCGCCGAACTCACCGAGGAGTTCACCGCGGCCATCGGGATTGAGGCGGAGAGTCTCACGCTCGAACCAGATTTGGCGGCCACCGAGGGTACTCTCACCCTTGCGTTTAAGGACAACCTTATGGACGTCGTTCTTTGTGACGACATTGCCCTTAGAGGCACGGCCCTTGACGGCAAGAGTAGCGAAATCGAAATCGAGCACCACATTGCGGAGCTTGGCGCGTGGGCGGAGGAGCACTTTTACGACCTCGGCCTCGCCGTTGGCATTGGCACTGAAGTAGCGAAGCTTGGTGCCCTTGGTAGCGCCAGTTATGTCATACTCTCGGTCGCGAGTTATGCCAGTGACGCTGAAGCGCTTAGCAAAGGTAACGCCAGTCTCGCCATCGGTATAAATGGCATTGTAGACCGTGCGGGTATCGTTCTTTTTGAAGATAGCGATATGCATGACGCCCGTGCCGACATCAACCTTCTCATCAATCTTCTTGACGACGTAGCGACCGTCGGTGTAGAAGATAATGACGTCGTCGAGGTCGGAGCAATCGGCCACGTAATCGCCTTTCTTGAGGCCGAAGCCCATAAAACCATCCTCACGGTTGACATAGAGTTTCTTGTTGCGCTCGGCCACCTTGGTAGCCTCGATATTATCGAAAGAGCGGATCTCGGTGAGGCGGTCTTTGCCGACACCATATTGTTTCTTGATGCGGCGAAAATGGGCAATGGTGAAATCGATGATATGGTCGATATTGTCCTGCGTCTTGCGCATATCTTCCTTGAGGGCAACGAGTTTATCCTCAGCAGCTTGGCTATTGAACTTAAGGATACGCGCCATCTTGATTTCGAGCAAGTGGAGGATATCGTCGCGGGTCACGCCGCGCATCAGTTGGACGTTATTGGCCTCGAAATAGGCCTTGAGGCGGGCATCGATATGAGCAACTGCGGCATCGATGTTCTCGGCCTCCTCAAACTGCTTATCCTTATAAATACGCTCCTCGATGAAAATCTTCTCGAGGGAGAGGGTGTGCCACTGCTGAGCGAGCTCATCGAGAAGGATTTGCAGCTCTTGGCGGAGGAGATCCACGGTGCGATCCGTGCTATGGCGAAGGATTTCGGAAACGCCCATAAAGTGTGGCTTGCGGTCCATAATGACGCAAGCGTTGGGCGAGATGGAGACTTCGCAATCCGTGAAGGCGTAGAGGGCATCGATGGTCTTATCGGGCGATGCGCCAGCGGGGAGATGGATTATAATCTCGGCATGGGCGGCCGTAAGATCCTCAATCTTACGGATCTTAATCTTCTTATCGTTGACCTTGAGGATGGAGTCTATGACGGCCGAGGTGGTCTTGGAGAAAGGTATCTCGGTGATGGCCAAAGTCTTGGCATCGCGTTTCTCAATCTTTGCGCGGATGCGGACAGTGCCGCCGCGGAGACCGTCGTTGTATTTCGAGACATCGATAAGTCCACCTGTGGGAAAGTCGGGATAGAGAGTGAAAGGTTTGCCTTCGAGGTAGGCTATCGACGCATCGATAAGCTCATTGAAGTTGTGGGGCAAGATTTTGGAGGCAAGACCTACGGCAATGCCCTCGACGCCTTGCGCAAGGAGGAGCGGGAACTTGACGGGGAGCGTCACAGGCTCCTCGTTGCGACCGTCGTAGCTCTCCTTCCAAACCGTAACCTTGGGGCTGAAGACGACATCGAGAGCGAACTTGGTGAGGCGAGCCTCGATATAACGGGGGGCAGCGGCGCCGTCGCCAGTTAGTATGTTGCCCCAGTTACCCTGAGTATCAATGAGAAGACCCTTTTGGCCGAGCTGGACAAGGGCATCGCCAATGGAGGCATCGCCATGCGGGTGGAAGTGCATAGTGTCGCCAACGATGCCCGCCACCTTATTGTAGAGACCATTCTCGTCCTTGCGCATCGTATGGAGGATACGTCGCTGCACGGGTTTGAGACCGTCGTCGATATGAGGCACGGCACGTTCGAGGATTACGTAACTTGCGTAATCGAGGAACCAAAGGCGGTACATGCCATGGAGACGGCTCTTCTTTACGGCATCGGAATCCCACGCCGGGGCATCGCCAACGGGCTCAGCATCGGGGTCAATGGATTCCGCATCCATAATTTCAGAGTCAGCATCCTGGGGCTCAGACTCCTGCTCATTATTTGTATCGAGATTATCGTCTTGCGGGATTTGCTCGCCGTCCTTCATCTCGTCGTCGTTATCGGTATTCATAGGTTACTTAATGCTATAAGGGGGGGGGGGGAAATGAATTAGATTATCCCTTCGTAAATACCCTCAATCATTTTAAATGTCCGGGAATAGGACACATCTTGATCGGGGACCCTATTCTCATTTCTAAATTTTGGGGAAATGAGCAAAGGCCAATTATTTTTACTGGTTGTATTTTCGGACCACCGCCGATGGTCTTGAGAATGGCCCTTAGAAAAATCAATTTCTTCAAGAGCGTATGTTTCAATCCCATCAATATGGATGTTTCTTGGCTTTGCACGTCTTTCCACCGTATCCTCATTTCCCTCACCAATAGAATACAATATCTTAAACATTATATACGACTTCAATTGCTCAGGATTTTCCTCGCAGTAATTGCGGTAAAGTTGACCAATAGCAGCGACAGCATTATTTGCGCTATCCTCCTTTTCCGCTTTCACGTTTACCATAAACCTAATATTACCTGACAGGCAATAGAAATCGTAGCTTTCGCTAGTAGTACCTCCAACATAACGATCAATGACATACTCAGATGACTCGTCACAATGGGTATACATCTCAAGCTTAGAGACTATGAACTCCTCAAGAACGAAGCCTATAGCAGTAGACGACTCAATGCAATTATGTTTATTCTGCAGGAGATTATACTCCTCAAGACGAAGGACTAGCTCTTTGCCATAAGTCTTGAAAATATTATTGGCATACTCCACAATCTTCCGCTCAAAATGCTTGACGCACTCATAATAAGCATTTGAAATCATAGTAGAACAATTTATTTGTCAGTCACACGGACTTGATAGACTTTAAGACAGCAAGCCCGACGGCCTTACCGAGAAGGGGGGGGGACGACATTGCCAATCTGCACAAGTTGCTTGCTCTTTTTCCCCATAAATATAAAATCATCAGGGAAAGACTGTAGACGGGCCATTTCGCGAGCTGTCAGAACTCTTGGCAACTTAGGATGGACATTCACGCCTCCGTGATTCTCTTTTAGGCAGTTCTCCAGACGCAACAAGCCTACGCACGACTTTAA